>NZ_SNWR01000001.1:6090369-6450739 GCF_004362215.1 Paractinoplanes brasiliensis | reverse complement strand
GCCCGGCGTACGGGGCCCAGGTCCGCATCCGCACCGCCGACGGGACGACACACGTGGCCCAGCTGGACGGCGGCAGCGGCCACTCCGGCAAGCGCAGCTTCGACGTCTACTTCGGACTCGGCGCGGCCGGGGGCAGGCCCGTGTCGGCCGAGATCGCCTGGCGTGACGCCGACGGCGGCGCCCACCGCCAGACGCTCGAGCTGGCCGCCGGCTGGCACGACCTCATCCTGACCGACCAAGCCCGGGAGCTGACCACGCCATGACCGACGTCCGCACTCCGAAGGCCATCGAGACCGCACTGCAGTCCCCCGCGGCCCCGGCGCCGCAGGACCGCGCCGCCGCGCCGCCGCGGGTGGACAAGCGGGATCCGCGTTACCTGGCGCTGCGCAACTTCGCCATCTCCATGTCGGTCTTCAACGTTCTCGGCTACACCGTTCTCGGCTTCGAGCAGCCGTGGCTGTGGCCCTTCCTCGCGCTCGCCGTCGGCTACGCCGCGGAAATCGTCATCGAACTGGTCTCGGCGCGCGCCTACCGGCGTCGCCCGGCCTTCCTGGGCAACGGCGGCTGGGGCCTCTACACCTTCCTGCTGCCCACCCACATCACCGCCCTGGCCTGCAACATGCTGCTGTACGCCAACAACAAGTTCTGGCCGATCGCCTTCGCGGTGCTCGTCGCCATCGGGCAGAAAGCGGTCCTCCAGGCCCCGATCAAGGGCCGGATGCGGCACTACATGAACCCGTCGAACTTCGGCATCACGATCACCCTGCTGGCCTTCGGCTGGGTCAACATCGCACCGCCGTACCACTTCACCGAGAACGTTCCCGACGTCATCCGGATCATGGTGCCGATCGTCATCATCACCGCCGGCACCGTGCTCAACGCGATGCTCACCAAGAAGGTGCCGCTGATCGTCGGATGGATCGGCGCGTTCGTCATCCAGGCGCTGCTGCGTCACTTCATCTGGGACGTCTCCCTCTGGGCCGCGCTGGTGCCGATGACCGGCGTGGCGTTCGTCCTGTTCACCAACTACATGATCACCGACCCCGGTACGACGCCGTCGGCCCCGCGCATGCAGTTCATGTTCGGCATGAGCGTGGCCATGGTCTACGGCGTCCTGATGGTCTTCAACATCGTCTACACGCTCTTCTTCGCCGTCACGATCGTCTGCCTGGCCCGCGGTCTCTTCTGGTGGGGCAAGTGGCTGGTCGACCGGCGCCGCACCACCGACCTCGACCCGGTGGCGTCGCCGGCGGCCGTGGCCCTGCCGGTGGCCCGCTGAGCCGGCGGCCGGCCGTACGGAGGTCCGGGACCCGGCGCGGTCCCGGACCTCCGCCTGCTCGCCCCGGCCGGTGGCGCTATCGTCGGTCCGGGGGCGCGGGCCCGGCGGATCATTTCCGGGTTCCTCGCAAATTGCCCCCGAGGCCATTGCGGTAGTTGCCCTGCAATGCGGCGAAACCGGTTTCGGGAATGGCGCGCGATAATTGTTGCCGGCACCTTTGTGACCATCGATTCCCGTGAGAGGCTGAGCGGTCGGAATGTCACTCGGATCCGCCGCGGGAATTGTCGTTCCCGGCGCCGGAAGGATTCAGGAGGAAATCGTGCCAGCACGCGTCGGCGACACCCGGGCAACAATTTTGCTGGCGGCCCTTTCGCTGTCCACGTTCGTCTACGTGACCACCGAGACCCTCCCCATCGGCCTGCTTCCGCTGATCTCGGCCGACCTCGGTCGTTCGGTGCCGGCCATCGGCATGCTGGTCACCGTCTACGGCCTGACCGTCGTGCTCTGCTCGATCCCGATCACCAAGGTCACCCAGCGCCTTCCCCGGCGCCTCGCGCTGTGCGGCCTGCTCGCGGTCTTCGTCCTGGCCACTGCCGCCTCCGCTTTGGCCGATTCCTATTGGCTGCTGATGGCGGCCCGCATCGCGACCGCCCTGAGCCAGGCCCTGTTCTGGTCGGTGGTGACCCCCGCCACCGCCGCCCTGTTCCGTCCGGCCGCCCGTCCCCGGGCGCTCGCGGTGCTCTACGCGGGAAGCTCCCTGGCGGCGCTGGCCGGTGTCCCGGCGGGCACCTGGCTCGGGCAGCAGGCCGGCTGGCGGGCGGCGTTCCTCGCGGTCAGCGTGGTCGGCCTGCTCATCCTGGTGACCGTTCTCGCGTTGATGCCGACCACGCCCGCCGGCGCCAGCGACACCGACCGGGGTTCGGCGCCCGACGCCGGCCGCTACGTCGCCCTGCTGGTCTACACCGCGCTGGCGACCACCGGCGCGTTCGCCGCGTTCACCTACATCAGCCCGTTCCTGACCGACGTCAGCGGGTTCAGCGAGGCCGCCGTCGGCCCGCTGCTGCTGGTGCGCGGGCTGGCCGGCCTGGCCGGGGTGTTCCTGGTCGGCCTCTGCATCGGGCGCAACGGCTGGCTGACGGTGACCGTGCTGATCGGCGTCCAGCTGGTGGCCCTGACCCTGCAATGGAGTCTCGGCGCCTCGCAGATCGTCATCGTCGTCGCGATCGCCCTGGGCGGCCTCGCCCTCGCCGGGATCTCGTCGTCGCTGGGCGTCCGGGTGCTCGAGACCGCCCCCGGCGGCTCCGACATGGCGCTGGCCGGCACCTCGACCGCCTTCAACCTCGGCATCACGGCCGGCGCCCTGCTCGGTGGCGTCCTGTTGCCCGGGGCGGGGCTGCGGGGCACGGCTCTGGCCGG
Organism: Paractinoplanes brasiliensis; assembly: GCF_004362215.1. Taxonomy (NCBI): domain Bacteria; kingdom Bacillati; phylum Actinomycetota; class Actinomycetes; order Micromonosporales; family Micromonosporaceae; genus Paractinoplanes; species Paractinoplanes brasiliensis. The sequence goes on along the minus strand of NZ_SNWR01000001.1, from coordinate 6,448,044 downwards.
CGCCGGGCTGACGCTGCTGGCCCTGGTGGCCGTCCTGATGGAACCCCTCGTCTCCACCCGCCGGCGCACGGCAGCCGACCGGCCGGAGCCGCGGGAGGCGGTTCCGAGCTGAGAACCACGATCGGAGGATCAGCGGTGTCCCGACAACCACATCGACGACTCAACCAGCTCACCGGTGACTGGGTGCTGGTGTCCCCGCAGCGGGCCGCCCGGCCGTGGCGGGGGACGACCGAGCCGGCCACCGCCGCGCGTCCGCCGCGCTACGAGCCGGGTTGCTACCTCTGCCCGGGCAGCCGGCGGGCGGGCGACCGGGTCACCCCGCGCTACGGCTCGACGTACGTCTTCGACAACGACTTCCCGGCGCTGCTGCCGGAACCGGCGGCCCTTCCCGCCGGGGCGTCCCCCCTGCTGGTCGCCGAGGTGGTGCGGGGCATCTGCCGGGTCGTCTGCTACTCCCCGCGGCACGATCTGACCCTTGGCGAGATGCCGGCGCCGGACATCGCCGGGGTGATCGGAAGCTGGACCGAGCAGTACGCCGAACTGGGCGGTCACGGCTGGGTCGAGCACGTGCTGATCTTCGAGAACCGGGGTGCGATGACCGGCGCGAGCAACCCGCACCCGCACGGGCAGATCTGGGCCGAGGACCACCTGCCCCGCGAGCCGCTGGCCGAGACCCGCCGGTTCGACGCGTACGGGGGGTGTCTGCTCTGTGACTATCTCGCCGCCGAACTGGCGTGCGGCGACCGCGTGGTGCTGGCCGGCGAGCACTTCGTGGCCCTGGTGCCGTTCTGGGCCGCCTGGCCGTACGAGGTCCTGGTGTTGCCGCGGGTTCACGCCGGAGCCCTGCCCGACCTGTCGGACCGGCAACGCGACGGCCTGGCCGAGGTGATCAGGGGCCTCACCGCGATCTACGACGCGCTGTTCGACACGCCGTTCCCCTACTCGACCGGGCTGCACCAACGACCCACCGACGGTCGCCGGCATCCGGGGTGGCACCTGCACGCGCACTACGTTCCGCCGCTGCTGCGCTCGGCGTCGGTCCGCAAGCACTTCGGCGGTTACGAGTTGCTGGCCCAGCCGCAGCGGGACCTGCCCCCGGAGGAGGCGGCTGCTCGACTGCGCGCGGTCACTCCCGCGCCGGCCGGCCGGTGAGCCCGCCATGCGTGTCAACACCCTCGGTCCTCTGCAGATCACCGGCGAGACGACCCTGACCGTGAACGCCGCCAAGCAGCGCGCGGTGCTGGCGGTGCTGCTGGTCTGCGCCGGCCGGGTCGTCCCGGTGCCCCGCATCGTCGACGAGCTGTGGGAACAAGCTCCGCCGACGGCTGTCGGCCTCGTCCGGCAGTACGTGTTCCACCTGCGCAGGATCCTCGCACCGGCCCGCGCCGGCGGGCTCGAGATCCGTACCTGCTTCGGCGGCTACCAGCTCACCCTGCCCGCGGCCGCCGGCGACGCCGACGAGTTCCGGCGGCTCGCGCTGCAGGCCCATCGGGAGTTCGCCGCCGGGCGGCCGGCCGACGCGCGGCACTCCACCGAGCGGGCGCTGGGGCTGTGGCGCGGCCCGGCCTTCGCCGACGTGCCCGCCGGCCGGCTCGTCACCGCCGAACGGGAACGGCTGGACGAAATCCGCCTCGGCCTGGAGGAGCTCGGCGCCCGGTCGGACCTGCTCACCGGGGACGCCGCCGCTGCGGTCGGCCGGCTCAAGGCCCTGGTGGCCGAGAACCCGCTGCGCGAACACCTGCACGAGGCCCTGGTGCGCGCGTTGCTGTCCGCCGGGCGCCGGGCCGACGCGCTGGCCGCCTACCGTTGCGCCCGGTCCACCATCGCGCGTGAGCTGGGCCTGGCGCCCGGCAAGGGGTTGCGCCGGCTGGAACGCGCGATCCGCGAGGACGAGGAGATCGCGTACGACCCGCCGGCCGCGTGATCAGCGCTTCAGCGTTCCGGCGGTCTCGGCCAGGCGCTCGAAACACGCCAGCTTCACGTCCTCGTCCTGCGTGCCGTGCATCGAGCCCGGCACCGTACGCAGGTCGGCGTGCCGCACCCGCAGGGGCCACGCCTGCGGGTAGGCGATCCGGCGGCCCCCGCTCGTGCCGACGTGGCTGGCCAGGTTCTCCCACTGGTACTCGAAGCCCTTCTGGCTGACGAAGATGTCGCGCTCCCAGCCACCGAAGCGGCGGGCCACCGGGGCGAACCGCGCGGTGTCGTACGCGATCAGCTGGTCGACGACCCGGTTGACCGACCGGACCCCGGTCTCGATGTCCGGTCCCGCGTCGACGAGCGGCCAGTCCCACTCGTCGTGGTCGTCCACCTTGCTCACCATGACCACCTCGGGATGCCGCTCGAACACCCCGGCCACCGCGTCCAGCACGTCGAAGTCCGGATCGGTCTTGTGCATGAACGTGTCGTCGGTGAACGTGATCAGATACGGGCTGGTCGCGGCGAAGTGGTTGCCGTGGAAGTTGTTCGACGGCGCCCCGGAGAACGCGTTGCGGCTCGTCCGCCGGAAACGCAGCTCGTCCACGCCGTAGTCGTCGAGACGCCCGACGAGGTCGCGGGCCACCTCGGGGGTGGACCGCTCGGCCACCAGGATCACCTCGAACTCGTGCCGGGTGGGCCGGGTCAAGGCCTCGATCGCCCGCGGCAGGGTCCGCTCCAGCAGGCGCGGCGTGTCGTGGAAGGCGCAGGCCAGCGTGAAGAACGACATGGGATCACCTCTCGTCCGTACGGGCGGGGACGATGGCCGCCAGGGCCACCGCGAGTTTCCAGCTGTCGTGGGCCGTGCCCCCGGCGCCGGCGACGTCGGCGTGCGCCACCGGGACACTGACATCGCCGAGCGGCAGCGCGGTGTCCCGCGGCACCAGCACCACGTCGGCGCAGACGCCGTGCCGGTGCAGCGCGGCGACGTGAGCGGCCACGTCGTACCCCTCGGTCTCGCCCGGCTCGGGCTCGACGTTGCAGACGTAGACCCGCTGCGCCGTCGTCGTCCGCAGAGCCGCCAGCACGTCCGGCACCAGCACGGCGGCCAGGATCGACGTGTACAGCGAGCCCGGACCGAGCACCACCTGGTCGGCCCGGTGGATCGCGTCGACGACGCCGTTCGGCGCCTTCACTCCGGGCGGGTCCAGGGCCAGCCGGTCGATCCCGGCGGTCTTGGAGATCGCGTACTGCCCCCGGACACGACGGCCGTCGCCGGTGATGCAGGTCAGGTGCACCGGCTCGACCGTCGCCGGAACGACCCGGCCCCGCCGCGGATCCACCCCGAGGAGCCGGGCGACCTCGTCGGTCGCCTCGACGAAGTCGCCGGTGGTGGCGAACAGCGCGGCCAGCATCAGGTTGCCGAGCGTGTGCCCCGTCAGGTCGGTGCCCTCGAAGCGGTGCTCCAGGGCGAGGCCGAGCGGCCGGTCGTCCACGTCGGCCAGCGCGGCCAGGCAACGGCGCAGGTCGCCCGGCGCCGGGATGGGCAGCGCGGCACGAAGCCGCCCGGTCGAGCCGCTGTCGTCGGCGGTGGCCACGACGGCGGTGACCACGTCGGCGTATCGGCGCGCCGCACGCAAGGTCGCGGTCAGCCCGCGTCCGCCGCCGATGGCCACGACGTACGGGCGACCGGTCATCGCCGCACGTCCCGGTGCAGGACCGCGACGCTCACCCCGCGCCGCCGCAACCGTTCCGCGGCCGCCTCCGCCACGGCCACCGACCGATGCCGCCCGCCGGTGCAGCCCACCGCTACGGTGTGCACGGTCCGGTTCTCGGCGGCGAACGCGGGCAGCAGATCCACCAGCAGGTCCTCGACCCGGTCGAGGAAGCGCGGGGCGGCCGGTTGCCCCAGCACGTGATCGCGTACCGCGGCGTCCAGCCCGGTGCCCGGCCGCAGCCGCTCCACCCAGTGCGGGTTGGGCAGGAAACGGCAGTCGAGCACCAGGTCGGCGTCGAGCGGGAGGCCGTGCTTGAACCCGAAGGAGACGATCGTGATGTGGGCCGTGGCGGAGCCGGCGCCGTCCTGCGGGCCCAGCATGGCGGCGATGCGCCGGCGCAGGTCGTGCTTGCTCAGGTTCGTGCTGTCCACCACGATGTCGGCGACCTCGCGGACCGGCCCGAGCCGCCGCGCCTCCCGCTCGATGACCGGCAGCAGGTGGGTGCCGTCGCCGGCGAGCGGATGCACCCGGCGGGTCTCGTTGTAACGCCGTACGAGGGTCTCGGGCTCGGCGGTGAGGAACAGCACGTGCACCGCGGCGCCCGAGGAGCGCAGCAGCTCGGCCGTCGGCCCGGCCTGTTCCTCCTGCCCCGGCCCCAGCACCAGCGCGGTGCGGTCGCCCGGCCGGGTGACGTCGACCAGGCCGGGCAGCAGCTCGGCGGGCAGGTTGCGCACGACCCGCCAGCCCAGGTCCTCCAGATGGTCGGCGACCACGCTGCGGCCCGCCCCGGAACGCCCGGTGACGACGACGAACCTCGGTTCCTGTGCGATCGGCATCGACGCCTCCCTACCGGGCCGCGAACCGGTCGAGCCGGCCGATCGGCTCCTCCGGCCGCCAGCTCAGCGGCGGGATGTGCGCGTTGACCAGTTCGCCGTCCTCGCGCAGCTCGGAGGCTGGCGGGTGGGGCAGGTGCAGGTTCTGGTCGTGGTAGGTGTCGAAGGCGGTCGAGAAGTCCATCCGGTACGCGAAGTCGTTGTCCTCGCCGCCCCAGCCCTGGTACCGCTCGTCCATGCCGCCGATCCGGTGGAACGCCGACGTGCGCACCCACACGCAGGCGCCCGGGGGCCGCCGCAGGTGGAACGCCCGCAACCGGTCCACATCCGGCTCGGCCCGGCCCGCCCGCAGCCGGTCGCTGATCGCGGCGGCCGCGCCGGCGTAGTCGAGGCAGACCATGTCCCGGTACGGGATGTGACCGGCGGTGCCGGGTCGGCGGAACCGGGCGGCGTTGCGGGCGATGAAGTCCCGGTCGACCAGGATGTCGGCGTCGAGGATGCAGATCGCCCCGGCGCCTCCGGAGGCGTGCACGACGCCGACGTTGACCGTCCACGACTTGGCGAAGACGCCCGGGTTGGCGACGAACAGGTACTCGTCGGCCAGCGGCTCGATGCTCTCCCGCCAGCGTGGCTCGGCGTCCGACTCCACGACCACGACCCGATAGCTCTCCCCGGGCGCCGACTGGTCCCGCAGCGCCAGCAGGCAGGCGGTCAGGTTGTAGAGCCGTTTGCCGCCGGTGTGCCGGTCCTGGAACGGGATGACGACGAGCACGTCCGGTGTCCCGGCGCCCCGTGCCGCCGGGAGGTCCGGGGTACGCGTGCTGAGCTCGCGCAGCTCGTCGATCGGCACGGCCGCGGCGCCGGGGTCGTACCGGGGGCCGATGTGGTACCCGACGCGGGAGTTGCACTCCGCCCGCCAGCCGGCGTCCAGCAGGGGCCGCACCTCGTCGCGGTCGCGGCCGTCGATCTCGGTCAGCGTCCGGCGCAGCACGAAGTACGGCGCCGGCTGGTCCGGCCGGTCCAGGACCTCCTCACCGAGCTTGCGGACGCGGTCGACGGGGCAGGCGCGGACCGCGTCCACCACGGCGTCCGTGAAGGGCTGGGCCAGCTCGCAGTAGTACAAGCCGGACCGGCGGGCGCCGGGGTCGGCGGCCACCACGAGGTTGTCGGCGACGGCTCGGGCCGGCGCCGCGGGATCGGTCGGGGTCAACAGGGACATGCGGTTCCTCCTCGTCGGGGCCGGGCGTCGCGCGCCCGGCCGGGAACAGTGCTCGGCCACGGGTCACGCGGCAACGGCCGGGGCCTGCTCGAAGCCCTGGGTGAGCCAGATGCCGCGCCACACCTCGGGGTCGGCGGGCAGGACCAGCTCGACCAGGCTCGGCCCGTCCACCACGGCCGCCTGCCGCAGCGCCGCCTCGAAACGGGCCAGCCCGTTCCGCACCTCCGCCGGGTCGCCGCCGATCGGCACCTCCACCCGCGCCGCCGGCACCCCGAGAACCTGCGCGACGGCGTGGTACCGGAGCCCGTTGACGTTGTCCAGGTAGGTGCGCGGGCGTTGCTCGTACGACGCGGTGGCCTGCTTGGTCAGCGAGACCGACCGGCCGTTGTTGCAGACCACGAACAGCACCCGGGCACGTTCCTGAAGGGCGGCCACGAGCCCCTGGAACGAGTTGGTGAACGCCTGGTCGCCCAGGGTGCACATCACCCGTACGTCGGGCCGGGCGATCGCCATGCCGGTCGCGATGGACAGGCCGCCGCCGACGAAGCCGCCGTGCCCGCCGAACACCCGCAGCCCCGCCGGCAGGTCGTCGTAGTGCTCCGAGATCAGCCCGCCGAACATCTGACTGTCGTCGACCAGCACCGGGTTCCGCCACGACCGCAGCACCGCCGCCAGCGCGCCGACGACCGAGCCCCGCGCGCTTTCGACCTCGGCCCCGGCCGGTTCCGGGGTGACCCGGGCGGCGTCCCGGACGCGCGCGTCGAACCAGGGCGGCCGGCCGGACGCCGCCAACCGTCCCGCCAACCGGTTCAGCGTAGTGGCCGGGTCGCCGACCAGCAGGGTGTCGCCGTCGCCGAGATACTCGTTCTTGAGGACCTTCTCCGGGTCGGTGTTCACGGCGATCTTGGGGCAGTGCGGAAGGCGGCCGACCACCCGCTCGTACATGTTGCGGTCCTCGACGGTGACCAGCAGGTCGCAGCCGTTGAGCAGATCCCGGTGCTCGGCGCTGAACTGGTTGAGCCAACCGGCGAAGTTGCGTACCTCGTCGGCGCGCAGCCGTTCGAAGAGCATCGGTCCCCGGCGGTAGCGGACCTGCAGGACAGCGGCACCGACCGCCTGGCTGAGCCGGTCGAGCGCGGGCCGGACGCCGTCGTGGCGCAGGGCGTAGTCGTCGACCAGGAACACCGGCCGTTCGGCCTCCCGCAGCGCCCGCAGAGCCGCCTCGGCCGCCGCGTCGTCGGCCGCGGCGGCGGCGCGCGCGGGTGGTGGCGCGACGGCGAGCGCGGCGACGTCGATCCACCGCTCCTCGGCCACGTCCTGCGGAACACCGACGACGGCCGGGCGGTGCGGCGCCTGCGCCACGGAGGCGAGGGCGTGGCGGATCTGCGCGACGAAACGGTGCGCCGCCCGCCACCGGTCCGGCGCGTCGGCGGGCACCTTGGGCGCCTCCCAGAGCCAGTCGGCGAAGGCGCTCATGCCCTCCGACAGGTGCGCCTCGCCGTGCGGCGGCAGGAATCGGGTCGAGCCGGTCGTGGGCAGCCCGACGACGTACACGGTTCCGGCCTCGTTGCGGCGCGCGTCCGCGACACCGCCGGCCGCGTTGGTGAAACCGCGTGCGCCGTGCAGGATCGCCGCTCCCACGCCGGGTTCGAGCAGGGAGGCGCCGGCCGCCATGAAGGCGGACTCCTTGTCCCCTCGTCCGTTGATCACGCGGATGCCGGCGGCCCGGTCGACCGCGTCGCAGAGGGCGAGCTCCGAGGTTCCGGCATAGACGAAGACGTCGCTGACACCCGCGTCCGCGAGCAGCACGGCCACCGCCTCGGCGCCGGTGAGCACGGCGTTCCAGCCGGCGATCTCGCGGATCACGGCTCGGGCCGTGGCGGCCGGCACGTCACCGTCGGGGCCGGTCCGCAGCCTGCGTTCGGCGGCCTCGAGACCGCCGGCGAGCAGCTGGCCGCACCGCAGCGCGTCGGGCTCGCCGCCGGGCCGGCGGAACCGGCCGGCGATCCGGGCGACCGCGTCGGACGGGGCGCCGCCGTTCCCGGCGATCGGCACGTCGATCGAGCTGTCCTGAGGCATTGCCTGAACTCCCCCCGTTGTCGGACTGACGTGGGTCACCGTGCCCGGACCGGTTTCAGGCGGCATTCAGCCGGCATCAGGCGCGGATTCAGCGCGCTTTCGCCGCGCATTTCCTCGCGCTTCCGGACCTGAGCGGCGGGCCCGGCCGCGCTTTCCGCGCGGGCGGCGGCACGACTCGTCCCACAGTCACGGTTCCGGAACCGCGGCCGATCGATGACTGCGGATGGCGCGGCGCGATAGCCTGGGCGGCGCGCCGACGTAGCGGAGGAACCATGACCCCGGTCCAGCCAGACCGTCGCCGGCTGCGACGTGGCCGGATCGCCACCTCGCTGGCCTTCGTGCTTTTCGGAACGGCGCTGGGCGTGTGGACGGCGCGCCTTCCGGCGGTCAAAGAGAAGCTCGGACTGAGCGACGGCCGATTGACTTTCGTATTGCTCTCGTTCGCCGCCGGTTGCATTCTCGGGCTCGCCTTGCTGGGCCGGTTGTCCGATCGTCTCGGCAGTTCACGCCTTCTCGTGGTCGCGGCGTTGCTCGAGGGCGCCCTGCTGGCCGGGGCCGGGTTCGCACCCGGGCTGACCGGGCTGTGCGTGGTCGTCTTCTGCTTCGGCGCCGCCCACGGCACGCTGAACATCGCCATGAACGCGAACGCGGTGGAGGTCCAACGCGCCTGGGGCCGGCCGATCATGTCCTCGTTCCATGCGATCTACAGCCTCGGCGGCTTCGCGGGCGCGCTCATCGGCGGCCAGTTCGCCCGGCACGACGTCGGCCTCGGCCCCACCTTTCTGATCGCCGGGCTGGGGGTGCTCGCCCTGGCCGCCTGGGCCGGGCTCTGGGTGCTGCCGTCGAGGGCGGCTACGGCCGAACCGACGGCGGAATCGGTCGCCGCTCCCCCGGCAGGCCGGTCGGCTCTGGTGGTGTTCCTCGGCGTGCTGGTGCTGTGCACGCTGGTCGGTGAGGGCGCGGCCGCCGACTGGAGCGCGGTCTACCTGCGGGACAACCTGCTTTCCACGCCCGGCTTCGCGGCGTACGGCTATGCCGCCTTCGCGATCATGATGACGGCGGGCCGGGTCTTCGGCGACCGGCTCGTGATGGCGCTCGGCCCGGTCATGCTGGTGCGGGCAGGCAGCGTCGTGGCGGCCGCCGGTCTCGGCGCGGCCCTGCTGGTGCACCGCCCGGTCGCGGGCGTGATCGGTTTCGGCCTGCTCGGGCTGGGCCTGTCCGGCATCGCCCCGCAGATCTTCTCGGCCGTGGGGAGCCGGGACCCGCGACGCTCCGGCCGTGACCTGTCGACGGTGGTGAGCATCGGCTACCTCGGCTTCCTGCTCGGCCCGCTGCTCATCGGCGCCGCGGCCACCGTGGTTTCGCTGCCCACGGCGCTGTGGATCCCGGTCGTCCTGACCCTCGTGGTCGCGGCCGCAGCCGGGGTGCTGCGCCCGGCGACGCCCGATGCCGATCCGGCCGCTGCGAGCAGCACCGGGGGCCGATCCCCGCGGTAGCCGGCCGGCGTCGACGGTGAAGGAACGCACGCCGCGGCTTCTCCGCCCGATACGCCGGACGACCAACTCGCCGGGTCAACCTGAGCTGGCCCGGACCCGCAACGTCGTCGGGAAGGTCTGCTCCCACGCGCGGCCGGGCTTGCGGTCGATCACGGCCCGGGCGGCGGTTTCGGCCATCTGCTCCACCGGCTGGTGCACCGACGACATCGGCGGGACGGTGCAGGCCGCGATCGGGCCGTCGTCGAAGCCGATCACCGCCACGTCGTGCGGGATCCGGCGGCCCGCCTCGGCCAGGGCCTGCATGACGCCGGTCGCCATGAGGTCACAGCCGACGAAGACGGCGTCCAGGCGAGGATCGCGGGCCAGCAGCAAACGGGTCAGCTCGTAACCGGTCTCGCGGCGGAAGGGGCCGTGCGCCGAGACCCCGTGCAGGCCGGCCTCGCTCATCGCGGCCTGATAGCCGTCGCGCCGGTCGGCCGCACACGGGCTCCACCGCGGCCCGTGCACCGCGGCGATGCGGCGCCGGCCGGTCGCGTAGAGGTGACGCAGGGCGGCGTGGGCGCCGCCGCTGTTCTCGGGCACGATCGACGCGATCCCGGGCGCGGAGCGGCCCATCGACACGACCGGCCGGCCCCGGGCCGGGAACTCGGCGGCGAGCCGGGGCGGCACGTTGACCAGCAGGACGCCCAGGCTGCCGGACCCGGCCAGGCGTGCGGGCAGCGCGGCGGCGCCGGCCTCGTCGACCACCCGCAGACGGAGCTGGACACCGGTTTCCTCGAGGGCCCGGAAGACGCCGGTGATGACCCGGCTGTAGAACGGATTTGCCCCGACCCGGTCCTGGTCGTCCTCGACGACGACCAGGTCGAGCAGGTCGCCGTGCCCGTTGGCCAGGGCGCGGGCGACCGGGTCGGGCTTGTAGCCGAGGCGGGCGATCACCCGGCGCACGTGCTCGCGGGTCTCGGTGGAGGCGCCGGGCGCGTTGTTGAGGACTCGCGACACGGCCGCCTTGGACACCCCGGCCGCGGCCGCCACGTCCTCGACCGTGGGCCTTTTGCGTGACATGCCGGGATCCTATCGGCTGGGCCGGCTCCGCCGCAGCATGCATGAATGCCGATATCGCCGTCGCGGGCCGCCCCGGGCATGGGGCGGCCCGCGACGGCGGGGGCTCGCTCAGCCGACCAGGTCCCGCGGCATCTGCTCCAGCTGACGGAAACGCCCGCGCAGGTAGATCAGGACGTCCTCCTCGTTGCAGCGCCGGACGGAGAGCAGCCGGCCGACGAAGATGGTGTGATCGCCGCCGTCGTAGCCACGCCACAGCTCGCACTCGTAGTGGGCCACCGCGCCGTCGATGAGCGGGGCGCCGCTGTCCGGGCCGGGCACCCACGGCACGAAGTCGAACTGTGACGAGCCGAGGGGGCGCCGGTTGTCGGCGAAGTGACGGGCGATCTCCTCCTGGCCGGACGCGAGGATCGACACCCCGAACCGGCCGTTCTCGGCCAGCGCCTCGTGCATGATCGCGTCGTGGCCGACACACACCAGGACGAGGGCCGGGTCCAGTGACACGGTGGTGAACGAGTTCGCCGTCATCCCGTGCGGGCGGGCGCCGCCGACGGTCACCACGGTGATGCCGGTGGCGAACGTGCCGAAGGTGGTGCGCAGGCCGGCGCGATCGGGCAGTCCGGTCACGACGATCACCGGGTCCCGGGCTGAGCGTCGGCCAGCAGCGCGAACACCACCGGTTTCTCGACACCCCGTACGGTCGTGGCGAACGTGGCGACCCGCAGCTCCCCGGACGAGAACGTCACCCAGCCCGGCCGGGCATCCGGCAGGAGCACCAGCGGCGTCCGGTCGGACTGCCCGGCCTTGCGCAACGACTCGATCGCCGTCCAGACCCGTGTCGACGCCGTGCCCGCCTCTTCGCCCAGCATCGTGACCACGATGTCGGCCAGCCCGGCGTGCCGGCCGAGGAGCCCGGCCCAGGTGTCCGGCTCCCGCCGCTCGACCACCTCCACGTCGCAGCCCACCGGGCCGTCGCCGGCGACCCCGATCGTGACGCCGGCCCCGTGCCCGGCCGAGATCGACGCCCCGGGTGTCTCCGGCCGCCCGTCGGGACGGTAGGTGATCACGGACGGGCGGCCCAGGGCTCGTGCGATCACCCGGCTGGTGCGGGCGCGACGCCAGGCCAGGTAGTCGGCGGCCGGCTCGCCGCTCTGCTCCACGGCGACCTCGACCCGCATCCCCGCGACCTCGGCCGCCGCCCGGGTCAGGTACGCGCCGAGCAGCGGCACGACCCACGGCCCGCGGCCGTCCTTCTTGCGCACGGCGTGCAATCTCAGCCCGTCCCAGCGCTCGATCACCGTGCCGTCCGGCGTGCACAGGACGACGTCGTAGACGTACGCGTCGCCGTCCTGCCGGCGCTCGACCGCCCGGTAACGGAACCGCCCTTCCCCGCCGAGCCGGGCGCCGGCCGGGTGGATGCGGGTGACACCGGCCGGCAGCAGCGTCGCGTCGGGCACACACACCTGGGTTCCGTGCATCAGCGCGTCCCGGATGCCGGGGTCGCCGAGCAGCAACGTCTGCGGAAGGTAGGCGCTGAACCAGGCGGTTCCGGGCGCGGCGGCGAGCTCGGCGTCGACGTCGCGTGCGGCGGCCCGGTGGTAGCGGCGTACGCGCTGGAACCGGGCGCCCTGGAAGAGCACGTCGCCGTACAGGTCGGCCGCCGGGTCGACGGCCACCTCGGGCTGGCCGTCCGCGACCGTGCCGAACGGCGCGTCCGGCGCCGGCTGAACCGGGTAGCGGCAGCGGGCGCGGAAATGCTCCACCGCGAAGCCGGTCTCGGCGCTGTGGATGGCGACCTCGACCGCGTCGTCCGCGACCACGGTGGCCGCGACCCGGATCGTCGTCGAGCCGCCGGGCGGCACCACGATCGGGCGCAGGAACTCCGCGTTCTCGATGACCGGCGGTTCGGCTCGGCCCGTCACGGCCGCGCTCACCTGGGCCATCGCCTCCATGCCGAAGACCGCCGGGAACAGCATGTTGCCGTCGAGGTGGTGGTCGGCGAGGTAGAGGTCGGTGCCGGCGCTCAGCTCCACCTCGGTGACCAGCTCGACGCCGTGGTAGCGCACCAGCGGCCGTTCGGTGAAGCGCAGCAGCGGCAGCTCCGGCTCGTCGTAGCGCACCGTGTGGATGCCCTCGGTGCGCCCGCTGATCACCACGACGCCGGGCGTGCGGGTGTCGGCGAGCAGCCGCCGGAGGATCCGGATGCCCTGGTCGGGCGTCACCGGCGTGATCCCGTCGCGGGAAAGCGCCTCGACGACGGCCAGGCGCTCGCCCATGCCGACGCCCGACCAGACCGACCACTCGAGGCAGATCGCCCGGCAGTCCGGGTTGTCCGCGCCGACCCGGGCGGTCAGCTCGGCGAGCCGCTCGTTGGCGACCGAGTAGTGCGCCTCGCCGCGCAGGCCGGCCCGGCCGATGATGCTGCCCAGCGTGACGAGCAGCCGCAGCCCTGGGCCGACCACGTCGAGCACGTGCCGCAGACCGTCCACCTTGGGCTCGGCCGTGGCGCGCAGGTCGTCCGTCGTCACGCTGGTCAGGGCCTTGGGCTCGTTGCGGCCCGCCCCGTGCAGCACGGCCGTCACCTCACCCAGCTCGGCGGCGAGGGCGCCGACCGCGGCACGCACCTGTTCGGGGCGGGTGACGTCGGCGCGGGCGTAGCGCACGGTGACACCGGCGGCGGCGATCCGGCGCAGGTTGGCGGCCAGCTCGGGGTCGCCGTCCGGGTCGGAGCGGCCCAGCACGGCCAGGGCCGCACCGCTGTCCTGAGCCATCGCGAGCGCGCACTCGGCCGTGATCCCCTTGCCGCCGCCGGTCACCAGCAGCACGTCGGACGGGCCGAGCGGCGGCGCCGGGGCGGCCGGGTCGACGGACATCGGCCGCAGGGTCGGCACCCTCCGCGCGCCGGCCGGATCGTAGTGCACCTCGCTGAACCCGGTGGTGGCGGCGACCTCGGCGACCAGCGTCTCCACGTCGTCCCAGCCGTCCGGGACGCGGAGCACGGTCGTCCGGAGGGCGGGCGCTTCGAGGTGGGCGGTCTTGGCCAGTCCGGCCCCGACCGCTCCGCGCTGCAACAACACCAGCGAGCGCCGGCCGTCGCCGGTCACCGCTTCCTTGACGCCGTCCAGGGCACCGCTGAGGTCCCCGGACGGCGGGACCGCCACCAGGACACCGGCGCCGGCCCGAGCGGTCTCGAGGGCGGCAGCCAGCCGGGCGGCCAGGGAGTCGCCGGCGTCGGCGTACAACCGCCAGGGCCCGTTCCCGGCGGCCGGCGCCGGGGCCGGCCGCGGCAGTTCGTCGAGGTCGATCCGCCAGGCGCGGGCCCAGTCGGCGGCGCCGGTGACGACCGGCGCCGCCGCGGTGTCGCTGCTCAGCCCCGTGCCGGCCTGCGCCTGCAGCGCCTCGGCCAGCTCACGCACCGTCGCGGTGGCGAAGTTGGTCGGGGCCTGCGCGGGTGGGATGTTCATCGCCTGCGCGACCTGGTTGACGATCTGGCCGACGGTGATCGAGCTCAGGTGCAGGTCGTCGAGCATCCGGCTCTCCGCGGCGACCAGGTCCGGCGGCAACTCGGCCCGGTCGGCCGCGAGCCGGCGCAACAGGTCCAGCGCGCCCTCGCCGTCCCCGGCCCGCTCGGCGGGCGTCTCGGGCCGGGTGGCCGGCTTGGCAGCGAGCGTCAGCGACGGCGCCTGTTCGCACGGGTTGGCGAAGAACGAGAACTCCGCGCCGACCTGCAGGGGACGCAGCAGACGTCCGTGGAACAGGGCGGCGTCGACGCTGGTGGACGCGGCGACGAACGCGGCCGCCACCACGCCGAGCAGGCTGCCGATCGACTCGTCGTCGGTGTTGAGCGAGACCGCGGGCACGGCGGCGATCTGGCCCGCCAGCCCGCTCAGCACCCGCCCCGGGCCGACCTCGATGAACAGATCGACGTCCTTGGCCGCCTGCTCCACCGCCTGGGCGAAGCGGACCGGGGCGGTGATCTGGCGGCGCAGCAGCTCCTGGACATCGGTGTCCGGGTCGAGCACCTCGCCGGTCACGGTGGAGTGGACCCGCCGCCGCACCTCGCCGAACGCCTCCGCGCCGAGCCGCTCGGCGAAGGCGTCGGCCGCCGGCGCCACCAGCGGCGAGTGGAACGCGTGCGACACCGCCAGCATGGTGGCGGTCATGCCCGCCTCCTTGGCCTGGTCGCACGCCTGCCGGACCGACTCGAGGTCGCCGGCGACGACGGTCTGGTGCGGTCCGTTGTATCCGGCGATCACCACCGCCGGGTCCAGCCCCAACGCCTCGACCTGCTCGGCGCTGCCGCCCAGCCCGGCCATCGTGCCCGACGTGCTGTGCTCGGCCATCGTGCGGCCCCGGATCCCGGCGATGCGCAGCAGCGCGTCCTCGTCGACGGCGCCGGCCCAGTGCAGGGCGGCGATCTCCCCCAGGCTGTGCCCGACCGCCGCGTGGGCGTCGATGCCGATGCCCGCGAGCACCTGCAAACCGGCGAGCGAGCCGGTGACGATGCGGGGCTGGGCGGTCTGAGTGGCGACCATGTCGCCGGACGAGGGCAGGCCCGCCCGCTGGTACACCTCCTCGGCCTCGGCGAACCGGCGGCGCAGGGCTCCGCCGCTGGTGCCACGGCCGGAGCCCTGGCCGGGGAAGAGGAACGCGACCCGGCCGGGACCGGTGGCCGAGCCGAGGAAGCTGCCGCCGTCGGGGTCGAACACCGCGGTCTGTCCCGCGTCCAGCGCCTCACCGAGCCGGCGCAGCCGCCGCTCCGCCTGCTCGGGCGAGGAGGCCACCACGGCGGCGCGCCACGGGAGGTCACGCAGCTCCCGGTGCAGCGTCCCGGCGAGGTCGGACAGCTCGGCGTACGCCACACCGGCCACGAAATCGGTGAGCCGGGTCAGCCGCTCACGCAGCTCGCCGGCCGACAGGGCGTCGACCAGCAGCAGTTCGGCGTCCTGCAGCGAGGAGGCCAGGTCGCCGGTGCGGGTGTCCAGCCGGGCCCGGCGCCGTGGCCGCGTGTTCTCGAGCACGATGTGCGTGTTGATGCCGCCGAAGCCCATCGCGGTGACGCCGGCCCGCACGGCTTCGTCCGCCGGCCACGCCTCGGCCTTGCGCAGCGGGCGCAGCGGCGCGTCCTCGGCGGCGAGCACCTCGTGCGGGTCGACGCAGCCGATCGTCGGCGGCAGCACCTCGTGGTGCACGGCCATGGCCGCCTTGATCAGCCCGGCCACGCCCGCGGCGGCCTTGGTGTGCCCGATCATCGCCTTGATCGATCCGACGGCGGCGGGTCGTGCGCCCGGCCGGGCCGCCTCGCCGCGGGCGGTCGCGAGCGCGGTCAGCTCGGTGGCGTCACCGACCTGCGTGCCGGTGCCGTGCCCCTCGAAGAGCGGGACGGTCTCGATGCCGAAACCGGCACGCTCGTACGCCCGTCGCAGCGCGAGGCGGTAGCCGGCCAGCTCCGGCCGGGTCATGCCGCCCTTGCCGTCCGACGAGATGCCCCAGCCGGCGATCGAGGCGTAGATCCGGTGCCCGGCGGCGACGGCGTCGTCCTCACGCATCAGCACGACCATGCCGCAGCCCTCGCCGGGCCAGAAACCGTTGGAGTTGCGGTCGTACAGGCGCATCTCGCCGGTTGCGAGCGCTCCGGTCTTGGCGAAACCGATGATCTCGAAGGGGTCGATGGAGAGGTCGACGCCGCCGGCGATGGCCACGTCCAGCTCCCCGTCGAGCAGCCCCTTGCAGGCGGTCGCGACCGACAACAGCGAGGACGAGCAGGCGCCGTCCACTGTGTAACCGCCGCCCTTGAGGTCGAAGTGGTTGCAGATGCGCCCGGCGATGGTGTTGGACAGGCCGCCCGCCAGCGTGTCCTCGTCGACCGCGGGGAACGGGCTCTTGAAGGTGGCCTCGAAGGTGTCGAGGAAATCGGCCAGCTGGTCGTCGTTCCAGTCCTGTTCCTTGAGCGCGGCCGCGACCATCCGCCGGACGAAGGGCCAGCGCAGCCGGAGCTGGTTGGCCCGGGAGAACTCGCCGGTCAGCGTGTTGCCGACGATGACACCGGTACGTTCGCGCGGCAGCCGCTCGGCCATCGGGAAGCCGGCGTCGGCCAGCGCCATGGCCGCCACGTCGAGCGCCAGCCAGTGGGTGAGATCGGTGCCCCGATAGGTGCTCCCGGCCACCTTGTACGCGATCCGGTCGAACTCGTAACCCTCGATGACGGCGGCGTTGCGCGCGTAGAACTTGTCCGGCGCGCTGCGATCCGCGTCCCAGTAGTCCTCGAGGCGCATCCGTACGTCGGGCAGGCGGCGGAACGCGCGCCGACCGGCCACGGCGTTCTCCCACAACTCCTTGGGCGAGGTCGCGTCCGGGTAACGGCACGCGATGCCGACGATGGCGATCCTGGTCATACTCTCGGCCTTTCTCTTCCCGCGATACGTTCGCCCCGAGCCCGGGCAGGGGTCAGCACCGGCTCGGCCCGGGTGCGACCGTCCTCCGGCGGAACTCGTCGTGTGCGGGCCGCGACCGGCCCGCGGATCAGCGTTGAACGCCCGGCTCGAGCGGCGCCAGCCGATGCCGGACGCGGCCGCGCCAGACCTCGTAGTCGACCTCGTCCTCATCGGCGAAGCCGGTCACGGCGACGTCGTCGGCGAGGGCGGCCGCAGCTCGCACGTCGACGCCGGCGAGCGCCCGGACGGCGGCCTCGGTGTGCTCGGGGACGAACCCCGAGTAGGAACGGGCCTTGGCCGCGAAGACAGCGCCCTGGCCCAGATGGGCGGCGTCCGTGCCTGCGTCCACGAGCAGCGATCGCAGCCCGGTGACGTCGCAGCCGCCGGCGAATGTGGCCGCCAGACCCACCCCGCTCCACAGGTCGGCCCGGCGATCGGCAGCGAACGCGGCCACCGCCGCCGACACCCCCGTGGGCGAGCCGCCGTGGATGAACCAGAGCGCGCGCCCGATGCCCTGGTCGGCCGCCCGGCGGAAGTAGCCGGGGTGACCCAGCCACGGGTACGGCGCGGGCCGCACCTGCCGTGTCACGTACCGCTCGGTGTGGAAGTAAGCCAGGTCGAAGCCGTACCCGTCGACGGCGAGCCAGCTCATCGTCGGGTAGTACGGCGTCCCGTCGAGGTCGGGCAGCACATTGCGCCACAGGGCGCGGGGCAGCCGGGCCATGGCGAACCCGATGCCGATGTAGGTGAGGAACGTGTGCGGCACGGCGGGACCGCGCAGCAGTTCCCGGGCCCGGGTGGCACGGCCGGCCGCCATCGCGTCGCGCACGGTGTAGGCCATGGTCGCGCCCTCGTAGGCGAACCCCCGGTGCTCGGGGTCGACCAGCTCGAGGCGGCTGACCACCTCGGACTGGCGCAGGCCGTCGATGGCCCATTCGAATCCGCAGACGACGGCCTGCGGGATGGCCTCCAGGCGCCGGCCGGCCGCCGAGCCCGCGGCCGGAAAGCCGCGTCCGGCGAAGGAGATGTGGGCCGGTGACGGCGCCAGCGCGAACCTGCGCAGCGCTCCCGTGAGCGACGGCATCGATGCTCCTCCTGGTCCGACTCGGGCGTCACAGCCACGGCGATGACGCTTCTTCATCGTGCAGCGGGCCCGCGCCGCCGCGCGTCTCCTGGAATGCCGTCCCGACCGGCTGACGGTCGCCGATCACCCGCGCGGCCGCGAAGCTCGCCCAGGCCACGGTGTCCAGCACCACGCCGTCGCCCGGGTGCACGGCCCGGAACTCGCCGACCAGCACCTCGTCGATCTGGTACGAGGCGGCGCAGGTGAGCAGCGCCAGGCGGGCGGAGACGGCCTCGGTGGCGGGCAGACCGGCCACCAGCCGCTCGCACCACGCTGTCGAGATGCCGGTCTCCTGGCCGTGCCAGCCGTCCAGGAACTCCGCGACTACCTGCCGCACGGCGGGCGGCACGGACCGCTCCCCCGCGGCGTCGAACGCGTCGGACGCCCGCGCGTACGCGTCGGCCACCCATGCGTTGCCTGTGGTCCAGAGCCCACCGCGGGTGCGGGACGGATCGGCCGGGGGCAGCAGACCGACCGACCGGCCGGGCTCTCGCGGGTCGCGCAGGGTGGGGCGCATCAGCCGGCCGATGCCCTGTTTGGCGCGGCGCCGGGCACGCGGCCCGAGGCTCGGCGGCAACAGGAAGGGCGACAGGAAGACGTTGACCATGCGGCACAGGTAGTGCAGGGCGACCAGCACGCCGACCAGTTCGGCGGCGGCCCCGGGGCGCGGATCGGGCAGCGGGACCGGGCCGTCCGCGGTCTCGTGCGCGTGCCGGGCCCACTCGGCCGCCGCCCGCAGCCGCGGATCGTCCATGCCGGCCGGGTCGTCGCGGGCGATCGCCTCGGAGTCGTGCTCGGTGCCCAGGTCGTACAGGCTCACCCCGTGCATCTCGGCGCAGTACGGGCAGATGTTCGCGATCGACACGGCAGCCGCCACGGCTTCCTTGACGGCCCGGGACACCAGGCGCGTCGGCAGCAGCGGCTCGCGCATGAGCATCCAGTAGGCCGCCAGCAGATCCGGGGCCGGCGAATGCAGCTGCGCGGGCGGTATGACGACGCGCATCTCGTCGGCCACCTGCTCGTAGACGCGGGCGACCACGCCGGACGCCTCGCCCACGGCGACCGGCCTGACGTGCTTGACGTGCCGCTGAACAACGGAAGCGGCTACCCGGCTGGGAACCATCGCATCCTCCTGGAGGCCGGCTCGATGGCCCCAGTATTTGCCGTCCCGGGGGCCGACCGGCCCGCCCTGCGACGAGGTGAGCACGAACAAAGAAGGCCCGTCGCACAGCGCAAGGCCAGAGATGCGGGAGGGATTCGGCGGTGCGGACGATGGGTCTCTGCCGACGCCGATCATCGAGCGGTCCCGCCTCGGCGGCGGCCGGTCGCCAACGGCTCAGACGAAGGGAACCGCGGTGCCACCGAACAGACATGACACCGACTCGACCACCATCCTCACTGTGGAGGCGTTCGCCGACACCATCCTCCCGGGCGAGAAGCGCGACCCGTCCGACCGGGCCGTCGCCGGCGCCGCCCCCGGGCCCGGCGCGGTCGCGGCGGGCGCGATCGACCTGCTGGAGCTGCCGGGCGGTGGGCTCGCGGGCACGCTGCCCGGCCTCGCCGACGCCCTCAACGGGCACGCCGCCGAGCTGGGGGCCGCCGCGGATCCGGACGTCCCGCCGTTCGTGGCCCTCGACTTCGAGCAGCGCACCCGGCTGGTCCAGCGACTCACCGCCCCCGACCACCCCGAGAAGGCCATGTGGGTGGCGCTGGCGCTCTTCTGCAACATGGCGTTCGACAGCGCGGCGCACCTCAACACCGCCGCGGCGCTCGAGGCGGGCCACCCGGGCCTGCTCACGATCGGCTACCGGCAGCCCGAGCCGGACGGGGTGTGGCGGTTCCCGTCGTACTCGTACGGCCGTCGGCTCGCCGACGTCCACCCGGCCACGACCAGCGGCGGGAGCCCGGCATGAGCGCCGTGGAGAGCACCGACGTCCTGGTCATCGGCAGCGGGTTCGGCGGCGCGATCGCGGCGTACCACCTCGCCGCGGGTGGCGCCAAGGTGGTGGTGCTCGAGCGTGGGCCGTGGGTGACCGCCGACGAGTTCGACCACGACTTCCTCCTCGGCTCCTCCTACACCCGGGTGTTCGACTTCGTGGTCGGCGACGGGATGAGCATTCTCGGCGGCAACTGCGTCGGCGGCGGCAGCGTGGTGTACTTCGCGACGATGCCCCGGGCCCCCGGGTTCGTCTTCGAACGCCACGGCAGCATCGGACGCCGGATGTGGCCGGCCGCCATCTCGCGGGAAACCCTCGATCCCTGGTACGAGCGGGTCGAACAGGCGCTTCCGGTCACCCAGCAGCGGTGGGAGAACGTCCCGTACGCCGGTGGTCTGTGGGCCGCGGCCTGCAACCACGCCGGACGTACGGCCAACCCGGCGCCCTCGGCGGTCGACGTCGACCTGTGCACCAACTGCAACTGGATGATGGCCGGCTGCAAGTTCGACGCGAAACGGTCGCTGCTGCTGAACTACCTGCCGGGCGCGCTGGCCCACGGCGCCGAGATCCGCCCGCTGCACGAGGTGCAACACCTGACGCGCACCGGCGACGGCTACCGCGTGCACTACCGGATCGTCGACGACGAGGACTACCGGGTGCTGCACGACACCGGGGCCATCGACGCCAAGATCGTCATCATGGCCGCCGGCACCGGGGCCACGCCGGTCATCCTGCGCCGGTCGGAACCGCACCTGGGCGCGATGCCGCCCGCGGTCGGCCGCTACTTCTCGGGCAACGGCGAGCGGCTCAACACGGCGGTCTTCGACGAGGACCGCGTACGCGACGTGCTGGGCCTGGAACGACCGGACGGCCAGGCGTACGCCGGGTATCAGATCGGACGCGGCCCGGTCGTCGCCAACTGGGACCACCTCGACGGCTCGCTGCCCGAGCACGAGCGCTTCTCGCTGGAGCAGCTCTTCTTCCCGCCCGGGCTGGGCACGATCCTCGCGCAGGTTCCCGACGGCACGGACCCGCTCTGGTTCGGCCGGGACAAGAAGGAGATGCTGCGCCGCTGGCAGTCCTGGCTGACCATCTTCATCATGTCCGAGGACGACAACGAGGGCGTCTTCGGCGAGCCGCCCGAGACCGGCAACGCCGTCCGGCTCTCCCAGCAGATGCTCGGCACCGGCCCGCTGCGGTACGAGCCCACCGAGAACACCTGGCGGGGCTGGAACCTGGCCGACGCCGAGATCAAGGACATCCTGGAGCGCGACGGGCTGGCCCGGGTCGCCCCGTGGACCAACGACCTGGTCGGCGCGTACACGGTGCACCCGTTGTCGTCGTGCCGGATCGGCGACGACCCGGCCACCTCGGCCCTGGACGACCGGCACGAGCTACGCGGGCATCCGGGCATCTTCGTCACCGACGGCTCCGCCGTGCCGGGCGCGCTGACCGTCAACCCCGCGCTCACCATCTCGGCGCTCGCCGAGCGGGCGATGCCGGGGATCGTCCGGGCCGCCCGCGAACGTGGTGTCGCCGTGCGGTACGCGGGTTCGTTGCCCGAGGGCGAAGCTGCCTCGCGGCGCCCGGTCCACATCTGACGTCGGCGGGCCCGGCGTCACCTCGCCGCCGGGCCCGGCCGCACCGCGAGGGAGAACGACGATGGGAAAGCTGCTCATCAACGCGACCCGCCGGATCTCGCCGGCACACATCAACTATCTGCGCCCGGTGCCGGTGTCCGCGGCCCCGCCCGCGGTGGCCCGCGTCTACAGCCAGATCGAGCGGGACTTCGGCATGCTGGCGCCGCCGGTCGCCCTGCAGGCGAGCTCGCCCGTGGTGCTGGCCGCCTGCTGGGTGATGCTGCGCGAGACGCTGCTGACGCCCGGCCCGGCGAGCCGCGAGCGCAAGGAGGCCGTCGCCGCGGCGGTGTCGCTGGCCAACCGATGCCCGTACTGCGTCGACGTGCACGGCGCCACGCTGGTCGGCCTGGACGGGACCGCCGACGCGCGGGCCGTAGCGGCGGGCCGCATCGCCGAGGTCGCGGACCCGGCCCTCGCCGCGCTGGCCGGCTGGGCGTACCACCTGGACGGTCCCCGGCCCCGGCCGATGCCGTTCGCCGCCGCCGAGGCGCCACACCTGCTCGGCGTGGCGACGACGTTCCACTACATCAACCGCATGGTCAACGTCTTCCTGCGGGAGTCGCCGCTGCCGGTGACCGGAGGGTCCCTCGGCTCGGTGTTCCGGCGCACGGCGGAGCGGATCATGGGATCGCTGGGCCGCCGCCGGGCGGACGCCGGGCTCTCGCTCGGTCTGCTCGAGCCCGCGGAGCTCCCCGCCGATCTGGCCTGGGCCGGTCCGGACCCGATGGTGGCCGAGGCGTTCGCCCGCGCCGCCCAGGCCTTCGAGGCGTCGGCGACGCACGCTGTTCCGGGGCCGGTCCGGGAGATGGTGCTGCGGCACCTCGCCGAGGAACGGGGTGGGCCGCCCGGTCCGGACATCCGGGACTGGCTCGCCGAACCGACCGAGCCGCTCGCACCGGCCCACCGCCCGGCCGGCCGGCTCGCGCTGCTCACCGTCCACGCCTCCTACCGGGTCACGCCCGACCTGGTGGCCGCGTTCCGGGCCGGGGACCCCGAGGACCGTTCCCTGGTCGAGCTGGTCGGCTGGTCGGCCTTCGCCGCCGCCCGGCACACGGCGGCGCGAGCGGCTGCGGGCGGCCCCGGCGCCGTCACCGGGGACTCTCTTCGGTGACGGCGCACGAACGGGCGGCCCGGACGCGCTCAGCGTCCGGGCCGCCCCGCCGCGGGGTCACAGGCGCCAGGGCCGGCGCCGGCGTCTCGTACGCATCAGGAGGAAGCCGGCGACGGCGAGCGCCCCGGCGTTGGCTGTCAGCATGATCCCGCTGAGAGGGTCCAGGCCGTGCTGATGTGACAGCGCCGCCGGGTCCGGGCCCGCGCCGGACGTGGCCGGGGGCCGGCCGGTGCCAACGCTGAAGCGCAGCACCCCGGCCACGTCGTCGCCGCCCTCCACGACCACGTGGTAAGCCACCACGAAATCGCCGGTCTCCCGCACGCCGACCGGCTGCCGCAGGCTGTCGCCGCCGGCGCGGGTCAGCGGGCCGGCGGCGAGGTCCGTGCCGGCCGCGTCGCGCACCGTCACGTGTGAGAACTCCACGACCGGCGCGCCGGTGAGCCGCAGCGTCACGGCCGCCGGCGCGCGGGCGAGCGCGGCGAGGTCGGCCGGATCGCTGGTCACGACGGCAGCGCCGGCCGGGGCCGCCGAGCACCCGGCCGGCGCGAGAGCGCTCGCGGCGGCGAGGACCGCCGCGAGCAGCCACCGGCTCACCTCAGACCCCGGCCGCGGCGTGCTCACGCTCGGGGACGTGGCCGCACGTGCAGTCGGTCGCCGCGGCCTCCCGCGGGTTCGGGCGGAGGTGGAAGTACATGGCGACGATCATCGGCAGGAAGACCACCGAGTTGTAGAACAGGTGCAGCTCCACCCGGGGATAGATCAGCTGCAGGATGCTCGTCGGTGCGCCCGCGCCCCAGAAGTTGTGGTGCGTCTGGGCCTGGATGAGCAGCAGCAGGTGCTCGATGTGGTGCCAGAACTGGATGACCAGGGCGACGGTCCACCAGGTGCGGGCGCGCCCGGCGAAACCCGGCCGCAGCAGGAACAGGCCGGTCAGCATCACCAGGGCGTACCCGTAGTGCATCCACTCCGACTTGACCAGCCAGGGGAACTGCACGCCGAGGACGCCGCGCGACTCGGGAAGCGGCCAGTGCAGCACCCAGATCTGCCAGGCCTGGGCCAGGTGCTCGGCCCAGTGGGCCAGCACGACGATGAGGAAAAGGCCGAGTGCCAGACGGTGGCGCCGGCCGTTCAGTGTTGCGAGCACGATGCGGTCTCCGTTCGGTGTGCGTTGTCAGGGCCGGGGCGGTTCGAAGAACCCGGGCAGCTTCGCGGTCAGCACGAGGTCGCCCTTGCTGCGCAGCCGGCCGCGCATGACCAGCGCGACCGCGTTGGCGTTGCCGGTGAGCATCCGCAGGAAATCCACGGCGTCGAGGGTGAGCACGAGCTGGGGCTGCCCGTCGGCGGTGGGCGACACGCTGCAGGCGCCGTCCGCGATGACCAGCTCGTAGACGTCGAGTCCGCCGTCGGCGCGGCCACCGACCCGCCAGTGGACGACGGCGGTGTGGCCCGCCGCGCGGTCGGGCCGGAAGACGTCGGGCATCCGGCGGACCAGTTCGGCGAGGATGGGCGTCCGCCGCTCGCCGGACATGACCCGGCGCAGCACGTCGGTGGGGGTGGCCTTGACGACCCGCGCAAAGGCCAGCGGGTCCATGACGGCGGGATCGGCTTGGTCGATGAGCATGTGGGCTCCCAGGTGAAGGGATGATCGCCGGGTGCGCGGGCGCCGGCAGGGGTTCAGCCGGCGGCCGAGACGCGCATCGGCAGGCCGCCGCGGATCCGCAGCGACAGCATCGGCTCGGGCCGCACCGTCCAGCCGGGCGCCGTGGTGAGCCGCAGCTCGCGGGCCAGGCACGCGATGACGAAGACGGCCTCCATGAGACCGAGGTGGTTGCCCACGCAGAAGCGCGGCCCGGCGCCGAAGGGGATGTAGGCGTACCGGGGCCGGTCGCCTCGGGCCGCGGTCTCGAAACGGCCGGGGTCGAAGCGCTCCGGATCGGGCCAGAACCCGGGATGCCGGTGCAGGGTGTAGGGCGACACCAGGACGTCGGCCTTCCCGGGAACCGGGTAGCCGCCGATGACGTCGGGCTCCTTGGCGATCCTGGGCAGCAGCCATACGGGCGGGTAGAGCCGCATGGCCTCCTCGATCACCGCTGACGTGTAGGTCAGCTTCTCGAGGTCGGCGAACGTCGGCAGATCGTCGCCGAGGGCGGCGACCGCCTCGTCGTGCAGACGCTCCCACACGTCGGGCCGATCGCTGGTCAGGTGCAGCGTCCAGCTGAGCGTGCTGGCGGTCGTCTCGTGCCCGGCCAGCAGCAGCGTCACCAGTTCGTCGCGCAGGCGCATGCGTCCCACCCGCGGGTCGGGCTCCCGCTCGGCCGAGGCGATCAGCCGGGTCAGCACGTCCTCACCGGCGGTCGCCGCGGCCTTGCGGCGGGCCACGAGCTCCTGGACGATCCGGTCCAGGTGGGCGCGGGCCCGCCGGAACCGCAGCTGCTTGGCCAGCGGGACCCAGGTGGGCACGGCGCTGAGCGTGGCCAGCTCGAACATCGCCTGGTCCTGCACGGCGGCGAAGGCGCCCCCGATGTCGTCGAACTCGCTCAGGTCGGCGTCGAGCAGCGTACGGCCGAGCACGCCGAGGGTCAGCCCGGTCAGTTCGCTGACCACGTCGACCGGTTCCCCGCCCACGGCCGCACGCAACCGGGCGACCAGCTTCATCGCCTCCTCGGCGACCGGGCCCGCCTGGGCGGCGATGCGGCGGCTCTGGAACGCCGGCTGGATCACCTTGCGCTGCTTGCGCCACAGCTCGCCCTCGCTGGTGAGCAGGCCGTCGCCGAGCGCCCGCCGGGCGTGCACCAGGCCGATGCCCTTGGTGTAGTTCCCGCTGTTCTCGGCGAGCACGTGTTTGGCGGTGTCGGGATGGTTGAACAGGTACAGGGTCTTGTGCCCCACGGGGAGCCGGGCGGCATCGCCGTACCGGGCGGCCGCGTCGCTGAGCATGCGGAGGCGGTCACGGCTCATCACCGCCAGCATGCGCAAGGCGGCGGCCCGGGAGGGTCCGGGGACACGGCGGCGGACAGTGGCGGGGGTCTGGGTGGCGGTCATCAGACTCGCACCGCCGTGTACGGCTCGAGCGCGCGGATCAGCGCCACCGGCACCCGGGAGGGTTCCGTACGGGTGTTGGGCCCGCGCATGCACGCCACCCGTTGCGATCCGCGGGCCACCAGCGTCTCGCCACCGCCCGGGTCCAGGCGGACGTAGTCGAAGCTGAACTGCAGCTGGGTCTGCGCCAGCTCCTCCAGCCGCATCCGGATGGACAACTCGTCGAAGGCGGTGATCTCGGCGTAGAACTCGCAGTCGACCCGCAACGTGAACAGCTTCAGATCGTCGCGCAGGTCGGCGAGGACCTCGGGCGCGCGCTCCTTGAGGAACATCTCGCGGCAGCGGCCCTGCCAGCGCAGGTAGTTGACGTAGTAGACGTTGCCGACCAGGTTCGTCTCCTCGAACCCGACGGTGTGCTGGTAGGCGAAGTACGACTCCATGTGGTCCTCCCTAGACCCGCCCGGCCGCGGCGAAGGTGTCGATGATCCGGTCACGCCATGCGGCGTACTGCGGGGTCTCGCCGTCCGCCGGCAGGCCGGCACGCGCCTCGTCGGTCACCTTCGTCGCCGCCGCCGCGTCCATGCCGCAGAAGACCTCGGTGGCCAGCTCGTTGTGCGGCACGACGAGGTCCGCCCGGACCCGGGCCGCGGCGGCGAACGCGGCGCCCTGCGCCACGAACCGGCGGTACGGGCCGGCCAGTTCCCAGAAGCGTTCCAGCTCGGCCTGGTCGGCGGCCCCCGCGTAGGTGGCGGCCAGCCCCGCACCGGCCCACAGGTCGGCCTGCCGGTTGCCGGGGAACCCGTGCAGCAGCCGCGCGACGACCTCAGGGTCGGCGCCGCCGACGAACCAGCAGGCCCGCCCGATCCCCTGGTCGATCACCCGTGCGGCGTGCCCGCCCCGGTCGCCGGGCCACGGGAAGCGCTGCTCCACGTAGTGCTTGTGCACGTACGACGATGTCCGGAAGTAGGCCTGGTGGAAGCCGTACCCGTCGAGCACCAGCCAGCGCAGCAGGGGGTCCGGGGCGTGCAGGGACCCCCAGCGCATCCGGGGCAACCGGGCCATCGCCCAGCCGACGCCGACGTACGCCATGTAGATGTGCCGGTCCGCCCGGCCGGCCAGGAACCCGGCGACGTGGTCGCGGCCGCCGACGGGGAGCCCGTCACGGACGGCGTGCCCCATCGCGGCGCCCTCGTAGGCGAAACCCTGGTACATCGGCGAGATGGCCTCGAGCGCCGCTTCGACGTCGCGCGGACGCCGGGCCTCGGCCGCCTCGCCGTATCCGGTCAGGAAGAAGCGGCCGATCGACTCGAGCCGGTCCCGCGCCTGCGGCGACTTGACGTGGAAACCTCGGACCGACAGCAGGGTCTCGGACATGGACGGGGTCAGTAGCCGCCGCCGGAGTTGTCGCAGGCGTGTTCTCACATCTCCTCCAGGAGTTGTCCGGGCCGACGGACACATCGTCACGCGGCCATGCCGGCCGGGGCGTCTTCAGCCGTGCGCTTCGGGCAAGCGGGATCCCGATCGCGCACACGTGCGGAAGCCGTGCGTCGCCCAGGCCGCCGAGACTGTGAGAGGCCGTTGCCGCGACAGTCCTGAACAGGAGGTCCACATGGTGGAGACGATCAACATTCCCGAGCGGCCGGGCCGGAGCTGACGCGATGTCCGAAGTCACGCCGGCGTTCGCCCGGCACACTCTGCAGGAGGCCGGGGAGCGCTTCGCCGGCCTCGTCCACGCCGCGGCGGACCACCGGCGCCGCGCCACGGCGCACTGGTCGGTCGCCGAGACCGCGGCGCACACCGCCACCCTGGTCCGGTTGCTGCGCGGCCTGCTGCGGCCCGCGGAACGCACGCTGCGCTCGGCGGACGAGTTCTTCCGCTCCGGCACCGTCGACGACGTGGCCGAACTCAACCGCCGGTTGTTGCGGGAGATGCCCGAACGCGACCTCGTACGGCTGGCCGGCCTGATCCGCGACGACCTCGGCCCGGTGCTGGCGGCGTACGACGCCCACGACCCGGACGACCTCGTGCCGTGGCTGGGCGGCTCACACGTGCCGGTCGCCGGTCTCGCCGCCCACATGGTCAACGAGTTCCTGATTCACGGTCGCGACATCGCCGGGGCCACCGGCCGGCCGTGGTCGATGCCGCCGGCCGCGTGGGCGCTCTTCCCGCAGTTCTTCCTGCCCGGGATCATCCGCGGCGGGTACGGCAGCATGCTCGACAGCGACCGGCCGGACCGCGCGGGCCGCATCGCCGTCGAGTTCCGCTCGGCGTACACCAGCCGGACGGTTCTGGTGCTGCACGACGGCCGAGTCAGCCTGGGGCAGCCCGGCGGGGACGTCGACGTCCGCGTGCGCTTCGACCCGGAGACGCTGGCGCTGGTCCTGTTCGGACGTGTCGGCAAGGCCCGGGCGGTTCTCACCCGGGGCCTGTCGGTGACCGGCCGCCGGCCGTGGCTGCTGGCGCCGTTCCTCGGCAAGGTCCGCATGCCGCCGGGCTGACCGGTGTGGTGTGGCTCCTTGCGGGCAAGGAGCCACACCGGGTCAGGCCGCCTGGCCGATCGAGCCGGCCGGCAGCGCGTTGCGCGCGTTGAGCTGCTGGAGGGCGTACTTGCGGGCATCCAGCAGCGCGAGCAGCACGGGCGGGTCGAGAGCGCGGAACCGGCGCAGCGTGACCTCGACCGAGAGCTGCGAGTCGGGCCTTACCACGATCGGGCCGCGCGACGCGACGGAGACCGGCCGGTCGGCGCGGTCCGGCTCCCCGGTGTCCGCGTCCATCGCGGGAAGGCTCTGGGCGAGCAGGTACCAGCTGCCGGTGGGGACGACGCCGAACCGCAGCCGGCCCGGCCGGTCGAGCACGGCACAGCTCACCGGTTTGCCCTGCGGGATCGGGTCGGCGAACAGGCCGACGAAGGTGAGCGCGTCGGTGGCGTGGCCGGCCCGCAGGGTGCAGGTCACCGACGCGTGCGATCCCCGGCCGGCGGGCACGTCGGAGTCCACGTCGATGGCTGCGGCGAAACCGGCGCGCCGGCGGTAGGTGGTGGGCGACATGCCGACGCTGCGGCTGAACCGGGAGCTGAACGTGCCGACGCTGTTGAAGCCGACGTGGATGCTGATGTCGGCCACATTCATCGACGTGGTCACGAGCAGATCCTTGGCCCGCTGGAGCCGGAGCGCGGACAGGAATCGTCCCGGCGAGACCCCGGTGGTCCGCTGGAACATACGGGTGAAATGAAACTTGCTGAACATGGCCGCTCGGGCCAGATCGTCGACTGTCAGTTGTTCGCCCATACGCTCGCGCATCGTGTCGATCGCGCGCAGGGCAGCAAGCTCCGCATCGTCCATGAAATTCCCCCGTTTGAAGGCAGAGGTCGTCCGGCCGCGTCATTTCGGCATTTCGGGAGACGGGTACGAATAAATGTTAACGGGTGGTAAATTAATAGCCTGGTCGCATCATTGCGACGCTCCGCCGCCTCCCCGGTAGAGGCTAACGAAGCCGGTGCGTGCGAACAATACGAACCGGCGCCCGCCGGAATGCAGCGCAATCGAGAAGTAGGAATGGATACCGGCACTCGACGGTGGACGTTCGGCGGTCCTGCCCGGGCCCATCCGCCCACGTGGGGGCCGTTAACACGGCATTCCCTGGCCCGGAAGTGGGATTTCACGAACTGAAAAGTCACGCACGGTGTCGGCCACCCCGGAGCGAGATGCGGATCAACGCGGGCGAGCGGCCGCACCCGACGGGCGAACGCCCGCTGAGCAGGGATTCCACGATTCCAATCAAAAATTGTTTCCGCAGTGTCGGCAAGCGGGCAGTTAACAAGAGCGATCTTGTGTGCGATGATTTAAGCGAGACAATGCAAGCGGGGGATTATGCGCATTTCCGACTTGAGCCGCAGGGGTGACGTCGCCATCCCGACGATCAAGTTCTACCTCCGGGAAGGACTCCTTCCTCCCGGACAGTCCACCGCTCGCAACCAGGCGGTGTACACCGAGGAACACCTGGCCCGGCTGCGCTTCGTCCGCACGTTGATCACCGTCGGCCGGCTGCCGGTCGCCACCGTGCGCGAGGTGCTGGCCGCGGTCGACGCCTCCGACCTCAGCGTGGAGGACCACTGCCGCCTGATTCAGCACGCGCTGCGCGTCGACCGGATCGACAGCGCCGCCGAGGCCTCCCCGTCGACCGTCGCCCAGGCCGGTGAGCTCATCCGCCGGCTGGGCTGGCGGGTGGACGAGTCCGCCCCGGGCATCGCCGCGCTCGCGCAGATCTCCGACGCGCTGCGCCAGCTGGGCTGGCAGGGCGAGGTCGAGGCGTTCAGCGTGCACGCCGAACTGGCTCGCATGGCCGTCCGGCGCGAACGGGAGCTGGCCATGGGCCTGCCCGTCGCCACGGCAGCCGCCTGCTACGTGCTCTTCGAGATGGCCCTCACCACGCTACGGGGCCTCGCCCACGAGGACCTGCTGGCCACCGCGGGCGCGCTGCCAGATCCGTCGTCGCCCGGCGCGTCGCCGAAACCCGCGGCATCCGGCCGGGGTTCCCCGCCGGAGGGTCAGCCACCCACCGACGAGAACTGCCCCGACTGCCGGCCCGGTCCGGCGGGGCCGCGGTAGGCCTGGGCGATGCCGAGCCACCGATCCGCCTCCGCACCCCGCGCCACCAGCGCCAGGTCGTCACGATGCCGGCGCCGCGTCACCAACAGGCAGAAATCCGCCGCCGGCCCCGACACCACCTGATCACTGCCGGCCGGACCGAACTCCCACAAATCACCCGACGGACCGGTCAGCTCGAACCGGAACTCCTCCGCCGGCGGCGTCAACCCCCGCGCCAGATACCCGAAATCCCTGGTCCGAGCCCCGAAACCGGCGACCTGCCGGATCCGGTCGGTCCACCGGCGGCGCACCCCCAGCGCGTCCCGGACGTCCTGGCCGTGGGCGAACACCTCGGTCAGGCCCACCGCGACCAGCACCGAGGCGGGCACGGGCCGCACCGGCCACGGCACGATCCCCGCGGCCGGCGAGGCGGCCAGCGCCCCTTCGGTGACTTCCCGCTCGGCCCGCCACCGCTCGAGCGGTGACTCCCCCGAGGCCAGGAACTCCTCCTGCAGCGTGGCGACGGCCATGCCGAAGCGCGCGCTCAGTCCCGCGGTGAGCCGGGTGAACTCCTCCGGCCGCGTGAGCGCGACCCCCGCCATCCGGAACGCGGCGGCCAGGTGAACGATCTGATGCGCGATCGTCCAGCCCACGGCCGGGGTCTCCAGCCGCCACTGGTCCGCACGCAGCTCCGCCACGAGCGCGTCCAGTTCGGCGGCCTCGTCCCGCAGGGCACCGACGTCGGTCAAGATCTCCGCCGCCACGGGCACCTCCTCCTGATGCTCGGCGGGCACGGTCACGGATCCAGGGTGCCGCCGGACGTACGGCCGTGTCTTCTTCCGCGGTGCCGGGGCACGGCGACGGCACTCTCAGAGATGCCCGCCCGCCGAGGTGGACCCGAAGATGTGGAAGTACCCCGACCGGAGCCTCCGGTGCTGGTCACGTCAGACGAAGGAGACGCAATGACAGCCGAGACGACGAGGACCCGAGCCGTCGACGAGACCGCGGCGCGCGCCGTTGTCGACAACGTCGGCAAGGCCTGGGCGGACAACAACCCCGACGCGTTCGCGGACGCATACACCGCCGACGGCACGATGATCCTCTCGGGCGACCGGTTCATCCAGGGCCGTGAGGTCATCCGGGCCATGGCGAAGCAGCAGTTCGCGACCGCCCACAAGGGAACGACGCTTCTGCAGAACGTCATCGACGTGCGCCCGGTCGGCGAGGCGGGGGCGGTGGTCATCACCGACGGTGGCGTGCTCGCTCCCGGTGAGACCGCGCCGCACCCGGACCGCGAGATCCGGGCGACCTGGGTGCTCGAGAAGCAGGACGGCAACTGGCTGATCGCCGCCTACCAGAACACCCGCAACGCCGACGGCCGCCTGCCCGGCGCCTGAGCCCGCGGGCGCGAGGCGTCGCATCGGGCGCCTCGCGCCGCGGACACCGTCCCGACGAAGCAGACGCCGCACCCGAGAGAAAGAGGTACCGGCCATGCCGGACGTGTACGACGCCCTGCGCGCGGAGGCCGGTGAGATCGACGACCTCGTCGCCGGGCTCTCACCGCGACAATGGTCCCTGGCCACCCCCGCACCGGGCTGGACGATCGCGCACCAGGTCGCTCACCTGGCCTTCATCGCCCACCTGGCCGGCCTGGCCGTCACCGACCCCGAGGGGTTCGAGGCGCTGGCCAAGGCGGCCCGGGCCGACTTCCAGGCGGCCGTGGACGCCGCCCTGACCGAATACCTCGCCGACCCGCCCGAGCGAGTCCTCGCCCGGTGGCGTACGGAGCTGGCGACCGCCACTGACGCGCTGGCGGCGGTCCCGCCCGGCGAAATGGTGCGCTGGCTCGTCAACCCGCTGCCGCCCCAGGTGATCGCGGCCGCCGGGATGATGGAGATCTTCGCCCACGGGCAGGACGTCGCCGATGCGCTCGGAGTCCGGCGGCAACCCCGCGACCGATGGCGGCACATTGCCGGTTTCGGGGCTCGGACCAGGGATTTCGGGTATCTGGCGCGGGGGTTGACGCCGCCGGCGGAGGAGTTCCGGTTCGAGCTGACCGGTCCGTCGGGTGATTTGTGGGAGTTCGGTCCGGCCGGCAGTGATCAGGTGGTGTCGGGGCCGGCGGCGGATTTCTGCCTGTTGGTGACGCGGCGCCGGCATCGTGACGACCTGGCGCTGGTGGCGCGGGGTGCGGAGGCGGATCGGTGGCTCGGCATCGCCCAGGCCTACCGCGGGCCCGCCGGGGACGGGCCGAAGCCGTTGTCCGCCTGACCGGAGTCCCGCCGAGGCGGCGAGCCACCTGCCGGTGGGCTCGCCGCCTCTTCACGTCGCCATCGCCGTTCGCGATCCCACCGCCGTTCGCGATCCCACCGCCGTTCGCGACCCCACCGCCGTTCGCGACCCCACCGCCGTTCGCGACCCCACCGCCGTTCGCGACCCCACCGCCGTTCGCGACCCCACCGCCGTTCGCGACCCCACCGCCGTTCGCGACCCCACCGCCGTTCGCGACCCCACCGCCGTTCGCGACCCCACCGCCGTTCGCGTCGCACAACGTCGTTCCCGTCGCACAGCTGAGCAGGCCCGGCCGCCGGGGGACGGACCGGGCCTGCTCAGTGAGCTCGTGGTCAGGCGGTGGATCCGCCGTCGAGGACGAGGTCGGCGCCCACGGCAAAGCCGGCCTCGGGCGAGGCCAGCCACAGCACCGCGCCGGCCACCTCGGCGACCGTGCCGACCCGGCCGATCGGCAGCGTCGTGCGCATCCGCTGCGCCTGCTGCTCGGGGGTCTCGCCGCGGATCAGCGAGAACGGCGTGTCGATCGGCCCCGGGCTGACCGCGTTGATCCGGATGCCGTCCCCGATGTTCTCGACCGCCGCCGTACGGGTGAGCGCGGTGATGGCTGCTTTCGCCGCGCCGTAGGCCCCCGTGCCGGGGATGGCCTTGTGCGGGCCGATGATCGACGACATGTTGACGATCGCGCCGCCGCCGTGCTCCCGCATGTACGCGATCTCGTGCTTCATCGACAACCAGGTGCCGGTGGCGATCGAGAGCGCCGTGCGCCACGCCGGCTCCTCCAGGTCCGCGACGCGTCCGCCGACCATCAGCCCGGCGTTGTTGAACGCCACGTCGAGACCGCCCAGCTGCTCGGCGGTCGCCGCCACCAGGGCCCGTACGTGGTCCTCGACGCGCACGTCGCCGGTGAGGGACGCCGCCGTGCCACCGGCCGCCTCGATCGCCTTGACCGTCTGCCGCAACGGCTCGTCCTCGAGCCCGCTGACCATGACGCGGGCCCCCTCGCCGGCGAACGCGAGCGCGGCGGCCCGGCCGATCCCGGTGCCACCGCCCGTCACCAGCACGACCTTCTCGTTGAATCGCACGTTGAGACTCCTTGTCGTGGGTGGTCAGGCGACGTCGAGCGCGTGCAGCACCGGCACCACGCCCTCGGCGACGGCTTGGACGTTGCGCTCGTACGCGTCGAACGATCCGATGCGCAGCACGATGTTGCGGGCGCCGGCCGCGACGTACTCGCTCAGCCAGCCGGCCAGGTCGGCCGCCGAACCGCCGTAATAGAGCTGGTAGGCGGCCATCGCCGGCAGCGGCAGGTCGTTGTAGCGGTGGGTGTAGTCGTTCAGGCCGGCCGTGGCCTCGTCGCGGTCGTCGTTGATGTTGACGGTGACGTACAGGCCGGTCTCGACAGCGTCGGGGTCCCGGCCGGCCGCCTCGGTCTCCGCCCGGATGGCGGCGAGCGACCGCGCGTACTCCTCGGGCGTGATGAGGATCGGCAGCCACCCGTCGTAGTGGCGGGCCACCCGCCGGACCGCGCCCGGCTTGCCGTTGCTGGCCAGCCAGAGCGGGGGGCCGCCCACGTCGGTGGGCGGCATCTGCAGGCGCAGGCCGTTGAGGTCGTAGTACTCCCCCGTGAGAGCACCCTCCTCACCCCGCCACGCCTTGCGCCAGAGGGCCACGGCCTCGTCCACGCGGCCGGCCCGCTCCCGATAGGACATCGTGACCGCGTCGTACTCTGCCTGCACCGGCAGCGGCGCCCCGGTGCCGATGCCCAGTTTGAGGCGCCCCGGCGCGAGCTGGTCGAGCGTGACGATGGTGTGGGCGAGCGTGAGCGGCTCGCGCAGGACGGCGGTGAGCGCGGCCGTGCCGATGGTGATCCGGTCGGTCACCATGGCGATCGCGGCCAGCATGGTCAGCGGCTCGAGCCGGTGCCGGGCCACAAAGGAATCACCCACCCAGACGGCGTCGAAGCCGCTGTCCTCCACCTGCCGCGCCATTTTCAGCAACGGCGCGGCGTCGTTGGAACCCAATATCGCGATCTCCCGTACCGGCAGCGCGATGCCGACATTGACTGCGGACATGCTTCCTCCCGAGACTTCTCCAGGCCACGGTCATCATGCGTCGGCGCCGCGGGTGCGCACGTCTTCTGCAGTGCTCACTGCGGCCGGCCCGGTGGGTCATCGAGCACTCTCGGATAAGACCCGTAAGGCTCCCGCCCCGACCATTGACGCAGTGCATTTCCAGCCATTGCGAATGAGCGAGGTCCGGCATGGGTGTGAATTTCAACTTCGACGACAAGGTCGCTCTGGTCACCGGCGCGACATCCGGCATCGGGCGGGAGGCCGCCCTGCTGCTCGCTCGGGGCGGGGCGTCCGTCGTGGCCTGCGGCCGGCGGGCCGAGCTGGGCGAGAAGCTGGTGCGCGAGATCGAGGAGGTGACCGGCAAGCCCGGCCGCGGCGTGTTCGTGACCGCCGACGTGACCGACGGCGACCAGGTCGCGGCCGTGGTCGACACGGCGGTGGCCACGTTCGGCCGGCTCGACCTGGCGTTCAACAACGCGGGCACGATGTCGCGCGGCGCGCTCCCCCTGGTCGCCACCGACGAGGACGAGTGGCAGACGCTGATGGACACGAACCTGAAGAGCTGCTGGCTGAGCCTGCGCCACGAGATCCCGGCCATGACCGCGAACGGCGGTGGGGCGATCGTCAACTGCGCGTCGATCATGAGCGTGATCGCCGTGCCGTACATGTCCCTGTACACCGCGACCAAGCACGCGATCCTCGGTCTGACCAAGGCAGCCGCGCTCGAGACCGCGAGCGCCGGCATCCGGGTCAACGCGGTCTGTCCGAGCATGGTGGACACCGCGCTGCTCGAGCCGCTTCCCGGCGAGATCCTCGACAACGCGGTCGGCGCTCACCCGATCCCCCGCATGGCCACGAAGACCGAGGTGGCCGAGCTGGTGGCCTTCCTGCTGTCGGACTCCGCCGGCTACGTCACCGGCCAGGGATACCTGCTCGACGGCGGTTTCACCGCGGCGTGACGCGGCGGGCGAGCGGTCGCCGGAGTTTTCGGCAGCGGTGACGCGATGAGTTTCCGCACAGGATCCGGTCAACCTTTGCAGGGCCGGTGGCGCTGCCCGGGCGCCACCGGCCCGCGCACGACCGAGAACGGTGCAGACGGAACTGGAGGATCGTCATGTCGCGCAAGCTGAAGGGTTCGCAGCCATGATCAACGCATCACCCGCAGCTAGTCCCCGGACCACCTGGACGCTGGTGCTCGCCTCGTTCGGCGCGTTCCTGACCGCGCTGGACGTGGTCGTGGTGGCCATGGCCCTGCCGACGATCCAGACCGACCTGAACGCGAGCCTGGCCGACCTCGACTGGATCGTGAACGCCTACGCTTTGTCGTTCGCCGCGCTGCTGCTGACCGGCGCCGCGGTGGGCGACCGGTTCGGCCGCCGGCGGATGTACATGCTGGGCATCGTCATTTTCACCCTCGCGTCGCTGCTGGCGGCGTTGTCGACGAACTCCGAGACGCTGATCGCGGCACGCCTGCTGCAGGGTGTCGGGGCGGCGATCCTGGCGCCGCTGTCGCTGACGCTCATCGTCGTGGCGTTCCCGCCGGCCAAGCTGCCCGGTGCGATCGGGATCTGGGCCGGCCTGATGGGGCTGGGCGTGGCGATCGGGCCCGTGATCGGCGGCGCGATCGTCCAGGGCTTCGCCTGGGAGGCCATCTTCTGGCTGAACATCCCGATCGGCATCGTCGGCGTGCTGCTGTCCCGGCGGTTCCTGAACGAGACGTACGGCGGGGCGCAGAAACTCGACATCGTCGGCGCGCTGCTGGCCGCCCTCGCCCTGCTCGGCCTGGCCTGGGGCGCCACGCACGCGCCCGAGGCGGGCTGGGGCAGCTTCGAGGTCGTCGCCAGCCTCGTCGGCGGCGTGCTGATGACGGTGCTCTTCGTGCTCTGGGAACGACGCTCGCGCCACCCGATGCTGCCGCTCGCCTACTTCCGGATCCGTGGTTTCGTGGTGGGCAACACGGTCAGTTTCCTGCAGAACGTCTCGCTGATCGGCGCCGTCTTCCTGATCACTCAGTTGCTGCAGATCGGGCTGCGCCACGACCCGTTGTCGGCCGGTCTGCGGATGCTGCCGTTCAGCGCGACGCCCCTGTTGGTGTCGCCGATCGCCGGCGCGCTCGCCGGACGGCTGGGGAACCGGCCCTTCATGATCCTCAGCATGGCCCTGCACGCGATCGGCCTGATCTGGCTGGCCGCGCTGGTGCACGCCGGCGTGAACTACCTCCTGCTCATCCCGCCGTTCATCGTGGCCGGGATCGGGCTGTCAATGGGCTTCCCGTCGATCGCCGCGGCCGTCACCGGGTCCGTGCCACCGCAGGGCCAAGGCATGGCGTCCGGGGTGCAGCGTTCGCTCGCCCAGGCCGGCGGGCTGTTCGGGGTGGCGGCGGTCTCGGTCGTGTTCGCCTCGGCCGGCGGCTACGAGTCGGTCGAGCGATTCTTCGACGGCTTCACCGCGGCCATCTGGGTGGCGGCGCTGGTGCCCGTCGTGGGTCTGGTGGTGGCGCTGTTCGCCCCGCGGGACAACCCCGCGGCCGAGCCGGCTGCCGGCCCGGCCCCGCGAGAGGAGGAGCTGACGCCGCGAGCGGACGCGGTGTGAACGAGGTGCACGCATGCATGTCGAGTGTGGATCGGAAGAGGTGAAGCGCCGTGACAGGTGAGTTCCTGCCCGAAGTGTCGGTCATCATCCCCACCTACAACCGCCGTGATCTGCTCGTGGAGTCCCTGGGCCATTTCACGCGGCAGAGCCTGCCCGCCGACCGGTTCGAGGTCATCGTGGCGGACGACGGGTCGACCGACGACACCAAGGCCGTCGTGGAGTCGTTCGCGGACAGGCTGCAGATCAAGTACTTCTACCAGGAGGATCAGGGCTTCCGGGCCGGCACGGCTCGTAACGCCGGCGCACGGATGGCGGTCGCGCCGGTGCTCGTCTTCCTGGACACCGGCGAGATGGCCGGCCCCGACTTCCTCAAGCATCACCTCGCGGCCTACGCCGACGGGGCGCACCGGGCCGTCATCGGTTACGGGTACGGCTACCACTACGTGCAGACCCAGGACACCGTACGGGAAATGCTCGACAAGCTGGCCCCCGAGGAGATCGTCGCCAAGTTCCACGACGACCCGGCCTTCTCCGACGTGCGGCACGAGACGTGGGCGAAGACCGACTTCGTGCTGGCCGGACGGCCGATGCCGTGGCTGACGTACTGGTCGCTGAACTGCTCGGTGCGGCGCGACGACTTCTGGGCGGTCGGCGGATTCGACGAGGAACTGCTCGGCTGGGGCCCGGAGGACATCGAGCTGGGCATGCGGCTGCACCAGTACGGCGTGGAGATGGTGCTGTCGCGCGACGCCTGGGTGGTGGCCTCCCCCCATGAGCGGGACTGGACCAGCAACTACCAGGACGCCCAGCGCAACCTGGGCCGGATGCTGCGGCGTCACCCCGGGCCGATCACGGAGCTGTGCTGGGGCATCACGGCCACGACCACCTCCGGAGCGCTGTTCCCTTGGGAGGACGAGTATCACGCGCTCACGGTCTGGCTGCAGAAGGTGCGCGATGTGGACGTGCGGGGCGAGGTCGAGCAGGCGCTACGCACGCTCGGGCCGGTGCGCAAGGTCGCCGTCATGGGTTCGGGCGGCCAGGCGCCGGACGCGCTGCCGCCCTGGTCGGTCCTGATCGACTTCGACGACGAGCTGGTGAAGCGGGCCGCCGCGGACAGCGGGCACCTCGGCTATCACTCGATGGGGTTGCGCCTGCCGGTCGCCGACAAGTCGGTCGACGCGGTCATCGTCACCTCACGGATGAGCGGGCTGTGGGGCCGGTGGGGCGATCTGATCACGAACGAACTGGAGCGGATCGCGGGCACCGTGCACCTTGTCGACGGCGTCGGCCGGTGACCCGTCGCCGGCGCGCAGGGGCCGTGGCCCTTACGCGCCGGCTCGGTTCGTTCGTCAGGCCTGCCGGGCCAGGGCCGGCAGCGTTGCCGGCAGCCCGAACCGGCTGACCACGGCCTTGTCACGGTAGGCGACGATGCGCGACACCCCGGACTCCGTGGTGGTCAGCACGTGCAGGGTGCGGGCGTGCAGCAGATCGCCGGGACGGTCGTCCTCGGGGAAGTAGGCGATCACGGCGGGCTGGCCGTTCGCCGCGGTGGGCAGCATCCGGATGCCGCCGCCGGTGCAGCGGGCCGCCAGGAAGCGGACCACCGGGTCGCGTCCGCTGAACCAGTTGAGGAACGGCGGCATCTCCAGCACCACGTCGTGCCGCAGGAGCTTGACCAGCTTCGCCACGTCGGCGTTCTCGAAGGCCGACACGTACGCCTCGAGCTGCTCGTGTCCCGCCTGGGGGCGCGGACCGGCCGTGCTCTCGGGCTCGTCACCCAGCCGTTGCATCTGGGACCGGGCCCGTTGCAGCGCGCTGTTGACCGCGGCCGTCGAGCAGTCCAGCAGCTCGGCGACCTCGGACGCCCGCCAGGCCAGCACGTCGCGCAGGATCAGGACCGCGCGCTGCTTGGCCGACAGATTTTGCACGGCCACCGTCCAGGCGAGCCGCATCTCGTCGCGCGACTCGACGATGGTGGCCGGGTCGGCGGTGTCGGTCCTGGCCAACGCGTCGGGCAGGGGTTCCACGAACACCTCGTCGCGGTCGGGCCGGCGCATCGGCGCCGCGGGATCGCCCGTGGCCGGGACCAGGGCGGACGGGAGCACCCGGCGGCTGCGGTGTTCCAGCGCCGTCAGGCACGCCAGGGTCGCTATCCGATAGAGCCAGGTACGCAGCGACGACCGGCCCTCGAAGTCGTCGTAGGCACGCCACGCGCGCAGGTAGGTCTCCTGCACCAGGTCTTCGGCATCGTCGACCGACCCGAGCATGCGATAGCAGTGGACGAGCAGTTCCCGGCGGAAGGGGTCCGCGAGCCGGACGAACTCGTCACTTTCCGTGGTCATCTTCTGCCTCCCCGCGGTCGCCCGGGATGCAATCCGTCGCCGACTTTACCAGGATCAATCATTTTCGATGCCCCATCGCGGCGGGCGGCCGAGCGCCGCGACCAGCCGATCGCCCGGCGGCGCCCCCGGCGGCACCGGCACCGGCGCCGCGAACAGGCCGCCGCGGGTCACGTCGGTCACCACGGACGGCAACACCGGCAACAGCCGCTCGGCCAGCCCGTCCGGGATCGGCTCGGCCTGCCCGCGGGCACACGCCACGTCCCACCCGTGCACCGCGAGTTCGACGGCGCCCACCGCGGCCAGCATCGCCATCGGCATGGGCAACCGCTCGACGTGGACCCGGCCGGACGCGGCCGGCTCGGACCGGCACGCGACCAGCAGCTCGCCGGCGCGGCGGCGTACCGACGCCAGGAGCTGTTCGCCGGGGTCCCCGGCGAACAGCTCCAAGGCCGGGGCCTGCCGCCCGACCGCGCCCGCGGCGATGCCGTCGTGCAGCGCCGCGAGCGAGTCGTCCAGGTGGGCCAGCAGCATGCGCAGGTCCCAGCCCGCGCAGGGGGTGGCCGCGGTCAGCCCGGCGGCGGTCAGCCGGTCGAGCGTGTGCACGGCGAAGCACGCGGCGGCCGCCATCACCGTTGCCTCCGGCGGTGCCGTCCCGGTCATCCCATCGGGGGCAGCGTGGCCGCCGCCGCGGCGACGAGGTCGGCGAACTCGCGCCGCTCGGCCGGGGACAGGGCCCGCTCGTACACGGCGGCCTTGAACCGGTCGGTGGCCTGTTCGGCGGCGTCGATGAGCGGCTTGAGCTCGCTCACGTCCTCGAACTCGCCCGTCCACCCGAAGAACGCGGCCTGACCGGGGCCGTCGTTGGTGAGGATGGCCTGCAGCGGGGTCAGGCCGGCGGCCGTGGTCGCCACCAGGTGGGCCCCGCCGCGCAGCTCACGCAGGATGTGAATGATCTGCATGACGCGGCCGGGGCCATCGGCGGCCGGCGGCAGGGCGCGCCACCCCGCGAACAGCGGCAGCGCCGACGCGTCCGCGGCGTCGACGACCCGCTGGCCCAGCTCCTGGAGCCGTTCCACGCCGGGGAAGCCGGCCAGATGGTCCTCGCCCCAGGCGGCACAGGCCTGCCCGTACAGGACCGCCGAGGCCCGTGGCTCGCGGACCTTCAGCCCCTCCTCCCACATCCGGTGCACCAGAGAGGGCTCGAAGTAGCCGATCGCCGCGTAGACCACCTCGGCGTCGACGGCGCCGAGGACGCCGGCACGGCCGGTGAAGTAGAACGACAATCCCTCGGTGTAGCCGTACTCCGCGGTACGGGCGCCCGTTTCCGGGGAGATCATCCAGGTGGAGCCCATGGTGTGGATGAGCCGATCCGCGGCGCGGGCCGTCTCGATGGCTGTCAGTTCGGTCATTGCCGTTGCTCCTGAGGCTCGGAATCGTCGGTCGTGTTCCGCATAGGTAGACACCGGCCGGACCGGAAACTCATCGCGGCCACCCGAGCGGGCCGTTCAGCCGGCGCTCGACGACCATTCGGGCTGCTCCAGCACCTCCAGCACGGCGGCGCTGAACGAGAAACCGGCTCCGATCCCGGTCAGCACGACCCGGTCGCCGGGGCCCACCGCCCGGCTCTCCAGCAGGTGGGTCAGGCCGGCCACCTGGTCGCCGCCGCCCATGTGGCCGACGTGCCGGCCCCACTCCCAGGTCGATCGCGCCACGTCCAGCCCGTGGTCGCGCCGCCTGGCGTCCCAGTCGACCAGGGTCAGGCCCGTGTTGGGGAAGACGAACCGGGCGACCTGGTCGAGGGCGGTCCCCGAGTCCTTCAGCGCCTCGTTCATGACCCGCTGCTGGTTGGCCGCCACGGTACGCACGATGTCGCCGATGTCGGCGCCGCCGCTGAGGTAGTCGCGAGACCGGCCCCGCAGGTCGACGGGCCAGCCGTTGGCGCCCGGATGGCTCTCCCACGGCTGGTCGCCCCGATAGAGCCGCTCGTGCCGGGCGTCGCCGATCGACGCCGTTGACAGCAGTCGTGCCACACCCCTGCCGGCGCCGCGGGTCAGCACGAGCGCCGAGGCGCCGTCGCCGCGGGGCTGCCCCTTCTCGGAGCGATACCGGTCGAAGTGCGGCAGCTGGTAGCAGTCGGCCGTCGTGATCAGCGCCGCGACCGGGGCCGGCTTGGTCAGCAGGTACGCCGCGGCCACCTCGAGCGCCGCCATGCCGCTGTTGGAGGCCTGCCGCACCTCGAGCGCGGTGGCCGATCCGCCGACCGTACGGTCCTGGATGTACGAGGCGACCGGCCAGTAGTACAGGCCCTGACCCCCGATGCCGCCGTGCACGACCAGGGCGAACGGCACATCGCTGGGCGTGGCGCGCCGCAGGGCCAGACGCGCGGCGGCGACCCCCATGTCGGCGGGTGACTCGTCGCGGGCGACCCGTACGTGCAGATATCCGTCGGCAGCGCACTCGTCGGCGTCGTAGCGCCCGTCGGCCACCGCGTCGCGGACATCCTCGATCTCGCTGCCCAGGTGGGCAGCCGAGGAGCTGATGTACACGTCGTTCCACTGCATGCGCTGCGCTCCCTGATTCAACTACCTCGATCTCGGTGGCCGCCGTTCAGGTTAGACGGCGGGTCGCCGGCCGTGTTCGTGCAACTCCGCATCGTGGGAGAAGTACGCGCACCGGCATCTGCGTAGCTTTCGAGATGGCACGGAAGTGCCCTCCACCTCGCCGGATCCGGCGACTAGCGCGGCAAGGAGAAGCCATGATTCTGGTTACCGGGGCCACCGGAACCGTCGGCAGGGAAGTGGTGAGCCAACTCGTCGGGGAGGGACGCCCGGTGCGCGCCCTCACCCGGGAACCGGACCGGGACCTCGGGTTCCCGCGGTCCGTCGAGGTGGCCGGCGGCGATCTCGGCCGGCCGGAGACGCTCGGCGCGGCGGTGGCCGGCGTCGAGAGCGTTTTCCTGCTGACCGGCGGCGGGCCGGAGACCCCGCTGCACGACGCGAACCTCGCCCTCGCCGCGCTCGACGCCGGCGTGCGCCACATCGTGAAGCTGTCCATCATCGGGGCCGCGTACGGCTTCGACGACCTGGTGAGCACGTGGCACCTGGCCGGCGAGCGGGCGATCCGGCAGATCGGCGACCGGCCCGGCGGTCCGGCCTGGACCTTCGTGCGACCGGGCGAGTTCATGTCGAACGCGCGGCTGTGGGCGGGACCGGTCAAGGCCCGGCGCACCGTGATCTGGGCGCAGACCGAGGCGGCGGTGGCCGTCATCGACCCGCGGGACGTCGCGGCGGTCGCGGTCACCACGCTGACCACCCCCGGGCACGACGGCCAGACGTACCGGATCAGCGGACCGGAGGCGCTCACCGTCGGCGAGCGCGTCGCGAAACTGGGGGCG
Source organism: Paractinoplanes brasiliensis (assembly GCF_004362215.1). NCBI lineage: Bacteria > Bacillati > Actinomycetota > Actinomycetes > Micromonosporales > Micromonosporaceae > Paractinoplanes > Paractinoplanes brasiliensis. The sequence continues at coordinate 6,405,164 of NZ_SNWR01000001.1, read as the reverse complement.
GCGCTGGGCGACCAGCTCACCCTCGTCGAGCGGCCGGTCGCCGACGTACGCGATGCCGCCGCCCGGGCCGGCCGTCAGCCGCTGGTCGTCGAGACCACGCTGGGCAACCTGGGCCGCCCCGAGTTCCGCGAGCGGGCCGCGACTGTGCTGCCGGCCGTCGAAAAGATCATCGGCCGGGCGCCGTACACCTTCGACCGGTGGGCCGCTGACCACGTGGAGATCTTCCGGTGACCACCACCGGCAAGAGGGACATCCTCACCCCGCTGCCCACTGCCGCCGCCCCGCGCCGCGGACGGCTCATCGCCGCCAGCGTCGCGGCGGGCCTGCTGCTCGCCGTCCTGTGGTCGTTCGAGTTCGTCGACCACGTCATCGGCGACAATGTAGCCAACACCCTGCTGGGGCGGGACGCCAAGGCCACCGCCCTCGGCGGCGCCGCAGCCGGCCTGATCTTCGCCTTCGTGTCCGGGCTGGCCGGCACGTTCACCGCCTGCAACATCGCGATGGCGGCGTCGATCGGCCCGATGAGCCAGGCCAGTTCCAGCTCGCCCACCCGCACCCGGCTCCGGGGCCTGTTGCGGCCGGTCGGCTGGCTGACCCTCGGGATGGTCGTCGTGTCCGGCGTGTACGGGTTCGTCGGCGTGCTCGTCGGCGACCGGATGCCGCAGTTGTCGACCGCCTCCGCCGGCGGCATACCCGTACGGCTGTGGCAGTCGATGATCGTCTTCGGCCTGATCGGGCTCGCGTTCGTCTACCTCGGACTGGCGTCGCTGGGTGTGCTGCCCGACCCGTTCGCCCGGCGCCCGGTCGCCCGGGTCGTCACCCTCGGAGCGCTGGTCGGCGGGTTCCTCATCGGACGCCCGTACCCGCTGTTCAACAAGCTGTTCCACTGGGCCGTCGACAGCGGCAACCCGCTGTACGGCGCCGGCGCGTTCATCTTGCAGTCGCTCGGCAACATCGTCATCGTCACCGCGTTGTTCAGCCTGGTCGTGCTGATCAGCCGGGGCCGGGTCATCGACTGGCTGGCCACCAGCCCCGGCCGCACCGTCGCGGTGACCGGCGCCCTGCTGATCGCGCTGGGCGTCTTCACGGTCGTCTACTGGGACATCCGGCTGCCGGCGATGTTCGGGCACGGATGGTTCCCCACGATGCCGTACAACCACTGAGCGCAACCATGCGGCGGAGCAGAATGACGGCTGCGGAACGGCGCGAACAGGTGCTGGCCGCAGCCGTCACGGCCTTCGGCGACGGCGGCTACGCCGGCACCTCGACACACCACGTCGCGCGGTTGGCGGGCGTGTCCCAGCCGTACGTGGTCCGCCTGTTCACGACGAAACGCGAGCTCTTCTGCGCGGCCCTGCAACGGGCGTCGGACCGGGCCGAGGCGGCGCTGCGCCGGGCGGCGGAGGGGGAACCGACGGCTGCCGGGCTCGAGAAGGGGTTCCGGAGCCTCCTGGCCGACCGGGCCACGATCACCGTTCTCCTGCAGGGGTTCGCGGCCGGTTCCGACCCGGTCATCGGCACACGCGTCCGCGACTGCTTCGGCCGCCTCTGCGCGGTCGCCGGCGAACTGACCGGGGCCGGCCCGCACCAGGTGGGCGCGCTGCTGGGGAGCAGCATCCTGTCAGCAGGGCTGCACGCCGCCGCCGACACACCCTGGACGACCGTCCCGCCCGCCAAGCCCCGGCACCCGTCCACCGCGGATGACACCGATCCGGCCCGAACGGCCCGCCGCAGCCGGCAAGGAACCCCTCCCGCCACCTGACCGCCGTGGTGGGAATCCGACAAGCGCTCCGGGTCAGGGCGCGATGCCAGTTCCCCGAGCGAATCAAATATCCGCCGCTCCTGCGCGCAGCCCGGCCGAATGCGGCCGCGAGCCGTTCACCCGAGTCACCGAGCACGCCACGCACAGCAGAACGTGCAGTCTCTACAGCACCGGGCCGAGGCGGTCACGCCGCGGAGGGCTGCCGGGCTCCGGTGAGCAGCAAGGCCGTCGCCTCGTTCGCCGGCACCGGGCGGGAGAACAGGTAGCCTTGGCCGAGCCGGCAGCCCAGGGCCACCAGGTCCGCTTGCTGCTCCGGCGTCTCGATGCCCTCGGCGACCACGGTCAGGTTCAGCGACTCCGCGATGGCGAGCACGGCGCGGACGATGCCCCGGTCGGTGGCCGTGTCGGGCAGGCCGGCCACGAACGAGCGGTCGATCTTGACGGTTTCGACCGGGAGCCGCTTGAGATGGTCGAGGCTGGAGTACGAGATGCCGAAGTCGTCCAGCGCGAAGTGGACGCCGGCCGCGCGCAGGCGGGTGGCGAACTCGTTGACGTCGACACGGATGGCGCTGTGCTCGGTGGTCTCCAGCCACACGTCCGCCGGGTCGGCGCCGCTGTCCGCGATCAGCTTCAACGTACGCGCGGCGGCATCCCCCTGTTGCAGCTGCACCGGCGACAGGTTGACGCTGATGCTGAGCCGGTCCCCGGGCAGCAGCCGCTGCCACTCGGCGAGCTGGCGGCACGCCTGCCCCAGCACCCACTCGCCGATGTCGGCGATGGCCCCGCTCTCCTCGGCCAGCGGGATGAACTCGTCCGGCGGCACCAGGCCGCGTACGGGGTGGTGCCACCGGCAGAGCGCCTCGAACCCGATGATCCGGCTGCTGCGCAGCTCGACGATCGGCTGGTAGTGCACGGCCAGCTCACCGCGGGCGGACGCGAAGGCCAGGTCGGAGCGGAGCTGGAGCCGGTCCAGGCTGCGGCGGGAGGCGGCGTCGTCGAACACCTCGGCGCGGCCTCGTCCGGCGTGCTTGGCCGCGTACATGGCCGCGTCCGCGTCACGCAGCATGGTGGCCGGGTCGGCCTGGCCGCGGACGCCGAGCACGCCGCCCACGCTGGCCGAGATCTCGACCCGCTCGTCGAGCAGGGTGAACGGAACCTCCATCGCCGCCACGACCCGGTCGCCGACGCCGAGGACGCCGTCCAGGTCGGCGACGCCGTCGAGCAGGACGACGAACTCGTCGCCGCCGAACCGGGCCAGCAGGTCGCCCTCGCGCATGCAGCCACGCAGCCGGTCGGCCGCCTGCACCAGCAGCTGGTCGCCGGCCTCGTGGCCGAGCCGGTCGTTGACGTCCTTGAACTTGTCGAGGTCGCAGAAGAGCAGGCCGACGTGGTCGGCGGCGTCCGTCCGGGCGAGCGCCGCGTTGAGCCGCTCCGCGGTGAGCGCGCGGTTGGCCAGGCCGGTCAGCGGGTCGTGGGTGGCCCGCCGGCGCAGCTCGTCCTCGAGACGGCGACGCCGGTCGATCACCCGCGACGACAGCACGACGGTGTTGTCGGTCACCACCGGGCGCAGGGCGCTCTCCACCCACACCCACCGGTCGTCGCCGGTCAGCAACCGGTACTCGATCGTCGGGGTGTGCGCCGGGCCGGCCAGAGCGGCGGCGACCGCGGCCCGGTCGCTCGGGTGCGCCAGGCCGGTCACCGGGGCACCGAGCAGCCGGCCCGGCGGCAGCGCCAGCTCACGCTCGTACGACGGCGACGCGTACACGAAGCGACCGGAGTCGTCGACCACCGCGATGAGGTCGCTGATCGAATCGGTGATCAGGCGCAGGGAGTTCTCGCTCGCCTGCAGGGCCAGGTACAGCTCGGCGTTGTTCATCGCGACGCCGACGTACGTGCCGAAGAAGGTGCCCGCCTCGGCTGCCTCGGAGTGGAACGGCACGCTGTCGCGGCGGAAGGCGTACAGCACGGCGGTGGGGCTGCCGTCGCGCATCACCGGCACCGCCAGCACCGAACCGCCTATCGGGAACCCGGTGTGCACGCCGGTGTACGTCTCACCGGCGCTCAGGGCCGGCCAGCCCCACATCTGTTCGCACGGCAGCGAGTACCCGGCGGGCAGGACGTCGTGACCGGTGGCCGCAGCGAGCGTCGCGACGCCGTTCTCGATCGTCGCCACACCGCCGTCGACCCCGCCCACCAGTCCCGGGAAGAGCCGCGCGGCCTGGTCGAACAGCGTCGGCAGGTCGAGGTAGCTCGTGAGGCGGTGCCCGAGCGTGGCCAGGGTCTCCACGGTCGCGGTGCGGCGGCGGGCCTGCACCGCGAGCCGGAGCCGGGAGGCCACGGACCGCAGCACCGGCAGGTCGGCGGAGGGGAAGCCGTCGGGGCGGGAGCGGAACATCATCAGCAGCTCGTCGGCCGTGCCGTTCTCGCCGACCGGCACCCAGACGGCCGAGGCGGGCGCCAGGCCGGCGAGCGAGGGCGGGAAGTCGGCCTCCGGGTCAAGGGCGGATCCCGTACGCGCGATCGCCTGCCCGGCCGCGATGGCCTCCGCCCCGGCCCCGGTGAGCGGCCAGCCGTCGGTGTACGCGGCGTCGCCCTCGGGGATGCCGCAGCTGCCGGTGAGCTGGAGGCGGCCGGCCACGACCCGCGCCGACACGGTGACGTCGGCGGCGTAGACCTGCGACAGCACGGCGAGCGTGCGCTCCACGAGCTCGGTCGGCGAGGACGGCTGCCCCAGCACGGTGAGCACCCGGATCAGGCGCGAGGTCTGCCGGTACGCGTCGGCCGCGGCCGCGGTGGCGCCCGCCAGCTTCTCCCTGAGCGCGTCTTCGGACGCTGTCTTGTCCATCGGTGTTCCCCGCTCACAGGGCCAGTGCGGTGATGGTGGCGTTGTGGTACCCGGACACGCTGACGGACCGGGCGAACTCCCCGTACGTGTAGAAGCCGAACGTGGCGACGGAACCGCTGGCCTTGTGGAGCCGGGCGGCCTCCTCGCCCTCGCGGTCGCGCAGCAGGTCCAGCCGGGCGATGCAGCTGAACGTCAGCATCACGGCCGGGTCGGCGATGTCGCTGAGGGCGTCCTCGACCACCTCGTCGATGACCTCGAGCAGGCTCTGCTGGTCGGCGGAGACAATCTGCACGGCGCAGTACTCCGGGAGCGGCGTGAAGGTCCGCAGGGCGCCGTGCTCGTCCACGTACGCGCCCCGGACGACCTGTGTGCCGTCCGGCTCGATCAGGCCGAACGAGTGTGCTGTGCGCCAGTCGACGCGGGCGCCCTCGGGCACCGCGGCCGGGGCGTCGTCCACGACCACCTCCCGGTAGACCTCGATGGCCGGGCGACCGTCGATCTCGTGCACCACCTGCCCCTCGACGCGGGTGACCAGCATGGGCAGGCCCTCGGGCTGCCAGCCGTGCCCGGACACCACGCGCAGGGGATGCTCCGAGCCGATCCAGGCCGCGACGGCGCCGTTGGCGACCACCTCGCCGCCGTGGAACACCGACGAGCCGGCGAACGTGCGGTCGTCCCCGGCCGCCCCGCCGACCACCGGGATCCGGGCGCCGGTGACCCGGTGCATCCCGGTGAGCAGTCCCTGCATGTCACCCGCCATGCCGTCGGCCAGCACCAGCAGGGCGCCGTGCGGGGCAGTCGCCGGACCCGCGGCGCCGAGAGCCCGCCGGGCCAGGTCATGGCCGGCCGCGACGGTGTCGTCGCTGATGCCGCCGACGACCGCCGTGCCGAACTGGTACCGGCCCCCGCCGAGGATCATCACGCTGACCGCCGGGCCGGGCGGGATGAACTCGCCCTCGGTGAACTGCCCGCTGGTCGTGGCGCCGATCAGTGGCGTCTCCCCGGTGACGGCGCGGATGCCGGCGAGCAGCGCGGCCAGGTCGTACCGGATCGAGGCGTACACGATCACCAGGTCGGGGTCGGCGCCGTCGAGCCCGGCCAGGGCCGCACGGGCGGCGGCGGACCCCGCGGTGGTGGCGTCTTCGTGGCTGCTGCGGGCCGTTCCGACCGGCATTCTCGTCATACCCGGGACATCGGCCGCCGACGGGCCGACCTTAAGAGAGTGGGAAGGTCCGAACTCCGGACGCGGGGGCGCCACCGTCACCGTCCGGCCGCCGCGCCACCCTCCCCGGTCCTGAGCCCGCGATCACCGGCACTGGCCGGGCAGTTCCTCGCCACCGTGCCGGGAGGCGGGCACGAGCATGGCGCACACCCGCCGTACGGCGTCGTCCGGGTCGAGGAGCCATTGCGTGACCGTCCAGTCCCCCGTGCCGGCGACGAAGGTGCTGCCGTCCGGGGAGAACACGATCGGTCCGTGCGGGCTGCCGTTCGCGCGCACCTCGGCCAGCAGGCTGCCGCTGCCGGTGTCCCACAGCCTGGCGAAGTCGGAGTTGTCGTCGGTCGCGGTGGCCAGTGTGCGGCCGTCCGGTGACCAGGCCACCCGGGACAGCGGCACGGGATGTTCGCCGATGGTTCCGGCGGGGGTCAGCCCGTCGACGCGCAGGATCGGCGCGCTGCGCCCGTGCGCGAGAGCCACCATGGTGCTGTCCGGGTTGACCGCGAGCTCGACCACCGAGCTTCCCGGCATGTCCCGCCGGTCGACCAGTGACAGGTCAGGCAGGCTGTACCGCCAGATCGCCGCGTCTTGCCCGCCGCGCTCCGGGCTCCGGTTCGACCCGACAAGCAGGTACCGTCCGTCCGGGGTGAAGGCCTGGGCGATGGACATGTGTCCGGGCAGCTTCAGCGGAGCACGCGGCTGGAGGGTCCGGGCGTCCCAGACAGCGACGTCGGGGTCGTCGCGCTCCTGAATCTTCGAAGTGCCCTGATCGTCCGGGTCGCGGTGGCTCGTCAGAACGGTCAGCAGCGACCCGTCCGGTGAGAAGGCGACGTCCCCCGGGTAGAGCTCCGGTGGGATCGTCAGCGTGCGACGTGGCCGGTGGGCGGCGTCGAAGACCCGGATCCGGCCGTCCGCGAAGGCGGCCGCGAGCGAACCGTCCGGCGCGTAGGCCAGGCCCAGCGGGTCGGCATCGCCGGGCACGGTGACGGTGTCGCGCAGCGACCCTGTTCGCGGATCCCAGATCCTGATCGCCGGATCGTTGCTGCCGGTGGCGAGCCTCTGCCCGGCCGGGTCGAAGGCGAGATGACCGACGAGCTGCGGGTGCGGCAGCTGTTGATCGCCGAGCCTGATGAGGTGCGGCGGGGCGGTCTGGCTGACGAGGACGAGCAGCCGGTCGTCACCGGAGAGCGCCAGATCGGACGGGACGCTGGGGAAACCGGTCACCGGCAGGCGAGGGCCGCCCAGGGTGAGAGCAAGAACCTCCCGGGGCCGGTCGCCACCGATGATCGCGGTGCCGTCGTGGCTGACCGCGAGACGGGCGTTCGTGTCACCGGTTCCCACGTCGTTCAAAGTGACCGGCCGCCAGTCGGTGGACGGCCGCCAGGCCCGCACCGGGCCGTCCACTCCGGCGCTGAACACGGTGTTGTCGGCGGCGAAGCCGACGGAGTGCACCTTCGATCCCAACTCGGCGAGCCTGCGCCCGTCGGCCCGACGGATGATCTCGCCGGTGTCGTCGCCGGCGACTGCCAGGAGATTCCCGTCCTGGCTCACCGCCAAGTCGAGGACCACCGGCACGCCGGTGCGTATCGACGCGAGTGCCCGGCCGTCCGCCGGATCCCAGGCGCCGATCTGCCCGGCCGGATTCACGTCGGGGCGCCTGGCCAGAACAGCGGTTGCGTCCGGCAGCCAGGCGACAGCGCCGAACCCCGGAAAGGTCCGATGCAGCGTTCCGCTGGGCACTTCCCAGATCGCGACACCGTTCTCCAGCGCCAGCGAGCCGCCGGCCAGGAACCGGCCGTCCGGCGAGAAGCTGAGTGAGATCAGCCTGGCCGGCCGGTCGGCGTTCGGGCCGGTGCCGCCCTGTCTGTCGGCCGGGTGACGCAGTTCCGGGCCGACCCGCTGCTGGCTCCTGCTGTCCCACAACTGGACCCGCCCGTCCTGGAACCCGACGGCCACGAGGCGGCCGTCGGCGCTCACCGCGACCCTGAACGCGCCCGATTCGGAGCCGAGTCGGCCGACGACCGCGGTGTGCTGGGCCTGAAGCAGGGCGCTGCGGGCCTCCCGCGTACGGGCGGACTGCCATGCCGCCAGCGAGCGGCGGGCCGACCGGTCCGGATCGCTCCAGAAGTCGGTCCGGGCCTCCGCCGCGAGTTGCCGCGACGTCGCCTCCCGGCGTTCCAGGTCGGCCTGGACCCGTTGGCGCCACACCACCACCGCGCCGGTCACCACCAGCAGCAGGGCGACCGCCAGCCCGGCCACCAGCCGGCGCAGCCGCCGGTTGGTCCGCCGCTGCGCCATCTCGTGGGCGTGGGCCGCGGCCTCCGACGCCGCCAGGAAACGTCGCTGCACGCCGGGCAGGTCGTCACGGCCGGCGGCCCACTCGCGCGCCGTCGCGAGCCGCGCACCCCGATAGAGCGCGTCCGCGTCCTCACCCGAGGCCGTCCACTCGGCGGCCGCCTGGCCGAGCCGCTGCCGCAGCAGGATCTCCTCGCGCGCCTCCACCAGCCAGGACGCCAGCCGGGGCCAGCCGGTCAGCAGCGCCTCGTGGCTGATCTCCACGGTTTCCCGGCCGGTGGTGACCAGGCGTGCCTCGATCATCGGGCGCAGCACCGTCAGTTCGGTCTCCTGCAGGCTGGAACGACGCCGGACCGGTACATCGTCCACGATGGTGACCAGGCTCAGCAGTGCCGCCCGAAGGGCTGCCCGGCCCGCCTCGTCCAGACCGGCGTAAATGTGCTCGGCGGTCTCGGCGACAGCACGGCGAATCCCTCCGGTCCGGCGGTACGCGCCGACCGTCATTGTCTCGCCCTCGCGGCGTTCCCAGGTCGCGCGCAGGGCGTGGGCGAGCAGCGGCAGCGCGCCCGGCTGATAGCCGGGCGCGCCGAGGTCGGTCAGCAGCAACTCCTCGAGGCCCGGCTCGACTGTCAGGCCGGCCTCGGTGGCCGGTTCACGGATCGCGCGGCGCAGGTCGGCGGTCCGCAGCGGGCCGGCCACCACCTGACCGGCGAGCATCGGCACCAGGGCCGCCAGCTCGGTGCACTGCGGATAGAAGTCGGCCCGCACCGCGAGCAGCACCAAGGCGGGCGTCGCGGCGGCCATCGCCGCCGCGAACGCGGCGCGTTCCGCCTGGTCCGGGCACTGGGTGAACAACTCCTCGAACTGGTCGACCACGATGATCAGCCGGCCGTCGCCGCCGGCCCTGGCCGCGAGCTCGCCGAAGCCGGCCGGGTTGTCGCGGACGGCGGCCAGCGCCTGGGCGGGGTCGGCGTCCGCCAGACCGGCGGTGCGGCCCACGAGCTCCGCCAGCGGTGCGGAGCCGGGTGTCATCACCAGCCAGGGCCAGGCGCCGCTGTCCTCGCCGAGGCTGCCGTCCGCGATCGCCGGGAGCACCCCGGCGTGCAGCAGCGACGACTTACCCACCCCGGACACCCCGACGACAACCACCGGCGGGCCACCCAGCAGGTGCTCGCTGAGCCGGCCGAGCAGCTCGGCGATCAGAGACTCCCGGCCGCGGAACCAGCGGGCGTCGGAGGAACGGAAACTGGTCAGACCGGGATACGGGGAGGCCGCCTCGCCCGGTTCCGCACCGCCGGTTGCGGGCTCCGCGTCGGGCTCCGGCACGCCGCGCAGCACCGCCTGGCGCAACTGGGCCACCGCGACCAGCGACTGCCGCAACAGGTCGGTGTGCTGGCGCTGCGTGCGTCCCTGCTCGGCGAGCTGCCGCTGAATGTCCGCGAGCGTCTGCGCGGCGTCCTCGGCGAGCACCTGGAGCCGCCCGACGTCCTCGCCCAGCGCGCCGAAGACCAGGGCCAGGGCCTGCTGCCCGCGCTCGTCCGCGGCCCGCAGCGCGACGCCGACCGCGTCCACCTCGTGCAGCAGCGCGGCCACCTCGTCGCGCAGCGCCGCGGCCTGTTCGTCGCCGGCCTCCAGCCGGGCGAGCAACTCGGCGGCGACCGCCTCACGCCAAGCCACGGGGCCGGTTTCGTCGTCGCGCAGCCGGCGGGCCGCGGCGGCGAGCGTGTCGGACAGGTAATTGCTGCCCATGCCGCCGAGCTGGTCGAGCGCGGTCGCGTACTCGGCGGGCGCCCCGAGCGCGGCGCCGGCGACCGGGGCGACCGCCGACGCGGCGAGGATCGCGACAATGCCGTACGGGGTGGCCGTGCGCAAGCCGGCGCCGGCCTGCCGGATCCAGCTGCGGATGCCGGCCTGGGCGCGCTCCGCCGGAGCTGTGGCGTCGGTGTTCCGCACCCGCTCATGGTGTCACGAACCGTCCACTGTGCGTGGTCCTGGCATCGACGTGACACCATGCGCGGCCGCGCCACGATTCCCTTCATCGACCCCGAATGTCAGCTGGTCGCCGAGGTGAACGCCGGGTTGCCCCGGACGCTCCGGCCGCAGCGCAGCGAACCGTCCGTCCACTTCGGTGGCTGCACCAGGGGCATCGGCGAGCTCGCCACCGATCACATGCGCACGACGCCGGAGACCGCGATCGCCGAGATCAACCTCGACAGGCGGAAACGGGCGATGAGCGAGTGGCTGCGGTCAGAGCGCCCTGTAGGACAGCAGGAAGTTCGCCGGCCAGCTGTGGAACGAGTCGACGTAGAAGCGCGGCGCGCCGCTGCAGTCGGCGGTGGTGTAGCCCCCGACGCCGTTGGGGAAGGCGTTGTACCAGTCGATCGCCCAGGTCGCGCCGGCCGGGATCGGGCGGCACACGTCGTCCGGGGCGGCCTGCCGGCCGACCACCTGGGTCGGGTTGGAGGAGTAGAAGACCAGCCCCGTGTCGGGGTTCCGGACCGGCTCGGCGGCCGACGCGGGTGAGGCCGACAGCGTGACTGACAGCGCGGTGACCAGGGTGGCGGCGAGGCCGGCGGTTCGCTTGGCGATGAGGCGCATCTTCGTCCCTTCGAAACATCCTAGTGATCGGCTTCGATGTCACCCTTTCCAACATCACATTTACTTGTCAAATAAAACTTTGACCGATCAGTGAACCCGCCCCGGTAGAGGGAGGGGCCGAACGGCATGTGCGGGCGTGCCGGCGCCGGCGTCCTGCTCGACTTCGCGCCGGGTTCGCGGATGCCGCGGCCCGCTGGTTCGGGATCGTGCCGGCGGGCCCGCGGTGACTGTGGCCGGTCGCCCTACAGAAATGCTATGGCGCGACGTCGTAGGCCCGGGATAGGGCGCGCGGTGACCCTGGCGGTCGACACTCGGAGGACGCGGGAGAGGACCGGCATTGGTTGCAGCGATCGACATCATCTGCGCGTCGTGGAACCGGTCGGAGGCGATCCGGCCGACCATCGACAGCGTGCTGGCGCAGAGCTTCACCGACTGGCGCCTGATCGTCGTCTCGGACGGGAGCACGGACGACACCGACGACGTGGTCCGTTCGTACACCGACCCCCGGGTGCAGCTGATCCGGAGCCGGCGGTACGGGCAGGCGGGCGGCCCGCGCAACGACGGGCTCGCCATCTCCACCGCTCCGGCCATCGCCTACCTGGACGACGACGACCGGTGGATGCCCGATCATCTGGCGGTGCTCCAGCGGGCGTTCGAGTCCGGGGCCCGGCTGGTGTCCACGGCCAGTTTCGGGGTGAACCAGGAAGGCGTCGAGCAGTACCGCACCGACGTGCTGAACCTGGTCTGGCATCCGGACCTGCAGCTCCTGTGGCCGATCTACGAGCCCAGCCGGGTCGGTCACGTCCGCGGGCTGCCGGAGAGCGTCGGCGGCTGGACCACCGATCAGAACGGGTTCGAGGACTGGGACATGTGGCTGCGCCTGGCCGACGCCGGCGAGCGTTTCACGCCGCTCCCCGACCGGACGGTGGTGATGTACCTCAGCGACAACTCGCTGCGCCACCGCAAGGAGCTCAAGTACTGGATCGATCTGGGCGCGCTGCCCGACGAGAGCGCCTGCGACGAGCTGACCCGGCGGCTGCGGGTCCCGGAGGTTCAGGACGAGCTGCGGGCGATGTTCTGTGCCGCGTCGACGGAGTTCCACGTCGACCGGGCCAAGCTGGGCGAGCTGTGCATGCCGGCCGAGGTGACCATCGACATGATCGTGGAGCGGCTGGAGGCGCTGGCCAAGGACACCAGCATCGGCATGCTCCAGGATCTGAAGTTCGTGCCCGAGGACGGTGAGTTCCGGGTGGTGAAGCCGTTGCAGTGCACCACCGACTGGCATGCCGACCGGCTCCGGGACTACCTGTTGCGGCACGACAGCGAGCGGATGGATTTCGTCCGTCGTCTGATCAAGGAGATCGCCCCTCGGGGCTGACCACATCGGATGAGCCGGGGTTCGGCCCCGGCTCATCTGTTTACCGAACGCCGACAAGGGAGAGCCGATGACGGCTCTCCCTTGTTGTGGTGCTCCGGCTCAGCGCCCGATCAGCGCGCCCTCGGTCTCGGCCGACGACTCGTCCCGCTCGATCGTGGTGCTGTGGTACCACGGGTTCCCCGCCGCCTCGGAGATCAGGTCGCGGGACTCGGTGGCGTAGTGCCGGCCGAGCGCCAGGGACATGTGCTGCACGAACTCCAGCGCGGTGAAGTACTTGCGCATGAAGGTCGGCTCGGTCATCTCGACGACCGTCACCTCGACGTTGCGGTTCTGCGGAACGTCCGCCGTCAGCAGCCGCACCAGGTCGCGCATCTTCTGGGTCGTGTACGCGTCGTCGTCGCTGTCCATGAAGACGACCAGGCTGTGCCGCCGTGCCGGGTCGGACAGCGTGGCCACCTCGCTGTGGCAGAACTCGTGGAAGTAGTTTCGGGTCATCGGCGCCATCGCCATCTCGTTGATGTGCATCTTGGCCAGCTTCAGCAGGCTCTCGTGCCACTTCGGGGAGCCGACCATGATGACGTTGGCGTTCTCGCTGCGGGCCGCGGCCGTCCGGGCCAGTTCGCGCAGTTCGGGCGAGAAGTTCGCGTCCAGGTGTTCCGGGATGGCGGCGACCTCCTCCCGCCGGTCCTGACTGATCAGGCCCATGCGGAAGAACATGTCGAGCAGGATCGCGAAGTACTGGCCGACGTGGAACAGGGGGTACTCCCGGTCCGGCTCGGTCAGCTCCCACTTCGCGATCGACACGCCGGAGGCGCGGCCCAGCTCGGCCAGCCGTCCGCCGGAGGTGAGCAGCAGGGTGCGGTGATGCTTGTCCTCCAGCGCCTGCAGCACCCGTACGGGTTCCACCGAGTGACCGCTGTAGGAACTGATCACGAACAGCGTGTGCTCGTCGGCCATGACGGACTCCGGCACCAGGTGGGTGAAGTCGTAGTCGTTGAAGACGTGCACCTCCACCTCGGCCTCGATCTCGCGGAGGAAGGCGCGGACGATGTCGGAGACGATGGCCGAGCATCCCATCCCGGTGAACACGATCCGGGTGAAGAAGCCGCTCGCCATCCGCTCGGCGAGCTCGGGGGTCACCTCGTCCAGTGAGTACTCCTGCGACTTGCGGAACCCCGCGCGATACCCCTTCTCCAGAAACTGCTCGTACCGATCAAGTCGTGACTGCATGTTGAGCCTTTCCCCTCCGGTTGGGCACACGGCGGCCCGTTCACCACATGAACTGGCCGCCATCGACGATGATCTTTTGACCCGTGATGTACCGGGACTCGTCGCCGACCAGGAACTCCAGCGCGGACGCCATCTCCTCGGTCGCGCCGATGCGTCCCTGCGGTATCTCCGCCAGCAGGGCGGCACGCGGCCCGGGTTCGTCAGTGCGGAACCGCGTTCGCATCTCCTCGGTGTCGATCATGCCGGGGATGAGGCAGTTGACGCGGATCGTGGGCGCGAGCTCGAGCGCCAGGCATTTGGTCAGGTGCAACAGGCCGGCCTTGCTGGCGCAGTAGTTCGCGCCGTTGACCCGCGGGCGGATGCCCGTCGTGGCGCCGATGTTGACGACGACGCCACCGCCGGCCGCCAGCATCCGGGGCGCGACCGCCCGGGTCAGGTGGAACGGGCCGGAGAGATTGGTGGCGATGACCTGCTCCCAGTCCTCGGCCGACAGCTCGAGGAAGGGGCGGTCGATGTTCCGGCCGGCGTTGTTGACGAGAACCCGCACCGGTCCGTGCTCGTCGTGAAGCTGCTCGGCGACAGCGTTGACGGCGGCCGCCGAGGAGACGTCGGCGGCGATCGCGGTGAAGCCGTCGCCGAACTGCTTCCGTGCAGCCGCGGCCGCGTCCTCGTCCGCACGGTAGAAGGCGACCACACGGTAGCCACGCCGCAGCAGCCTGTCGCTGAAGCTGAGCCCGATGCCCTTGCAGCCACCCGTGATCAGCGCGAGCGGACGGGTCATCGGGTCCGGTCCCAGATCCCCAGATACCGGCGGTACGAGTCCAGGGGCCCCGCCCACCGCTGCGCGACCTCCGGCGCGGTCAGCTCGACCACGGCCAGGATGTCGGCGATGACGCCGGTCAGCTCCCGGACACCCGCCGGCATTCCCGCGGAGGTCAGGTCTCGCAGCGCGGTCAGGCACCGCCGGCCGAGCACTGTTGCCGCGAGCGCCTCGTCGAGCTCCGCCCAGCCCCGGCCGGCCCCGGCAGTGCCGATCATCGACCAGGTGACGGCGGCCAGGGCGTCGAGGGCGAGCGAGATCTGCTCGTACGCGGCGAGCATCCTGTCCTCGCCGGTTCTCTCGAGTGCCTCGTGCAGGCGTACCAGGACCTCGGCGACGTGATTCTCCGTCGTCGGGGCCGGCCGGGGGTGGCCGGCCGGCCCCGACGCTCCGGCGCCCTCCGGGATCACCTGCAGACGCCATCGGAGCAGGGCGTCACCGCGGGCCACCAGGTGGACCGAGCGGGCGCCGTCCGCCGGGGCTGCCGAGAGGTCGTGCCAGCCCGGCAGAATCGCCCCGAAGGTGTGGATCATCAGCGGGTCCAGCACCGGGACGAAGTCGGCGAACCTGGCGTCGCGCACCACCACGACCGCGTCGATCTGCCTGCCGGTGGGGTGGCGCCCGCGGTCGTACACCCGGGTGACGGAACCGCCGGGTTCGAGTCCCGCGACGAGTTCTTCGAGATGGGCGGGTGGATCGGTCGCGCCGAGGTCGGTCAACTGCTGGGTCACGGACTCTCCTTCAAGGAACGGCTCGCACTCAGGCGAGGCAGAGCTTTACCTTCTTCTCGAGTCGCCACTGTTCCGCCCGGGCATGCTCACCCATCATTTCGTAGGCGCGGATGACGAGGTCGTAGCCCATTCCCTCGGGCATGGAGTACTGATAAAAGAGCTTCAGCAGCGAATGTTCGGCCGCCTGGTGGTAGCCGAGTTTCCCGAGAGCGACGGCCTCGTCGAGATGCGCCGAGATTTCGCCGTCGGTCGCCTCGGGCAACCATTGAATGTCGTTGTCGTCGAGTGTCAGGTTCGACGTGAGATCCCGGAACGTGTCGTCGGCATAACAGTCCATGATGATGTGCAGACGGTCCGGGCCGCTCAGATTGCAGGCGCCGTGCCGGTTGGTCGGCACGAGGCGCCAGAGGCTGCCGTAACCGAGGTGGACCCGGGCGCCGCCGAGCGTCAGCGTGGCCGATCGGTTGGTGTGCAGCGGGATGTGCAGCCGGTGCCGCTCCAGGTCAGCCAGGTCGCGGTAGTCGCTGTGCTCCCAGAGGAAGGTGTTCGCCGGCAGCCGCGCGATGCGCACCCACATGTATTTCAGCCCGAACGAGCGGAGCAGCTCACGCGTGGCCGGCATGTGCTCCAGCACGGTTGTCTCGCGTGCCTCGCAGTCGCGGATGGCAACGTCGCTGGGATCGCCGCTGTCGTTGTAGAGCGACATGGTCTGCCAGTTTCCGCTCTGCCAGCGCGCGTATTCCACCATCCAATTCCGATCGAGCGTGAGCGCCTCTCGACTGACCCGGTCGAGGAGACGAAGATCGAGATCCCGGATTCGGGCGACCTGTTCCACGAGTTCCGCTTTCCGACCGCTCATCGGCCCACCTCCTTGCCGTAGCACAATTGCTCCGCACCTGAGCGGACGTGTCCCGGATTGTTTTTCCGACGCCTATGCGTCAGCTATAAGCACGCGCGCCGGACCGCTATAGAAGGCGGATAGGGGGCGTCCGGAGACTGCGGTTCCGGCCGGCGCGGTGACTCGCGCGCGAGGAGCTGGGCTCCGGTGGCCATGACCTTCACAGCAAGAGGAGAGCCCGTGATCCCACTCTCGTTCGCGCAGCGTCGGTTGTGGTTCCTGCACCAGTTGGAGGGGCCCAGCCCCACCTACAACATCCCGACGGCGTTACGGATCTCGGGGAAGCTCGACCGCGACGCCCTGGACGCGGCGCTGGGCGACGTGGTCGAGCGGCACGAGTCCCTGCGCACCCTGTTCGCGGCCGCCGCCGACACCGCCCACCAGGTGGTGCAGGACGTGGGCGCACGGCCCCGGCTGACCGTCGTCGGCACCTGCGAGGACGAGGTGGGGGACCGGCTGGCCGAGGCGACCGGTTTCGCGTTCGACCTGACGGCCGACCTGCCGATCCGGGCGACGCTCTTCGACCTCGGCGCCGACGAGCACGTCCTCCTGCTGCTCGTGCACCACGTGGCGGGTGACGGGTGGTCCCAGCCGTTGCTCGTCCGCGATCTCCTGACGGCGTACGCGGCCCGCGGCGCGGGACAGGAGCCGCAGTGGGAGCCGCTGCCGGTCCAGTACGCCGACTACACGCTGTGGCAGCGGGAGGTCCTCGGCGCCGAGGACGACCCGGACAGCCTGATCTCCCGGCAACTGCGGTACTGGTCCACGGCGCTGGCCGGGCTTCCGGAGGAGCTGAACCTGCCCGTGGACCGGACGCGCCCCACGGTCCCGTCCTACCGCGGCGACACCGTCACCTTCTCGGTTCCAGCCGACGTCCACACCCGGCTGGCCGAGCTGGCGCGCGCCCGGCAGGTCAGCGTCTTCATGGTGGTGCAGGCGGCGTTGGCGGTGCTGCTGTCGCGGCTGGGCGCGGGCGCCGACATCCCGATCGGCACCCCCATCGCCGGGCGCACCGACGAGGGCCTGCGGGATCTGATCGGCCTGTTCGTCAACACCCTGGTGCTGCGGACGGACCTGTCCGGCGACCCGACCTTCCCCGAGCTGCTGGCCCGGGTCCGGGAGGCGAACCTGGCCGCGTACGAGCATCAGGACGTGCCGTTCGAGCGGCTGGTCGAGGTGCTCAACCCGCCGCGGGCGGCCGCCCGCAACCCGCTCTTCCAGACCCTCGTCACCTGGGACAACATCGACAAGAGCGCGGCGCACGACGCCGTCGGACGGCTGGCGGGCGCCCGGGTGTCCCCCTTCCCGGCGGACACCGGGATCGCGCGGTTCGACCTGTCCTTCACTTTCGGGGAGCGGCACGCCGGCCCCGGCGCACCCGCCGGCATCCCGGGCTCCCTGACCTACGCCACCGACCTGTTCGATCGTGGTTCGGTGGAGGTGCTGGTCGAGCGGTTCCTGCGGGTCCTCGAACTGGCCGCCGCCGACCCCGGCACCCCGGTGACCCGTTGGGACGTGCTCTCGGCCGACGAACGACACCAAACCCTCACCGGCTGGAACGACACCGCCGCAGAACTGCCGACCGGCTCCTTCGTCGACTGGTTCGAATCCTCCGTGTCAACCACCCCGGACGCACCCGCCGTGATCTTCGGCGACCAGGTCGTGTCCTACGCCCAGCTCAACACCCGCGTCAACCGGACGGCGCGGATCCTGGCGGACAAGGGCGCCGGCCCGGGACAGTTCGTGGCGGTGACCCTGCCCCGCTCGGTCGACCTGCTCGTATCGCTGCTGGCAGTGCTCAAGACCGGCGCCGCCTTCCTGCCCATCGACGTGAACTACCCCGCCGACCGGGTCGCCCACATGCTCGACGACGTCGCACCCGTGCTGACGCTCTCCGAACCGGTTCTCGACGAGGGCGGCGATCCCACGAACCTGGCCCGGCGTGTGCCCGCCGCCGCCCCGGCCTATGTGATCTTCACGTCGGGATCCACCGGACGGCCCAAGGGTGTCGTGGTCCCCCGCGCGGCGCTCGACAACTTCCTGTTCGCCATGCGCCGGCAGCTTCCCCTGGCCGCGGGGGATCAGCTGCTTGCCGTCACCACCATCGGCTTCGACATCGCCGGGCTCGAGTTGTTCCTGCCCTTGACGGTCGGCGCAACCGTCGTCCTGGCCGACCGGGACACGGCGCGTGATCCGGCCGCGCTGTGCGACATCCTCGACACCGGCCAGATCACCATGATGCAAGCCACCCCCAGCCTCTGGCACGCCATCACCACCGAACGACCACACACCCTCACCAACACCCACATCCTCGTCGGCGGCGAAGCACTACCCCCACCCCTCGCCCAAACCCTCACCCACCACGCCCCCACCGTCCACAACATGTACGGACCCACCGAAACCACCATCTGGTCCACCACCACCCCCATCCACCACAACACCCCACCCCACATCGGCAAACCCATCACCAACACCCAGACCTACATCCTCGACAACAACCTCCAACCCACCCCACCCGGAACCCCCGGCGACCTCTACATCGCCGGCCACGGCCTCGCCCACGGCTACCACCACCAACCCACCCTCACCACCCAACGCTTCACCGCCAACCCCTACGGCCCACCCGGCACCCGCATGTACCGCACCGGCGACCTCGCCCAATGGACCACCACCGGCACCCTGCAATACCTCGGCCGCACCGACAACCAAATCAAACTCCGCGGCCACCGCATCGAACCCCAAGAAATCGAAACCGCCCTCACCAACCTCCCCCACATCACCGCCGCCGCCATCACCACCCACAACCACCAACTCATCGCCTACCTCGTCACCACCACCCCCACCACCACCCACCACATCCGACAACAACTCGCCACAACCCTCCCCGACCACATGCTCCCCACCACCACCATCGAACTCCCCCACCTCCCCCTCACCGACAACGGCAAACTCAACCGCAAAGCCCTACCCCTTCCCGACACCACGAACACCCCGCCCACCGGGCGACCGCCGCGCACACCGCAGGAACAAGTCCTCTGCACGCTCTTCGCCGAAACCCTCGGCCGGCCCATCACGATCGACGACGACTTCTTCACCCACGGCGGCCACTCCCTGCTCGCCATGCGCCTCGCCAGCCGCATCCGCACCACCCTCGGCGTCCAGCTCGAGATCAGTCAGTTGTTCGACTCCCCGACGGTGGCGGGGTTGTCGGCGGCCCTCGGCTCGGCGGCGGGCGCCCGGCCCCCGCTGACCGCCGGTCCCCGCCCGGAGCGGCTTCCGCTCTCGTTCGCCCAGCAGCGGCTGTGGTTCCTCAACCGGCTGGACGGGCTCAGCCCGGCGTACAACGTGCCGGTCGCGCTGCGCCTGACCGGCCCGCTCGACGTCCGCGCGCTGGAGGCCGCGTTCGCTGATGTCACCGACCGGCACGAGACCCTGCGCACCGTCTTCGCCGACGACGCCGACGGCTCCCACCAGCTCGTCCTGCCCTCGGTCCGGACAGCCGTCCCGGTCCTGCCGGTGGCCGAGCGTGAGCTGGCCGAGCGGGTGAGCGAGGTGGCCGGGCGCGGGTTCGACCTCGCCGAGGAGCCACCGCTGCGGGCCACCGTGCTACGGCTCGCGGCCGACCGGCACGTCCTCGTGCTGGTCCTGCATCACATCGCCGGCGACGGCGGCTGGTCGGCCCCGGTCCTCGTCCGCGACCTCCTCACCGCCTACGCGGCCCGTACGGCCGGGACAGAGCCGGACTGGAAGCCGTTGCCGGTCCAGTACGCCGACTACACGCTGTGGCAGCGGAAGGTTCTCGGCTCCGAGGAGGATCCGGACAGCCCGATCTCGCGGCAGCTGTCGTACTGGCGTCAGGCGCTGGACGGCCTGCCCGACGAGCTCGCGCTGCCGAGGGACCGGCCCCGCCCGCTCCAGGCCGGCCACCACGGCGACGAGGTGCCGTTCGTCATCCCGGCCGAGCTGCGGCGCGCGCTCGACCGGACGGCGGCCGAGCAGCACGTGAGCATCTTCATGGTGGTGCAGGCGGCGCTGGCGGTGCTGCTGTCGCGGCTGGGCGCGGGCGCCGACATCCCGATCGGCACCCCGATCGCCGGGCGCACCGACGAGTCGCTGGAGGATCTGGTCGGGTTCTTCCTGAACATCCTGGTGCTGCGGACGGACCTGTCCGGCGACCCGACCTTCCCCGAGCTGCTGGCCCGGGTCCGGGAGGCGAACCTGGCCGCGTACGAGCATCAGGACGTGCCGTTCGAGCGGCTGGTCGAGGTGCTCAACCCGGCCCGCTCGATGGCCCGGCACCCGCTCTTCCAGGTGATGCTGGCGTTCAACAACGTCGATCAGCAGGCGGCCCTGGGGCAGGCGGACAGGCTCGGCGATCTCACCGTCGCCGGCGAGCCGACCGGCACGGGCGCCGTCATGACCGACCTGCGGTTCGCTCTCGGCGACAGCGGCGACGGCACCGCCCTGACGGGAAAGGTCGAGTACGCCACCGAGTTGTTCGATCGTGGTTCGGTGGAGGTGCTGGTCGAGCGGTTCCTGCGGGTCCTCGAACTGGCCGCCGCCGACCCCGGCACCCCGGTGACCCGCTGGGACCTGCTCTCGGCCGACGAACGACACCAAACCCTCACCGGCTGGAACGACACCGCCGCAGAACTGCCGACCGGCTCCTTCGTCGACTGGTTCGAATCCTCCGTGTCAACCACCCCGGACGCACCCGCCGTGATCTTCGGCGACCAGGTCGTGTCCTACGCCGAGCTCAACACCCGCGTCAATCAGGTCGCCCGGGTTCTGATCGCCGACGGAGCCGGCCCCGGGGAGTTCGTGGCGGTGACCCTGCCCCGCTCGGTCGAGCTCGTGGTGTCGGTGCTGGCGGTGCTCAAGACCGGCGCCGCCTTCCTGCCCATCGACGTGAACTACCCCGCCGACCGGGTCGCCTACATGCTGGACGACGTCGCACCCGTGCTCACGCTGTCGACCCCGATCCACAACCCCGGCGGCGACACGGCCAACCCGGACGTGCGGGTCCCGGGTTCGGCTCCGGCGTACGTGATCTTCACATCCGGTTCGACGGGCCGGCCCAAGGGTGTCGTGGTGCCCCGGGTTGCGCTGGACAACTTCCTGTACGACATGCGCGAGCGTTTCCCGCTCACCACCGGCGACCGGCTCCTCGCCGTGACGACCGTCGGCTTCGACATCGCGGGCCTGGAACTCCTGCTGCCCCTCGTCTGTGGCGCGGCGGTCGTGCTGACCGATCAGGACACCGCCCGTGACCCGGCGGCGCTGTGCGACATCCTCGACACCGGCCAGATCACCATGATGCAAGCCACCCCCAGCCTCTGGCACGCCATCACCACCGAACGACCACACACCCTCACCAACACCCACATCCTCGTCGGCGGCGAAGCACTACCCCCACCCCTCGCCCAAACCCTCACCCACCACGCCCCCACCGTCCACAACATGTACGGACCCACCGAAACCACCATCTGGTCCACCACCACCCCCATCCACCACAACACCCCACCCCACATCGGCAAACCCATCACCAACACCCAGACCTACATCCTCGACAACAACCTCCAACCCACCCCACCCGGAACCCCCGGCGACCTCTACATCGCCGGCCACGGCCTCGCCCACGGCTACCACCACCAACCCACCCTCACCACCCAACGCTTCACCGCCAACCCCTACGGCCCACCCGGCACCCGCATGTACCGCACCGGCGACCTCGCCCAATGGACCACCACCGGCACCCTGCAATACCTCGGCCGCACCGACAACCAAATCAAACTCCGCGGCCACCGCATCGAACCCCAAGAAATCGAAACCGCCCTCACCAACCTCCCCCACATCACCGCCGCCGCCATCACCACCCACAACCACCAACTCATCGCCTACCTCGTCACCACCACCCCCACCACCACCCACCACATCCGACAACAACTCGCCACAACCCTCCCCGACCACATGCTCCCCACCACCACCATCGAACTCCCCCACCTCCCCCTCACCGACAACGGCAAACTCAACCGCAAAGCCCTACCCCCACCACCGGAAACCACCGCCCCCAGCGGACGCGCACCCCGCACCGCCCACGAACGCATCCTCCAGACCCTGTTCGCCGAAACCCTCGGCCAACCCGCCATCACGATCGACGACGACTTCTTCACCCACGGCGGCCACTCCCTGCTCGCCATGCGCCTCGCCAGCCGCATCCGCACCACCCTCGGCGTCCAGATCGTCGTGCGGGACCTGTTCCAGGCGAGCACGGTCGCGAAGCTCGCGGCGGTCATCGGCGACGCCCGGGGCGCCCGGCCGGCGTTGGCGGCCGGACGGCGCCCGGAGCGGGTGCCGCTCTCCTCCGCCCAGCAGCGGCTCTGGTTCCTGCACCGGATGGAAGGGCCGACGCCCACCTACAACCTGGCGTCCGCGCTGCGGCTGACCGGCGAGCTCGATCTCGCCGCGCTGGAGGCCGCGTTCGGCGACGTCGTCAACCGGCACGAAAGCCTGCGGACCGTCTTCGCCGACGACGCCGACGGCTCCCACCAGATCGTCCTGGACGACGTGCGGCCGCCGTTCAGCGTCGCGCCGGCGACCGACCTGGACGACGACCTCCGGGCCGCCGCGCGCCACAGCTTCGACCTGTCCCGCGAGATCCCCATCCGGATGTCGGTGTTCCGCACCGGCCCCGACGAGTGGGTGGCCCTGCTCCTGATGCACCACATCGCGAGCGACGGCTGGTCGATGCCGGTGCTCGCCGACGACCTGACCAGCGCGTACGGGGCGCGCCGGGCCGGCCGGGAGCCGGACTGGGAACCGCTGCCGGTCCAGTACGCCGACTTCGCGCTGTGGCAGCGCGGGCTGCTCGAGGGGGAGCAGGAGGGACAGCTCGCCTACTGGCGCCGGGCGCTCGCCGGGCTGCCGGAGGAGATCTCGCTGCCCACCGACCGTCCCCGCCCGGCCCGGGGCACCCAGGCCGGGCAGGTGGTGCGGTTCGACCTGCCCGCGTCCCTGCACGCCGGGCTGCTCGACGTGGCCGCCCGCACCGGGACCACCGCCTTCATGGTGGTGCAGGCGGCGCTGGCGGTGGTGCTGTCCCGGCTCGGGGCGGGCACCGACATCCCGATCGGCACCCCCATCGCCGGGCGTGCCGACACGGCCCTGGACAAGCTGGTCGGGTTCTTTGTCAACACCCTGGTGCTGCGGTGCGACCTCACCGGGGATCCCACCTTCACCGAACTCCTCGGACGGATCCGGGAGGTCGACCTCGACGCGTACGCGCACCAGGACGTGCCGTTCGAGCGGCTGGTCGAGGAGCTGAACCCGGCCCGCTCGCTGGCCCGCCATCCGCTGTTCCAGACCGAGCTGCTCTGGCAGCAGCAGGAACCCGGGCGTACTGCCCCCGGCGACCTCGGCGGACTCCGGGTGGCCGACCGGCCGGTCCACACCGGCGTGGCCCGGTTCGACCTCTCCTTCGCGCTGTTCGCCGGCGCCGACGCCGGCCCGGTCCACGGCGAGCTGCTGTTCAGCACCGACCTGTTCGACCGGTCCACCGCCGAGTCGCTGGTCGTCCGCCTCACGCAGGCGCTGACGGCGGTGGCCGGCGAGCCGGACCGCCGGATCAGCCGGATCGAGCTGCTGACCGACCAGGAACGCCGGTGGCTGCTGACCGAGTGGAACGACACCGGACGGGAGGTCACCACGGCCACCCTCCCCGCGTTGTTCGAGGCACAGGTGGCGCGGGCGCCGCACGCGCCGGCCGTCAGCTTCGGCGAGGTGACGTGGACGTACGAGGAACTCAACGCCCGCGCGAACCAGCTGGCCCGGGCCCTGATCGAGCACGGTGTCGGCCCGGAGGACTTCGTGGCGGTCGTGCTGCCCCGATCGCCGGAGCTGGTCGCGGGGCTGATGGCGGTGCTCAAGGCGGGCGCGGCCTACTTCCCGGTCGATCCGAACCTGCCGCCGGCCCGGGTGGCGTACATGCTCGAGAACGTCTCACCGGCCGCCGTGCTCACCACCGACCTGGGCGGGCTGTCGCTGCCGGCCGGTCCCGGCGCCCGGATCGACGTGCGCGGAGAGCTCACCCGGCCGGCGACCGACGTGCGGGACGACGAACGGACGAGCCGCCTGTCGCCGCTGCACCCTTCGTACGTCATCCACACGTCGGGATCGACCGGCCGGCCCAAGGGCGTGGTGATGACCACCGGGGCCATGGTGAACGTGCTGGAGTGGCACAACCGTTCCGTGCCGGGCGGCCCGGGCACGGTCACCGCCCAGTTCGCGGCGGTCAGCTTCGACGTGTCGGTCCAGGAGATGCTGTCCGCGCTGCTGTACGGCAAGTCGCTGGTCGCCTGCCCGGAGGAGATCCGCCGTGACCCGCGCGAGCTCGCGGCGTGGATGGCGCGCCACCGCGTACAGGAACTGCTGTCCCCCAATCTCGTCGTGGACGCGGTGTTCGAGGCGGCGCAGGAGTACGGCGAGGACCTGTCGGCGCTCGGGCTGGTGGCCCAGGCCGGCGAGGCGCTGACCCTGCGGGAGCACGTACGCCGGTTCTACTCGCGGTGGCCCGGCAACCAGCTGCACAACCAGTACGGGCCCACGGAGACACAGGTCGTCACGGCCTGGCCGCTGCCTTCGGACGTCGCCGACTGGCCGGCGGTTCCGCCGATCGGCGGGCCGGTCGACAACACCCGCCTGTACGTGCTGGACGAGGGGTTGATGCCGGTGCCGGTCGGCGTCACCGGTGAGCTGTACATCGCCGGGGCCGGGCTGGCCCGCGGCTACCACAACCGTCCCGGCCTGACCGCCGAGCGGTTCGTGGCCGACCCGTTCGACGGGCGCGGCGCCCGGATGTACCGCTCCGGCGACCTCGTCCGCCATCGGCCCGACGGCCTGCTCGATTTCGTCGGGCGCGCCGACCATCAGGTGAAGCTGCGCGGTTTCCGGATCGAGCTGGGCGAGATCGAGCAGGTGCTGGGGGGTCATCCGTCGGTGGTCCGGGCGGCGGTGCTGCTCACCGACGACAAGCGGCTGGTCGCGTACGTCGTTCCGGCCGGCGGCGCCGAGTTCGGCGTGGACGAGCTCCGGGCCCACGCGCAGAGCGCGCTGCCGGATTACATGATGCCGTCGGTCATCGTGCCGATCGACAGTCTTCCGTTCACGGTCAACGGCAAACTCGACCGCCGCGCCCTGCCGGACGTCACCGCCGAGCCGTCGCGGGCCGGGCGCAGGGCACCGCACGGCGCCCGCGAGGAGATCCTCTGCGGGTTGTTCGCGGAGGTGCTCAAGGTGCAGGACGTGGGGGTCGACGACAACTTCTTCGAGCTCGGCGGCCACTCGATGCTCGTCGCGAGCCTGATCCGCCGGGTCAAGGCAGTGCTCGGCCTCGACCTCGCGGTGCGCACGCTGTTCGAGTCCCCGACAGTGGCCGAGCTGGTCGAGGCGCTCGCCACCACCCGGCCCGACGACCCGGGCGCCGCGCTGCGCACGATGTTGCCGCTGCGCGCGCGGGGCGAGCTGACACCGCTGTTCTGCGTGCACGCGGGTTCGGGGGCGAGCTGGTGCTACTCCGGGCTCATGGCGCAGCTCGATCCCCAGCAGCCGATCTACGGGCTGCAGGCGCGCGGGATCGCCGAGGTCGAGCCGCTGCCCTCCACGGTCGAGGAGATGGCGGCCGACTACCTCGCCGAGATCCGCAAGGTGCAGCCGCACGGGCCCTACCGCCTGCTGGGCTGGTCGTTCGGCGGCCATGCGGCGCACGCGATCGCCACCCTGCTGCAGGAGCAGGGCGAGGAGGTCGACCTGCTCGTGCTGGTCGACTCCCACCCGCAGGGCAAGGAGTCGCCGCGCCTCAGCACGAGCGAGATCGTCGCTCAGCAGATGCGGGCGGTGGGCTTCCCGTTCGAGGAGGAGGAGCTGGTCGAGGGCGCCTTCCCGATGGAGCGCTACCTCGCGCACCTGCGGACCTACAACAACGCCTTCGCGGACCTGACCGACGACCAGATCGTCCGCATGCTGGACATCTACGTCAACAACGTCCAGCTGATGCGGGCCTTCGAGCCCGGCCTCTACCGCGGTGACGTGCTGTTCTTCTCGGCTGCCCCGGGCGGGGTCAAGGTCGCGGACAGCGCCCGCTGGCAGCCGTACGTCCGCGGGCTGATCGACGATCACGACATCGACTCCGACCACGAGGGCATGTTCACCCGGCCCGAGGCGGTGGCGGCGATCGGCGCGATCCTGGCCAAGGCGCTGGCGCCATGACCACACCGTTGCGCACCGTCATGCGGCCCTTCGGGATCTCGATGTTCTCTCGGGTGAGCGACCTCGCCGCCGAGCACCGGGTGATCAACCTGGCTCAGGGCGTCCCGGACTTCCCGGCCCCGCCCGCGCTGGTCGAGGCGGCCGCCACCGCCATGCGGCAGCACATCAACCAGTACGCGCCCAGCCCCGGTCTCGCGTCGCTGCGCGCTGCCGTGTCCACCCACGCGAAAATGCGGTACGGCGTCACGTACGACCCGGACACCGAGGTGACCGTCACCGCGGGAGCCACCGAGGCCGTCTGGTCGACCGCCGCGGCGCTGCTGGAACCGGGCGACGAGGCGATCGTCATCGAGCCGTACTACGAGACGTATCCGCCCAGCGTGGTCGCGGCCGGCGGTGTGGTCCGGTTCGTGCCCACGACGTTCCCGGACTTCGTGCTCGACCTCGAACGGCTGGCCGCGGCGTGCAACCCCCGCACCCGCCTGATCTTCCTGAACACTCCGGGCAACCCCAGCGGGCGGTTGTTCACCGCCGAGGAGCTGCGCGGGGCGGCCGAGCTGGCCGAGCGGTACGACGCCTACCTCGTCTGCGACGAGACCTACGAGCACCTCATCTACGACGGGCGGGCGCACCGGCGGGTGTCGTCGGTCCCGGAGTGCCGGGAACGATCGGTGATCATCTCGTCGGCGTCGAAGACGTTCGGCGTCACCGGATGGCGGGTGGGCTGGACCCTCGCGTCGCACGCCGTCACCGACGCGATCCGGCGGGTGCACCAGTTCGTCACCTTCGCCGCGCCGTCCCCGTTGCAGCAGGCGGTGGCGGCGATGCTCGACGACGCCCCGCGTTCGGGTTACTTCGACGAGCTGGCAAGGGGATTCGCCGTCCGGCGCGATCTGTTGCTCGACTACCTGCGCCGGACCGGGCTCGAGGTGGCGGTGCCGGACGGTGGGTACTTCGTCATGGCCCGGTGCCCGGGCGACGACGTGACCTGGTGCGAGGATCTGATCCGGCGGCCGGGGGTGGCGGCCCTTCCCGGCTCCGCGTTCTATCACGACCGGACCGGCGGCCGTGACCTCGTCCGGTTCGCCTTCTGCAAGGCGTTCTCCACCTTGCACGCGGCGGGGGCCCGGATGCTCCGGCCGTGAACGCGCGGCCGGCCACGGTATAGAACCCCGCTAGGCGCGGCGGCTGTGCTGAACGCCCGGCCGGCGCCGCACGACTCTCGCGCGGGCCGCGACCATCCGGTCCGTCCCGCGGAGGTGCCGCAGTGTCCCAGCTCGAACGCCCACCCCTCGTCGTCCCGGACGCGACCGAGCGTCCGCCGGTCCGCCAGTCGCTGCCCGCCCTGACCGCCCCGGTCGGAGCGGCCCTGCTCACCGCCATCGTCGCCCTCATCGGCGCCGGCACTCCCGGGCTCTGGGCCGACGAGCTGGCGACCCGTTCCGCGGTGGGCCGGTCCTGGGCCGAGATGTTCCGGATCTTCGAGGTCCAGGACGTCACGATGGCGCCCTACTACGTGCTGATGCATGCCTGGACGACGGTCGCCGGCACCTCGGAGCTGGCGCTGCGGCTGCCGAGCGTGCTGGCGATCGCGGCGGCCGCCGGCTGCACCGCGATGCTGGCCGAGCGCCTCTTCGGGCAGCGGGCGGGTGTCGTCGCCGCCCTGCTCTTCGCTTTCGTGCCGGTGACGACGCGGACGGCGCAGGAGGCACGGCCGTACGCGATCGCGGTCCTGTTCGCCGTTCTTGCGACCTACCTGCTGCTGCGGGTCACGCGGGAGCGATCCCGGGCGGCGTGGGCGGGTTACGCGGTGGCGTTGGCCCTGGCCGGCTGCTTCCACCTGATGACCCTGCTGATCCTGATCGCCCACCTGCTCCTCGTTCGCCGGGGCGACCGCGCCCTGCGGGTCCGGTGGGCGTTGTCGGCCGGGGCGGCGATCGCGGTGACGGCCCCGCTGGCGGTGGCCGGCGCCGGCCAGACCGCCCAGGTGGACTGGCTGGCGGAGATCTCCGTACGGGACGTCGGCGGGTTCCTCGACACCCTGGGCGGCGGTGTGACGGCCGGCGCCGTCCTGATCGGACTGGCCGTCTGGGGCTGGTTCCGCGGCGGCGAGTGGCGCGGGCCGCTGATCGCCTGGGCGCTCGCCCCGGCCGCCGTCCTGATGCTGGTCACCGTCGTCGGGCCCAACCTCTGGCACCCCCGGTACGTCCTGTTCAGCTTCCCGGCGTTCGTGATCGCCGCCGCCCGGCCCCTGGCCTCGGTGCGGGCGGTGCTCGGTGGCGTGCTCGTTGCGGTCGTCCTGCTCGCCGGGTTGCCGGCGCACCTGGCCGCCCGGTCCGGCGGCGGGCATCTCGGTTTCGACGGCGACCGGATGCGGCAGGTCTTCGAGCGGGAATACCGCTCCGGCGACGCCGTCGTGTTCGTCGACTCCGACGAGTGGTCGCCGCGGGAGGCCCTTCGTTACTACGTGCCCGAGCGGATCCGGCCGCGGGACGTGCTGGCCACCGGGTCGTACGACGCCCGGCGGCCCTATCAGGTCGTCGAGCGAACGGATCCGGCCGCGCTTTCCGCCGCCGGCCGCATCTGGGTGGTGCGCTGGCAGTGGGGTGACGCCGACCCCCTCAAGAGCATGGAGCCCTGGAAGACGCAGGTGCTGCGCGGCGAATATCAGGAGCGGGGCCGCTGGGACACCGGCGCGCTGCGACTGATCCGCTACGACCGGGGCTGACGGCCGGAAGCCGCCTCCACCCGTCGGGTGGAGGCGGCTTCACGTTCCGGTCACGAGAGGACCAGCACGCGGTTTCCGTGCCGGAGCAGCCTGTCCTCGCAATGCCATCGCACGGCTCGGGCGAGCACGGTGCGTTCGACGTCCGCGCCGAGGCGGGCCAGCGCGGCGGCGTCGTCGCGGTGTGACGCCCGGGCCACGTCCTGCTCGATGATCGGACCGCAGTCCAGTTCCTCGGTGACGTAGTGGGCCGTGGCCCCGATCAGCTTCACCCCGCGCTCGTAGGCCCGGGTGTACGGCTGCGCGCCGGCGAAGGCGGGCAGGACCGAATGGTGAATGTTGATCAGCGGTACGGCCACCTTGGTCAGGAACTCGCCGGTGAGAACCTGCATGTAGCGGGCGAGCACGATCAGATCGCACCGGTCGCCGAGCAGATCGGCCAGCCGGCTCTCCGACTCCTCCGGCTTGCCGGGCACCGACGGCACGTGGTGGAACGGGATGCCGTGCTGCTCCACCGTGGCACGCAGGTCGGGATGGTTGGCGGCGACCAGCTCGACCCGCATCGGCAGCTCGTCGCGCCGCATCCGCCAGAGCAGGTCGACCAGGCAGTGGTCGGCCTTGGACGCGAGGATCGCCACCCGCTTCGGCTGTGCGGCGTCGACCAGGCGCCACGTCAGGCCGAACGGCTCGGCGACCTCACGCCCGAAGGTGGAGACCAGGGTCCCTCGGGCTGCCGCCGGCAGTGTGAACGCGAGGCGCTGGAAGAAGGTGCCCGGGCCGGGCGCCGACGTGTACTGGTCGGAACTGGTGACGTCGGCGCCCAGCCGGTACAGGTATCCGGTGACGCCGCTGATGATCCCCGGCCGGTCGGGGCCGGAGATCAGCAGTCGCAGCGCATGCCGTGTACCGGTCGTCATCAGGAGGCTTCGGCCGCGTCCATCTCGCGCACCAGGCTGAGGGGACGCATGTCGGTCCAGTTCTTCTCCACGTACTCGAGGCACGCGGCACGGGAGTCCTGCCCGTGCACCGCGCGCCAACCGGCCGGGATCTCGGCGAACGCCGGCCAGAGGGAATGTTGTCCTTCGTCGTTGATGAGCACGAAGTACTCCGCGTCCTCGTTCTCGAACGGATTCGGCACGTCGAACACCTCACATGCGTCGGGACTGTCGGATCGACCGTGCGGCAATCCCCTACACGGTTCCTATGACTTCGGCCGCATAGCTAAGGGATAGGCCCACCGGAGACGGTCGCGCGGATACCGAGAACGACGGCGGCCAGCAGTCGCCCGACGCCGACACGACCGGCTGTCCGGAGAGGGTCCGAGAAATGACCGATGAGACGTTAGGTTCGCCGTATCTGATCGTCGTCGATCGCGATCGACGTCCCGCCTTGTGGCCGGCGAACAGGCCGGTGCCGGGCGGCTGGGAGGCCGACCCGTACAGCGGCACCCGGGACGGCTGCCTGGCCGAGATCGAACGCCGCTGGCCGGCCGGCTCGCCCGGCTCCGCTCCGGCGCCCCGGCCCGGCGACGCCGGCGGGGAGACCATTGTCAGCTTGTTCGCCAGGGCCGTCGCCCGCGGGCCGGACAGGCCGGCCGTCCGCGATGACGGCGGGGGTGACGACGTACGCCGAGCTCGACGCCCGCGCCGCGGCGTTCGCCGGGGTCCTTCGCCGGCGTGGCGTGGCTCCCGGCGACCGAGTGGCGTTCCACCTGGACCGCGGCGCCGAGGTCTTCGTGGTGATGCTGGGCATCCTGCGGGCCGGCGCCGCGTACGCCGCGGTGGACACGCAGTACCCGGACGCCCGCCGGGACATGATGATCCGGCGCAGCGAGCCGGCCCTGCTGGTCACCGAGCCGGGGTGGGGCGGCCGGTTCACCGGCCTCGGGATCGACGTGCTGGAGCTGACGGAGCCCGGCCCGCCCGGCGCGGCCGCCGAGCATCCACTGCCCCCGGTCTCGCCCGCCCAGCCGGCCTGCGTCATGTTCACGTCCGGATCGTCCGGGCAGCCCAAGGCCATCGTGCTCGAACACCGCAACCTGGTCCATTTCGCCGTGAACCCGACGTTGCCCGCGCTGACCGCGGACGACCGGGTCGGTCACGTGTCCAGCCTGTCCTTCGACGCGTTCCACTTCGAGACCTGGTGCACCCTGGCCGCCGGGGCCCAGGTCGTGGTGCTGCCGCGCATGCCCGACCTGATCGGCGGCGACGTGCAGAACGTGCTGCGGCGCCGGCGGGTCACCGCGATGCTGGTGCCGACCATGGCGGTCAACCACGTCGTCCGCGAGGACAGGGACGCCTTCGCGTCGTTGCGGATCCTGCACACCGGCGGTGACGTCGTCCAGCCGGCGACCTGCCGGGAACTGCTCGGCGGGGCGTTCGCGGGAAGCTTCACCAATCTCTACGGCCCGACCGAGGTCAGCACCGCCTGCACGGCGCACCGGATCACCGACGTCGCCGCGGACGCCGGCACCGTCCCGATCGGGCGCCCGCTCGCGGGCGGCACCATCCACCTGCTCGGCCCCGGGCTCGACGAGGTCGCCGACGGCGAGGTGGGCGAGCTGTACGCCGGCGGGCCCGGGGTGGCCTGGGGTTATCTGGGGCAGCCGGCCCTGACCGCCGGCCGCTTCCTGCCCGACCCGTGGGCCGGCGACGGCCGCCGGATGTACGCCACCGGCGACCTGGCCCGGCGCCGCCCCGACGGCGCCCTGGAATTTCTCGGCCGCGCCGACGACCAGGTCAAGATCCGCGGCTATCGGGTCGAGCCGCGCGAGGTCGAGCAGGTGCTGTGCCGGCACCCCGAGGTCCGCGACGCGGCCGTCGTGGTGGTCGGCGAGGACGACAACCGG
Source organism: Paractinoplanes brasiliensis (assembly GCF_004362215.1). Classification (NCBI taxonomy): domain Bacteria; kingdom Bacillati; phylum Actinomycetota; class Actinomycetes; order Micromonosporales; family Micromonosporaceae; genus Paractinoplanes; species Paractinoplanes brasiliensis. Next base: position 6,373,555 of record NZ_SNWR01000001.1, on the reverse strand, counting down.
CACCTCGTCGCGCTGGTGGTGCCGTACGACGGGCTCGCCCCGAAACAGCTGCGCGCCTACGCGACCGAGGTGCTGCCCGACTACATGGTGCCCAGCTCGGTGTTGCGGGTGCCGCAGATCCCGGCCAACGGGCACGGCAAGCGCGACCTGGACGAACTCCGGCGCCTGGCGCGCGAGCACCTGCGCCGGGCCGAGGACTGGGTGCGCCCCCGCGACGACATCGAGCTCTACATCGCCGATCTGTGGGAGGAACTGCTGGCCGTCGAGCGGGTGGGCGCCACCGACGACTTCTTCGCCCTCGGCGGCAACTCCCTGCTCGCCTTCCGGCTGCTGCGGCGCATCGTCAAGGAGCTCGACGTCCGGCTCGAACCCTTCGACGTGCTGTCCACCAGCGAACTGTCCGCCCTGGCCGCCTTGATCCGTAGCCGCAAGGAGCTGCTCACAATATGACCACGGTGACGATCGACCTGACCGACGTGGACACCTTCGCCGCCCAGGGGCATCACGCCCAGCTCGCCTGGCTGCGGGACAACGATCCGGTCCACTGGCACCCGACCCCGGGCGGGAGCGGCGGCTTCTGGGTGCTCACCCGCTACGACGACGTCGCCGCCGCCTACCGCGACCACGACGTGCTCAGCTCGACCGGCGGGGCGATGCTGGGCGGGTCCCTGCACAGCAAGTCCGACACCTCGTCCGGCCGGATGTTGGTCTCCTCCGACCTGCCCCGGCAACGGATGCTGCGCCAGGTGATGCACCAGGCCTTCCGCGCCGAGATGGTCGAACGGATCCGGCTCCAGGTCGAGCGTCTGGTCGACGCGGCCGTCGGCCGGGCGCTGGCCGACGGCGGCTGCGACTTCGCCACCGAGATCGCCACGGAGCTGCCGGCCGCCGCGGTGATGGCCATGGTCGGGGTCTCGCGCGAGCAGGCGCACGACCTCATCGGCATGACCCGCCGCATGATCGGCTTCCGGGACCCGGTTCTCGTCGACACCACCGGCGACGAGCGGCTGCGGCTGGCCACGATCCAGGCCGAGATCTTCGAGTTCTTCGCCGAGCTGCTGCGGGACCGCCGCGACGGCGACGGCGACGACCTGATCAGCATCCTGTCCCGGGCCGAGGTCAACGGCCGGCCGCTCAGCGAGGAGGACATCCTCTACAACTGCATGAACGTGGCCGTCGGGGGCAACGAGACGTCGTCCTACACCGCGTGCAGCGGGCTGCTGGCTCTGATCGAGAACCCGGATCAGCGCGACGTGCTGATCCGCCGGCCGGACCAGCTGGAGAACGGGATCAACGAGATGCTGCGATGGAGCTCCACCAACGCGTACGTGCAGCGGGTGGCCCTGGCCGACACCGAGCTGGGCGGCCGGACGATCCGGGCCGGCGACCCGGTGACCCTGTGGAACGTCTCGGCCAACCGGGACGAACGGCAGTTCGCCGAGCCGGGGCGGTTCCTGGCGCAGCGCTCGCCCAACCGCCATCTCTCGTACGGCATGGGCATCCACCGGTGCATCGGGGCGATCCTGGCGCAGGTCGAGCTCAAGACCCTGTTCGGCCGGCTGCTCGACGACCGGTTGCGGTTCACGCCCACCGGGGACGTGGCACGGCTGCGCTCCAACTTCATCCTGGGGATCACCCGGATGCCCCTGGCGGTGACGCGTGACTGACCGGGTGGCGCTGCGCCTGGCCGGCGGGCACCTCGTCATGGAGCGTCCGGAGGCGCCCGTACGGCTGCTGATCTTCCACCATGCGGCGGGGTCGGCCATGTCGTTCTCGGGTCTCGCCCGGTCGCTCTCGCGGCTGAGCGAACCGGTGCTGATCGAGCTGCCGGGGCGGGGCAACCGGGCCCGGGAACCGCATGCGAAGTCCTTCGCGGACGCGGTGTCGGGGCTGCTGCCGGCCGTCCTGTCGCTGATCGACCGCCCGGTCGTGGTGCTCGGTCACAGTCTGGGCGCGCTCATCGCCCACAGTGTCCTGCACGAAATGACCGCGGAGCACCGGCGGCGGGTGCGGGCGGTGGTCGTGTCGGCCGCGAAGGCGCCGGCCACCGCGGCCGCGCTGGCGACCTTCCCGGACGGTCCGTTCCAGGCCCGGACCCGGGAGTCGTTGCTGGCCGACCTGGACAGATTCGGCGGCATCCCGGCCGGCCTGCTCGCCGACCCGGAGGTCCGGGACCACGCGGTCACCCTGCTCGGGCACGACCTTCACCTGGCCGACACCTATCGGCAGCCCCCGGCCGGCGGCGGCGCCGTGCCTTACCAGTTCTGGTTCGGCTCAGGCGACACCTCCCTGAGCCGCGAGGAAGGGGCGCGCTGGGCGGCCGGCGTCGGCCGGCCGGTGCCGGTCCAGGAGTTCGAGGGTGGTCACTTCTACCTCCAGGCCGGACCGGCGGCTGGTGTGGCGCTCGACACTCTCATCGAGACGGAAGGCTCGATAGGGTGAGGCGGGACCTCAGCCCCACAACCTCCAGTCGGCTATATGTCAATCACCGAACGGCCGGACAATTCACCGGCGCATGAGTGATACTCGATCCAGAGTGGACGGTGGGTGATCGCGCTACTACGCTCACGAAGGGAGAAAACGGCTTTTTATATGGCCTTATAGAGAAAATATAGGAGAAAATTTACCATTGTTAATATCCGAACGCATAGCGCGGAACATCGTCGCGTGCGATTCGGCGTAGAAACCAACGATTTCTACACGGGGGCAATTTAAGTGGAGTTCCGCGTACTGGGGCCAGTTGCGGTTTACAACGAGAAAGGCCTTGTCAAGCTCTCCGGCTGCAAGATGAACACCGTCCTGGGCGCCTTGGTGCTCGCCCGCGGCCGGTCCGTCAGCTACGAGACACTCAGCTCGCACCTGTGGGGGTGGTCGCCGCCGACAAGCCGTCAGGCCCAGATCTACACCTACATCTACAAGCTGCGAAAACAACTCGGCGACCAGGTCAGTCTGGTCCGCTCGCACGGCGGCTACCAGCTCAACATCCGTGACTGCTTCTTCGACGTCACGGAGTTCGAGAATCTGGTCGGCCGCGGCCAGCAGCTTCTCGCCAACGGCGATTTCCACGCGGCGGCCACCAAGCTCGGCGCGGCGACCGCCCTGTGGCGCGGGCGACCGCTGGCCAATGTCACCGACCACCTCGGTGAGCTCGAGCGGCCGCCCCTGGAGGAAGCGCTGGTCAACGCCGAGGAACACCGCATCAGCGCCGAGCTGGCGATCGGCCGGCACGCGGGCCTGATTCCCGAGCTCAACAGCCTGGTCACCCGCCATCCCCTGCGCGAGCAGTTCCGGGCCCAGCTCATCGTCGCCCTGCACCGCAGCAACCGGCAGGCCGAGGCGCTTCTCGCCTATCACGACGGCCGGCAGCTGCTGGCCGACCAGCTCGGCGTCGACCCGGGGCCGGAAATGACCAAGGCGTACGAGGCGGCCCTCAACGGCGATCCCGCCGAGCGGCCGGTCCGCGACGAGACGGTGCTCGTCACGGCGCAGGCCAGACCGACGACAGTCCTGCTCCCCCCGAACGTCGACCCGTACATCGGGCACGAACCCGAACTGCAGTCCGCCGAGAGCGCCATCGTCGCTGCCCGCCAGCAGGCGTCGCGCACCACGCCCTTCCGGTTCCTGGTCACGGGGCCGATCGGGTCGGGCAAGACCGCCTTCGCCGTACGGACGGCGCACAACTGCACCGACCTGTTCACCGACGGGGTGGTCTTCACCGAGGCGGTGAACGCCGACGGGCAGCCCTACCCGCCGCAGGAGGTCCTGACCCGGCTGCTCGAGGGCCTCGGCCGCGACGTCGAACCCGGCGCCGATCTTGCCAAGCTGATCCAGCTGTACCGGTCCGCCTGTCAGGATCGCTGCATCCTCGTCGTGCTGGACAACGTGATCAAGGAGCAGAACGTCGAGCTCTTCGTCCCGAACGGCCCGCATTCGGCGATCATCATGACCAGCCCCGACCATCTGCCCTGCGTGGCCCGCAAGGACACCGTGACGCTGGGCCCCCTGCCGAGTTCGGACGGGGTGCGGCTGCTGGCCGAGGTCGGCGGCGAGGACGCCGTGATGCAGGACCTGCCGGCGGCCCGGGCCGTGGTCGAATTCTGCGACTCGTTGCCGCTCGCCCTCCGGATAGCCGGCGCCAAGCTCGCGGCCCGGTCGCACTGGACGGTCAGCGACCTGGCGGCCCGGCTGGCCAACCCGGCCCGGCGGCTCGACGAGCTGTCGTACGGGCAGCAGACGGTCCGGCGTTCCCTGATGTCGGCCGTGCACCGATTGCCGAGTGCCGCCCAGGCGCTCCTGGCCGAGATCGGCGGGGTGGCGGTGCAGGATTTCGACGCCCAGATGCTGTCCGGCAACTCGGCTCGGCTCTCGGACACCGAGCAACGCCTCGAGCTGCTGGCGGACGCGCAGATCGTCTACTCGGTGTCGATGGCGGCCGACGGCTCCTCCCGGTTCCGGATCACGGCGCTGAACCGTCTGCTGGCCATGGAGATGGCCCGCTCGACCGGCTGCTGACCGGCGGAACTCGGCGGCCCACCGGGCGTGGGCCGCCGAGTCGATGCCTCAAGAACATCAGTCCGTCATCGCCACCAGGATGCGGCGGGTGCCCTCGAACGGACGCCGGCCGTGCCCGACCAGAACGTTGTCGATCACCAGCACGTCACCCTCCCGCCAGTTCACGTCGACCGCGTTCGCCAGCCCGGCGTCGCGGATCCGCTCGACGAAGCGATCCGGGATCGGCGTCCCGTCGGCGAACGTCACGTACTGCGGGAAGTCGTCGGGCTCCAGGATGTCGTACAGCTCGGTGGAGGTCTCGTCGCCGAGCCCGGCCGGATGCCACTGATCGGCCTGGTTGAACCACACCTCGGCGCCGGTCACCGGGTGGACGGTGGTCGCGGCCCGCACCTGGGTGATCCGGATGCCGTCCGGACCCCACTTCCACTCCGCCTCGGACTCCGCGAGGAACTTCTCGACGGCCGCGCGGTCGTCCGTCTCGAACGTGTCCTGCCAGCTCTTGCCGAGCCCGTAGCCGTCGTGCAGGTTCTGGATGTAACGGACGCCGCCGGCGAAGGCCTCACGCACCTCGGGGCCGACCGCCTCGAGCCACCGCTCGCCGTCGACCACCGGCGTCGCTCCCCCGGCCTCCGCCGCCTTCTCGCAGTAGAACGCGAGTCGTGCCGGCCAGCGCCGGGCGTAGTTCAGCTCGTTGTGCATCGAGATGGTGAACCGCTGCGGATACTCCGTCGACGTGTACAGGTTGCCCTTCACCCGGGTGCGGGGCGAGTTCCCGTGCACGTACGGCAGACGGTTCGGCAGCAGCCGTGACAGCACCGGTTCGACCGACTGCGGCGTCAGCCCGAAGCCTCGGAAGACGAGCGCCTTCCGCTCGGTGAGCAGGCCGGCCAGCCCGTCGGGGCCGAGCTCGTCGAGCCAGCCGGGCAGGTCCGCGGTGCCGGCGATCGACTCGGTGATCTCGTGGGGCGACCAGGTGGTGCCGGTGGGTACGGCCGTGTCCATGACGTCTCCAATCTGTGGTGGCTATCCGCCGGCGATGGCGTTGAGCTTGCCGAGCTTCTCGATGCCGTCCAGGACGGCCCGGTTGTCGACGCCGAAATCGACCAGGCAGCCGATCTCGTCGACGCCGAGGGCGCTGATCTGCGGCAGCAGCTCGGCCGCCCGTTCGAGGTTGCCGAACAGGCCTCCGGTCTCGAAGTAACGGTCGAAGGCACGAGCCGCGAGGTAGTCCATGTCGGCGGCGTTCAGCTCGGCGAGGTCGACGTCCTTGCCGAGGAAGGACTTGGCGGTCAGGTTCGCCGAGTTCTTGAGGTAGGCGGTGAACGGGTCACGGACCAGTTCCCGCACCTGCTCGAGGTCGTCGCCGAGCAGGGTGTGCAGCATCAGGACGACGTGACCGGACCAGCCCGGGTCGGTCTGCCGTGCGGCGCTCCGGTACTCGGCGATCTTGCCCGCCAGTTCCTCCAGGCTCTGGCCGAGCAGGTGGGTGAGCAGGCCGGCCCGCATCCGCCCGGCCGCCCGGAACGTCTCCACCGACCCGCCCGAGGTGACCCAGACCGGCAGCTCGGGCTGGACCGGCGGCGGGTAGGCACGGACCTCGACCGCGCGGCCGAGACCGTCCACCGCCGGCATCGTCTCACCGCGCCACAGGCGGCGTACCTGTTCGGCGGTGTCGCGCACCGCTGTCCGGCGCTCGGCGTAGTTCTCCGGGCGGAGCGCGAAGTCCACGGCGTTCCAGCCGGAGGCGAACGCTATTCCGACCCGGCCGTGGGACAGGTTGTCGACGACCGACCACTCCTCGGCGATGCGCAGGGGATGGTGCAACGGCGCCACCACGCTGCCGGCGCGGATGCCGATGCGCTGGGTCCGTACGGCCAGGGCCGCCCCCAGCACCGACGGGTTGGGGTAGGCGCCGCCGAACTGGTCGAAGTGCCGCTCGGGGGTCCACACCGCTTCGAGCCCCGCCCGGTCGGCCAGTTCCGCGCCGCGCAGCAGCAGCTCGTAGCGGCCGGCCTGACCGGGTGACGCGCTGTCGTGGGCGAAGTAGAACAAACTCAGCTTCATACCTTGTCCGGCTCCTTCTCTTCATCACGGATGTCGCCGGCGGGCGCCGGTGGCGCGTCGATCAGGCCGGCGTGCTGCATGGCGGGAATCGCGGTGGCCACCAGCGCGACGGTGGCGATGCCGGCGCCGGCCAGCAGGATGCTCGTCGCTCCGCCGGCCTGATCGAGCAGGAAGCCGCCGGCGAACGCGCCCAGGCTGGAGCCCCCGGCGGTGACCAGGCCGGCGATGGCCCCCACCCGTCCCTGCATGTCTGCCGAGGTCAGCATCATCTGGTAGACCCCGGCGGCCACGCCGAACACGGCCCCGACCGCGTTCATCGCCGCGAACAGGACGCCCAGGCCGATCGGATCGGTGACGAAGGCCATCACGGCGGCCAGCGCGGCCCAGGCGCCGAAGCCGCCGATCAACAGCATCGAGAACGGCACCCGGGCCATGAACCAGTTCGCCGTCAGCGCGCCCAGCACGCCGCCGATGCCGCTGATCCCCAGCACCAGGCCCACCGAGGAGGCGCTGTGGCCCTGTTCCTTGACCAGCACCACGATCAGGGCCAGGCTCACGATCTGGAGCAGCCCGCCGCTCAGCGAGACCAGCGGCAGCGCCGCTCGCAGGAACGCGTGGTTGCGCACCCACCGCAGCCCGTCGGCCAGCTCGCGGACGAGGTGGCGCTGGGGCCGAGCCGTCCCGGAACCGCAGTCGCTGCGGATGAACAGCACATTGAGCGCGGCGACGGCGGCGCCCGCGGCCGCCACGACGTACGGGCTCCAGCGTGCCCAGGCGAACAGCACCGTGCCGAGCGGCCCGCCGATCAACCCGGCGATCCGGCCCCGGGCCTCGTTCTGCGAGATCGCGCTGCCCAGCCTTTCCGGCAGCACGATGGACGGGATCGAGGCGCGCTCGGCCAGGGCCGAGAAGACGGCGAAGCTCACGTCCGCGAAGATCAGCACGATCAGCGCCGGCATGGTGAGCAGCCCGAGGCCCAGCAGGGCCACCACGGCGCCGAGGGCCACCACGCGGCCGATCGCGCTGACGGCCATCACCCGCTTGCGGTCCCACCGGTCGACGAGCACCCCGGCCGGCAGCTGGAACACCACGTACGGCAGGACCGCCGCGGTCGCCACGAAGCCGGCCGCCCGCGCCGACCCGCCGGACACGGCCAGGGCGAGCAGCGGATAGCTGACCGCGCTCATCCGGGATCCGAAGTACTGCAGCCAGTTGCCTGTCCACAGGAGAGTGAAGTCGCGGCTGCGCCGGCGGATCTCGTCGTCGCGGGTGCCGTCGAGCACCGTCATGCGCCGACCCTGCCCGCGCCCTCTATACGTTTCCTATGCCTCATCAGGCGTTCCTCCTTCGCAGAGCGGGGCGGGACGCCGTGGCGACCGGACCGGCCTCGGCCTGCGACCAGACGGCGAGCTCCGCCACGGTCGGCCGGCTGAAGATGGTGCGGATCGTCACCTCCACGCCGATGCGCTCGCGGACCCGGGCGGCCATCTTCGCGGCGAGCAGGGAGTGACCGCCGAGGGCGAAGAAGTCGTCCTCGGGACCGACCTCCGGCAGCCCGAGCACATCCGCGAAGATCGCGCAGAGCAGTTCCTCGCGCTCGTTCGCCGCGGCCCGGCCGGTACCCGTCCGCCTCTCCGGCGCCGGCAGGGCACGCCGGTCGACCTTGCCCGACGGGTTAAGCGGCACCTCGTCGATCACCACGATCGCCGCCGGCACCATGTAGTCCGGCACCGAGCGTCCCGCGAACTCCCGCAGCTCGGCGCCGTCGAGCACCGCCCCCGGGACGGGGACGACATAGCCGATCAGGCGCTCGTCCCGTACCGCCGCCACCGCCCTGGCCACCTCGGGGTGCCCCAGCAGCACCGACTCGACCTCGCCGAGCTCGATCCGGAACCCGCGCACCTTCACCTGGTCGTCGGCCCGGCCCACGAAGCTCAGCCGGCCGTCCGCACGCCACCTGACGACGTCTCCCGTGCGGTACATGCGTGAGCCGGGCAGCCCGAACGGATCGGCCACGAATCGGCCCGCGGAGAGCCCCGCCCGGCGCCGGTAGCCTGCCGCCACACCCGCGCCGGCGATGTACAGCTCGCCCGGCACCCCGGACGGAACCGGCTGCAGGCTCTCGTCGAGCACGTAGACGGAGGTGTTGCCGATCGGCCCGCCGATGTCCGGGGCCTCGCCGGCGCGCACAGCCGACATCGTCGACCACACCGTCGTCTCGGTCGGCCCGTACATGTTGCACACCGAACCGGCCGACGCGGCCAGCCGTCCGGCCAGATCGGCGGGCAGCGCCTCACCGCCGACCAGGACCCGAACACCGGCCACGACCTGGGGATCCACCTCCAGCAGGGCCCGCCACAGACCGGGCGTCGCCTGCATCAGCAGCGAACCCGGGGCGCCGGCCGAGGCCCGCACCAGCGCCGCCAGCGGCACCGGGTCGCCCGCCACGTCCTGGGTGGCCAGCACCACCGTCCCGCCGGTCACGAGCGGCAGGAACAGCTCCAGCACCGCGATGTCGAAGCTCACGGTGGTGACCGCGACCAGCCTGTCCCCGGGGGCGGCGCCACACCGGTCAGCCATCGAGTGCAGGAAGTTGGCGACCCCGTCGCGGGTCACGACCACACCCTTGGGACGGCCCGTCGAGCCCGACGTGTAGATCGTGTACGCCGGCGCCGAACCGGGCACGGCGATCGCCGGGTCCTCCAGCGGCCTCCGCGGCCGCGGGACGGCGTCGTCCACGAACAGGCGCGGAACGTCCGGGGTGGCCGCCGGATCGGTCGCCCGGCTCGTCACCACCACGGTCGGCTCCGCGTCGGCCAGCACGAAATTCACCCGCTCGGCCGGATGTCCCGGGTCGACCGGAACATAGGCCGCACCGGCCCGGTTCACCGCCAGCAGCGCCACCACCAGCTCCACCGACCGGGGCAGGACCACTCCCACCGACGAGCCCGGGCCCACCCCGGCGTCGCGAAGCCGCCGGCAGAACCGGTTCACCGCCGCGTCCAGGTCCGCGTAGGACAGCGACCGGTCGCCGCACTCGATCGCCGGGGCCGCCGGCGTGCGGCCCGCGATGTCGGCGAACCAGTCGGCGAACGATCCCGGCGGCACCACCGACGGCACGCCGACGCCCGCCGCCAGGAGCCGCGCCGACTCCTCGGCGGAGCCCAGGCGCAGACCGCCCACCCGGGCCTCCGGCGCCGCCACCACCTGCTCGAGCAACCCCACGAACCACGTCGCGAACCGCTCGACGGTGGTCGCGTCGAACACGTCCAGCGCGAACTCCAGGGTGCCGCCCAGCCCGGCGGGCTCGCCGTCCGCGCCCCGCCGCTCCGAGAGGTTGAAGTTCAGGTCGACCTTCGCCCCGCCGGCCGGGGCCGGAACAGATTGGGCGGTCAGGCCCGCCAGCGAGATCTTGTCGCCGTCCCCCTCCGGAGTGTTGTTCCACATCAGCATGGTCTGGAAGAGCGGGTGCCGCGCCGTGGAACGGGCCGGGTTGACCGCCTCCACCACCCGCTCGAACGGCACGTCCTGGTGCGCGAACGCCGCCAGATCGGCCTGGCGGACCCGCGACAGCAGCTCGGCGAACGACGGGTCGCCGGACAGGTCCGTCCGCAGCACCAGCGTGTTGACGAAGAACCCGACCAGGTCCTCCAGGGCGTCGTCGGAACGGCCCGCCACCGGGGACCCGATCGGGATGTCGACGCCGCCGCCGAGCCGCGACAGCAGCGCCGCCACCGCCGCCTGCACGACCATGAAGACGCTGACCCTGTGCCGGGCCGCCAGCTCGGCCAGACCGGCGTGCACCGCGGCCGGCACGGTCAGCGGCACCCGCCCGCCGCGGTACGACGCCACCGCGGGCCGAGCGCGGTCCAGCGGCAACGGAACCTCGTCCGGAAGGCCGGTCAGCACTCCCCGCCAGAAGCTCAGCTGGCGGGACAGCTCCGAGTCCTCGTCACCCTCGGCGCCCAGCAGGCCGCGCTGCCACAAGGTGTAGTCCGCGTATTGCACCGGCAGCACCGGCCACTGGGGGGCGGCGCCGTCGCACCGGGCGGCGAAGGCCACCGCGACGTCGCGCACGAGCACCGGCACCGACCAGCCGTCGCCGGCGCTGTGGTGCAGGACGACGACGAGGATGTGCCGGTCGGGACCGAGCCGGAGCAGGACCGCGCGGACCGGGATCTCCCGGGCCAGGTCGAAGCCGTGGGCGGTCGCCTCGGCGATCCGGGCCTCCACCTCGTCGTCGCGGCACGGCACCACCGGCAAAGCCGGCTCCACCGCGTCGAGAACGACCTGGTGCGGGCCGTCACCGTCGGCGGCGAACACGGTACGCAGGCTCTCGTGCCGCGCCACCACGTCGCCGAGGGCCAGCCGCAGCGCCCCCACGTCCAGCGCGCCCGTCAGCCGCAGCGCGCTCGCCAGGTTGTAGGTCGGGCTGGGACCTTCCAGCTGGTGGAGGAACCAGAGCCGCTGCTGGGCGAACGAGAGCGGCAGCCGTTCCGGCCGCGGCATCGGACGCACCCTCTCGCGGGACGCTCCGGCATCCCCCAGGCTCTGCGCCAGGCCGGCGACCGTGGGGGTCTCGAACACCTGACGCACCGCGACCTCGACGCCGAACATCGAGCGGATCCGGCCGACCAGCCGGGTGGCGAGCAGCGAGTGCCCGCCCAGCGCGAAGAAGTCGTCGTCGATACCGGCAGCGGGCCGGTGCAGGATGTCGGCGAACAGGTCGCACAGGATCTCCTCCTGCGGCGACCGCGGCCCCCGGCCGGTGACCGGGGCGTGGTGAACGGGCGCCGGCAACGCGCGCCGGTCCAGTTTGCCGTTGTGGGTCAGCGGCAGCACGTCCATCGCGACGAAAGCGGACGGCAGCATGTAGTCGGGCAGCGAGGCGGCGAGGTGCCGGCGGAGCGAGGCCTCGTCGAGGTCGGAGCCGTCCCGCGGTACGACGTAGGCCACGATCCGCTTGTCGCCCGGCCGGTCCTCGCGGCCGATCACCGCCGCGCGCAGCACACCGGGGGCATCGGCCAGGGCGGTCTCGATCTCGCCGAGCTCGATGCGGTGACCGCGCAGCTTGACCTGATCGTCGGAGCGGCTGACGTACTCCAGCAGACCGTCCGGGGTGAGGCGGGCCAGGTCACCGGTGCGGTACATCCGGGCGCCTGGAACACCGTACGGGTCGGCCAGGAAGCGCTCGGCCGTCATCTCCGGTTGCCGCAGATAGCCGCGGGCCAGGTTCGCGCCGCCGATGTAGAGCTCGCCGACCACGCCGGGGGCCACCGGCGACAACCCGGCGTCCAGCACGTACACCTGGGTGTTGCCGATGGGCCGGCCGATCGGGGGCGTGGCCGGCCACTCGGCCACGTCGGCGGGCAGGGTGTAACCGGTGACCACGTGGGTCTCCGCCGGGCCGTAGTGGTTGTGCAGCCTGGCACGACCGGCCGCGTGGTGCGCCCGTACGGGTTCCCGCAGCGTGAGCGCCTCGCCGGCCTGCACGACGTGCCGCAGTTCCGGCAGGCCGTCGCCGATCTCGCCGGCCGCCTCCAGCACGCCGTCCACGACCAGGTTGGGCGCGTAGAGCTCACCGACCCGGCGCGCGCGGAGCCACCGCGCCAGCTCCCGCGGGTCGCGCCGGACGTCGGGCGGGCAGACCGCCAGCGTCTTGCCGTGCAGCAGGGCGGAAAGCATCTCCTGCACCGAGACGTCGAAGCTGATCGCGGTGAACTGCGCGACCACCGTGCCGTCGGGGCTCGGCACCTCCTCCCGGTGCCAGGCGAGCAGGTTGACCATCGCCCGGCCCGGCATCACGATGCCCTTCGGCCGGCCGGTCGACCCGGAGGTGTAGATGACGTAGGCCGGGTGGTCCAGGGACAACCCGGGCGGCGTGCGCTGCGGCGGCGCGTCCGGCAGCTCCCGGTCGAGCAGCACCACCGGGACGTCCCCGGTGGGGAGCCCGGCGGCAGTGCCGGACGTGGTGACGACGACCCGCGGCCGGGCCTCGGCCAGCACGACGGCCAGCCGGCCGGCCGGGTGCTGCGGGTCGAGCGGCAGGTACACCGCCCCGGTCTTGAGGATCGCGACCAGGGCCGCCACCAGGCCGGCGCCGGGCGTCAGGGCGACCCCGACGATCTGCTCCGGGCCCACGCCGTGCCGGGCCAGCTCGGCGGCGATCCGGTCGGCCGAGGCGTCGAGCTCCCGGTAGGTGACGTCGCGCTCCGGCGTGGACACCACCACGGCGTCCGGCGTCCGGAGCACCTGACGGGCGAACTGCTCCCCGAGTGAGGCCGCGGGCAGCGCCCGGGCGGTCTCGTTGACCGCCGCCACGAGCCGGCGCTCGGCGTCCTCGAGCACGTCGATGCGGTGCACCGGCCGCGCCGGATCGGCCACGACCGCCCGCACCACGCGCACCAGCCGCTCGGCCAGGCGGGTCACGGTGGACTCGTCGAACAGGTCGGTGCTGAACTCCAGCCGGGCCTTCACGCCGGTCGGCACGCCGTTCTCGCCGCGCACGTCGGTGAAGGCGAAGAGCAGGTCGAAGGTGGCGACCCCGGTGCCGACCTCGGTCACCCGCAGGTCCAGTCCCGGCAGGTTGGTGACGTCCTCCGGCCGGTGCCGCGTGTTGTTCCAGGTGACCATCGTCTGGAACAACGGGTGCCGGGCCAGGCCCCGGTCCGGGTTCAGCTCCTCCACCAGGCGTTCGAACGGCACGTCCTGGTGGGCGTAGGCGGCCAGCGAGGTCTCCCGGACCCGGGCCAGCACCTCGGTGAAGCCCGGATCGCCGGACAGGTCCGTACGGATGACCAGGGTGTTGACGAAGAAGCCGATGAGCTGTTCGAGGGCCTCGTTGGTGCGGCCCGCGGTCGGCGTGCCGATGGGGATGTCGTCGCCCGCGCCGACCCGCGAGAGCAGCACCGCGACCGCGGCCTGCATGACCATGAAGACGCTCGTCCGATGCTGCTGGGCAAGCTCCTCCAGCCCCGCGTGCAGCTCCGCCGGGATCTCGAAACGGACCTCGCCGCCGTGGTTGGCCGAGGTGGCGGGCCGGGTGCGGTCCACCGGCAGGGTCAGCTCCTCGGGCGCGCCGGCCAGGGCCGTACGCCAGTAGCCGAGTTGCCGCGACAGTTCGCTCGCGGGGTCGTCGGCCGAGCCCAGCAGCCGCTGCTGCCAGAGGGTGTAGTCGGCGTACTGGATGGGCAGCGGCTGCCAGCCGGGTTCCGCGCCGGCGGACCGGGCGCGGTAGGCCACAGCGAGATCGCGGACGAGCAGCGGCATCGACCAGCCGCCGTCGCCGGCGATGTGGTGCATGACCAGGAGCAGCACGTGCTCCCCGGCGGCGACGTCGAACAGGTGGGCACGCAACGGGATCTCACCGGACAGGTCGAACCCCTGCCGCGCCTGCGCCGTCAACCGCGCCGGCAGGTCGTCCTCGCTGACCTGCTCGACGGTGAGGGTCGGGCCGGCCACCGCCAGGATCTGCTGGTACGGCCCCTGCTCGTCCTCGCCGAACACCGTGCGCAGCGCCTCGTGCCGGGACACCACGTCGGCCAGGGCGGCGGCCAGCGCATCCCGGTCCAGGGATCCGGTGAGCCGCAGGGCCGCGGGCACGTTGTAGGTCGGGCTGTGCCGCCCCTCGAACTGGTTGAGGAACCACAGCCGCTGCTGCGCGAACGACGTCGGCAGCCGGGGCGGGCGTGGCCCGGCGACCAGCGGGGTGCTCTGCGCGGCGGCCTCGCCGAGGTGCGCCGCCAGCCCCGCCACGGTCGGCGACTCGAACAGCGTGCCGATCGGCAGCTCCACGTCGAGCACCGAGCGGATGCGGCTGACCAGGCGCATCGCGGCCAGCGAGTGCCCGCCCCGGACGAAGAAGTCGTCGTCGATGAACACCTGCGGGCGGTTCAGGATCTCGCCGAACAGCTCGCACAGAATCTCCTCGTACGGCGAGCGCGGCAGCCGCCCGGACGGCACGGACTGGTCGACCGGGTCGGGCAGCGCTTTCCGGTCCACCTTGCCGTTCGGCGTCAGCGGCAGCGCGTCGAGCACCATGAAGGTCGCCGGCACCATGTACTCGGGCACCGTCTCAGACAGATGCTTGCGCAGGTCGGCGAGCGCGGTCTCCGGCTCCACGACGACGTACGCGACCAGCCTGCGCTCCCCCGCCGGGTTGGGCCGGACGGCCACCGCGGCTGCGGTCACGTCCGGGTGGGCGGCGAGCACCGACTCGATCTCGCCGATCTCGATCCGGAAGCCGCGCACCTTCACCTGGCTGTCGGTGCGCGCCACGAAGGTGAGCCGGCCGTCGGCGGTCCAGCGCACCGCGTCGCCGGTGCGGTACATCAGGGTTCCCGGCGGTCCGTACGGGGCCGCGACGAACCGTTCCGCCGTCAACGCCGACCGGCCCTGATAGCCGCGCGCCAGCCCCGAGCCGGCGATGTAGAGCTCGCCCACGACACCGGGCGGCACGGGGCGCAGCGCGGCGTCGAGCACGTAGACCCGGGTGTTGTCGATCGGCTGCCCGATGCCGGGCGTCGGGCCGTCGACAGTGGCCGCGGTCGACCAGATCGTGGTCTCGGTGGGGCCGTAGACGTTCAGGACACTCGCGGCGTGCCGGGACAGGGTCACCGCCAGCGACGGCGGCAGGGGCTCCCCGCCGACCAGCACCCGCAGCCCGGCCGGCACGGACGCGTCCCGCCCGGCGACCGCCTGCCAGAGCGTGGGTGTCGCCTGCACGACGGTTGCCCCGCGGCCGGTGAGCGCGGCCCGGAGCGCGTCGGTGTCGAGGACGTCCTCGCGGGTCGCCACCAGCACCGTCCCGCCGGTCGCGAGCGGCAGATAAAGCTCCAGGCCGGCGATGTCGAACCCGACGGTGGTGACCGCCAGCAGCCGGTCGTCCTCGCCCATCCGGGTGCGAGCCGCCATGGCCGCGAGGAAGTTGTCCAGCGCCGTCCGGCTCACCACGACGCCCTTGGGCACGCCGGTCGATCCGGACGTGAAGATGACGTACGCGGCACACCCGCCCGGCGTACGCACGTCGAGGTCGTCACGGGCGTGGCCGGTGGTGTCCTCCCGGTCCAGGAGGATCACCGGCACGTCGGTGCCGGGCAACCCGGGCCGCAGCCCGGTGGTGGTCACGATCGTCACCGGCGCCGCCGCGGCCAGCATCAGGCGCACCCGCTCGGGCGGGTAGCCCAGGTCGATCGGCAGGTAGGCGGCCCCCGCCTTCTGCACCGCGAGCAGGGTGACAACCAGGTCGGCCGTGCGCGGCAGGGCCACCGCCACGAACCTGTCCGGCCCGGCCCCGCGCTCTCGCAGCAACCGCGCGAAGGCGTTCGCCCGCCCGTTGAGCTCGGCGTAGCTGAGGGTTCCGTCCGCGGCCTCGACCGCCGGCGCGCCGGGGCGCCGGGCGGCCTGCTGCTCGATCCGGTCCAGCAGCCAGCGGGCGGCGAGCGGCGTCTCCGTGGCGTTCCAGCCCTCCAGCACCGTTGTGCGTTCCTCGTCGAGCAGCACGTCGACGTGGCCGACCCGCAGCTCGGGATCGGCGGCCAGCCGGGCCAGGACGTGACCGAACCGGGCCACCAGCCGCTCGGCCGAGCCGCGGTCGAACAGGTCGGTGGCGAACTCCAGGATGCCGGTCATGCCGTCGGGCGTGCCGTCCGCCGCGAACTGCTCGCGGAGGTTGAAGGCCAGGTCGAACTTGGCCGCGCCGCTGCCCACGCCGCGGGTGGTGACGGTGAGGTCGGCGAGCTGGGCGATCGCCTCGGCATTGCCCTGCTGGCTGTTGTTGTTGAACGCCAGCATCGTCTGGAACAGCGGCGAACGCGACCGCGAGCGCACCGGGTTGAGGAGTTCGACCAGCCGCTCGAACGGCAGGTCCTGATGGGCGTACGCGGCCAGGTCGGCTTCGCGTACCCGGGTCAGCAGTTCGGCGAACGTCGGATCGCCCGACAGGTCGGTGCGCAGCACGAGGGTGTTGACGAAGTCGCCGACCAGGTCGTCCAGCGCCTCGTCGAGCCGCCCGGCGACCGGTGTGCCGAGCGGGATGTCGGCGCCCGCGCCGAGCCGGGACAGCAGCACCGCGAGCGCGGCCTGCACGACCATGAACGTGGTCACGTTGCGGGTCCGGGCCAGCTCGGCCACCCGCCGGTGCACATCGGCCGGCAGCCGCAGGGGCACGTCGCCACCGCGGTACGACGCGACGGCCGGGCGCGGCCGGTCGAACGGCAGATCCAGCTCCTCGGGCAGGCCGGCCAGGGCCTTCGTCCAGTAGCCGAGCTGCTGGGCGGCCACGCTGGACTCGTCGTCCTCGGCGCCGAGCAGCTCGCGTTGCCAGAGCGTGTAGTCGGCGTACTGGACGGGCAGGGCGGCCCAGCCGGGTTCGTGCCCGGCCACCCGCGCGGTGTACGCCCGGGTCAGGTCGCGGGCCAGCAACGGCGTCGACCAGCCGTCGCCGGCGATGTGGTGCAGCAGGACCAGCAGTTCGTGCCGGTCGGGGGCGAGCTCGAACAGGGTCAGCCGCAGTGGACACTCGTGGGCCAGGTCGAAGGCGTACCGGGCGTGCTCGGCGAGGGCCTGGTCCAGCTCCTCCTCCGTGACCCGCAGCACCGGCAGGTCCGGCTCGCCGGCCGGTCGCACCACCTGGAACGCGCCGCTGTCGTCCTGCTCGATGACCGTACGCAGGCTTTCGTGCCGGCGCATCACGTCGCCGTACGCCGCCCGCAGCGCGTCGATCCGCAGGGGGCCGTCCAGGCGGATGATCGAGGCCAGGTTGTAGACCGGGCTCGGGCCCTCCAGCCGGTGCAGGAACCACAAGCGCTGCTGACCGTAGGAGAGCGGCACCCTGGTGGGGCGGGCGCCGGCTCGCAGCGCCGGGCGGGCCTGGCCGCCCTCGCCCATCGAGCGGGCCAGCGCGGCCGGGGTGGGGTTCTGGAAGACGTGGCGTACGCCGATCTCGGTGCCCAGCGCCGAGCGCAGCCGGCTCACCAGGCGGATGGCGAGCAGCGAGTGGCCGCCCAGCGCGAAGAAATCGTCGTCCGGGCCGACCGCGGCACGGCCGAGGACCCCGGCGAACAACTCGCCGATCAGTTCCTCGCGGGGGTCCCGTGGGCCGCGCCGCACCGGCGCCATCCGGACGATCTCCTCGGGGGCCGGCAGGGCCGCGCGGTCGACCTTCCCGTTCGGGGTCAGCGGGAGCTCGCCGAGGACCACGATCGCGGCCGGCACCATGTACTCCGGCAGGGCCGCGGCGAGGTGCGCGCGCACCGCGTCGGCGCCCACCGTGCCCGGGGTCAGGTAGGCGACCAGTTGCTGGTCCGCCCCCTCCCCGCGGACGACGACCACCGCCCGGGTCACCCCGGGAGAGGCCGCCGCGACCGCCTCGATCTCGCCCGGCTCGATCCGGAAGCCGCGCAGCTTCACCTGGTCGTCGGCGCGGCCGACGTACTCCAGCGCACCCTCGGGGAGCCACCGCACCAGGTCGCCGGTGCGGTACATCCGCTCGCCGGCGGGGCCGAACGGATCGGCGACGAACCGCTCGGCGGTCAGGTCGGGACGCTCGGCGTAACCACGGGCGAGCACCACGCCGGCGACGTACAGCTCGCCCGGCACGCCCGATGCGACCGGCCGGAGCGCGGCGTCGAGCACGTAGGTGCGGGCGCCGGCGAAGGGCCGGCCGATCGGCACAGGTCCGTCCGCCACCTCGGCGCCGGCGGGAATCCGGTGCTCCAGGCAGTTCACGGTCGCCTCGGTGGGCCCGTACGCGTTGATGACCTGCGCCTCGGGGTGCGCCTCGCGCCAGCCGCGCACCGCCTCGCCGCGCAGCGCCTCACCGCCCAGGATCAGCGTGCCGGACGGTGAGACCGTGTCCGGCAGGGTGTCCAGCAGCGCGAGGTGGCTGGGCGTGCCCTTGAGGAGGGTGGGCCGGGGCCCGCCGGTCGCGTCCGGGAGCTCGGCCACGTGCACGCAACCCCCGCTGACCAGCGGGATGAACAGCCCGGTGACGGTCAGGTCGAAGGCCACCGACGAGTGGACGAGGGCGGTTCCGGCCGCGTCCGGGTACGCCGTGCGGCCGCGGGTCAGGTAGGCGCCGAGCGACCGGTGCTCGACCACGACGCCCTTCGGCTTTCCGGTCGACCCGGAGGTGAAGATCAGATAAGCGGGGTCGTGGGGGCGGGGCGCGACGGTGAACGAGCCGGCCTCGGCGTCGGTGACCGCCAGCGTGTCGAGGCCCTCGGGAACCGTGCCGGGCTCGGCGACGGCGAGCCGCGGGGCCGCCCCCTGCAGGATCGCGGCGATGCGGCCGGCCGGGTACGCCGGGTCGACGGGAACGTAGGCGCCACCCGACTTGGCCACCGCCAGCAGCGCCACCACCAGCTCGACGCCGCGTGGCAGGAGCACAGCGACCGTACGGCCGGGCCCGATCCCCCGGCGGATCAGCTCACCGGCGAGGTGACTGGCCCGCGCGTCGAGCTCGCGGTACGTCAGCGAGCGGCCGCCGGCCAGCACCGCGGGGGCGTCCGGGGTCCGGCGCGCCTGGGCGGTGAACAGCTCCGGCAGGGTGCCGCCGCTCGTCCGCGGCACGGGGCCGATCGCGTACGACAGCGACTCCTCCCGCTCGGCGGCCGTGATCAGCTCGACCCGGCCGGTCGGTTGGCCGGGCCGGTTCACCACCTCGTCCAGCACCCGGCGGAACCGGTCGATGATGACGGCGACCGCCGCGTCGTCGAACAGCTCCCGCTGGTGGAACAGCTTGAACCGCAAGGTGTCCTGCGGCATGGCGACCAGGCTCAGCGGGAAGTGGTTGGCGGAATGGCTCTCCGCCCCGGTCACCCGCAGCGCGTCGGCGTCCGCGGCCAGGCCGGTCGAGTCGTCGAACGGGAAGTTCTCGAAGACGACGGAGGTGTCGAACAGCGGCCCGAGGCCGGCGCGGTGCTGGATCTCCGACAACCCGACGTGCTGGTGCTCGGTCAGCCGGACCTGCTGCCGGTGCACCTCGGTGAGCAGGTCGCCGACGGTCTGTCCGGGCCGGATCCGGACCCGCAGCGGCAGCGTGTTGATGAACAGGCCGACCATCGACTCGACGCCGGGCAGCTCGGCCGGACGGCCGTTGACCGTCACGCCGAACACCAGGTCGTCGCGGCCGGTCATCCCGCTCAGGACCAGCGCCCAGGCGGTCTGGACGACCGTGTTGACGGTGACCCCGGCCGCGCGGGCCCGGGCGGTCAGCGCCGCGGTCGCGGCCGGGGAGAGGCCGAACTGGGCCCGGCCCGGATCCCGGGGGGTGAAGGCCCGGCCGGCCGCCGCCCGGGTGGGTGCGGCCAGACCGGACAGCATGTCGTCCCACGCGGCCTGGACGGCGCCGGTGTCCTGCCGCCCGAGCCATTCCAGGTAGCTCCGGTAGGGCACAACCGGGGGCAGCCCGCGCGGGTCCCCGCCGGACAGGTAGAGGGCATAGAACTCCTGGAGCAGGGTCGGCAGCGACCAGCCGTCCAGCAGGGTGTGGTGGACGGTCAGGACCAGGCGGTGACTCAGGTCGCCGAGCCGGATCAGCAGGAACCGGATCAGCGGCGGGCGCCCGGTGTCGAAGCGGCGCTCCCGGTCGGCCACCGCTGCCGCGCGCGCCTCGGCGTCGGCCTGTTCCGCGGCGAGGTGACTCAGGTCCAGTTCCGTCCACGGCCGCCGCACCCGGGTGGCGACCAGCTGCACCCATTCGCCGTTGGCCCGCTGGCGGAACGCCACCCGCAGGTTGGCGTGGCGCTGCAGCAGGGCGTCGGCGGCTCGGGCGGCCCGGTCCGCGTCGAGCGGGCCGGTCAGGTGGAAGGTCGACTGGACCGTGTAGATGTCCGGCGCCGACTCGTCGAAGACACTGTGGAACAGCAGACCCCCCTGCAGCGGGGAGAGCGGCAGGATGTCGTCGACCGTACGGGTCTGTCGGGTCACGTCGTTACTCCCAGTCCGGTGCGAGGGCGTCCTCGAACTCTTCGATCTCGGTCTGTGTCAGGCCCGGCACGGCGAGGTCGTGCGGCGTCAGGCCACCCGCGTCGGGCCGCTGGGCGTACTCGGCCAGTGCGGTCAGCGCCGCGATCCAGCCGTCGGCGAGCTCACGGACGGCGGACTCCGGCAGGACGGCGGCGGCCCAGCTCCACGAGGCGGTCAGCCGGGGGCCGTCCGCGGTCTCCGTCACCGACGCGTTGATCTCGATGACGTGGGCGAGCGGCGTGTCCGCCTCCTCGCCCGGCGGGCGGGGCAGCCCGGTGGCGACCGACCAGTCGCCGGTCTCGTCGGCCAGGAAACGGCCGAGGTAGTTGAACCCGATCGGCGGGTGCCCGGCCCCGGCGAACGCGGCCGCGGTGTCCGGCCGCAGGTACCGGAGCCGGCCGTAGCCCAGGCCGTTGCCGGGCACGCCGCGGAGTTGCTCCTTGACGTGCTTGAGCACCGAGCCCGCGGCCACCCCACCGGCGTACGCCTCGGTCAGGTTCACCCCGCCGGTGTCGAGGAGCACCGGGTGCAGGGCGGTGAACCAGCCGGTCGTCCGGGACAGGTCCATCCCGGGCAACGCGGGATCCGTCCGCCCGTGTCCCTCCACCTCGACCAGCAGCGGCGCCCCGCGGTCGTTGTCCCGGCGCGCCATCGCCATCGCGAGGGCGGCCAGCAGGACGTCGTTCACCCCCGTGCCCACCACGGCAGGCACCGTGGTGAGGACGTGCCGGGTCACCTCGACCGGGAGGTCCCGCTCGAGCACGCCGGCCGTGCCCACGGTGTCGGCGCCGGCTTGCAGCGGGCGCGAGCCGAGCGGGGCGCCGCCGCGCAGCACACCGAGCCAGTGCTCCAGTTCGGCCCGCGTCGCGGGCGTCGCCGCCAGCTCGGCGGAGGCCCGCGACCAGCGGCGCAGCGAGTTGCCGGCGCGATCGAGCACCGGTTCCCGCCCGCGCGTGACGGCCTGCCACGCCTCGACCAGGTCGGGCAGCAGGACCCGCCAGGACACCCCGTCGACGGCGAGGTGGTTGGCCACCACCAGGACCAGGCCGGGCCGGTTCCCGCGGTCGAACCAGACGACCTGCAGCAGCATGCCGTCCTCGGGCGACAGGCGCTCCAGCGCGGCCGTGCCGTGCTCGCGGAGCGCGGCGTCGAGGTCGTCGTCGCCGAACGCGGTGGCGTCCACGCGGGTGACGTGCGGGCCGGACGGTTCCCTGTCCGGCTCGGGGACGACGCAGGTCCAGGTGTTCGCGTCGCCCGGATCGGCGATGCGGACCCGCATCCGCAGGCTGTCGTGCCGCCGCAGCACCGCGGCGACCGTGGCCTCCAGCGCCTCCAGGGTCACCGCCGGTGGCGACCAGAGCAGGGTGGACTGGTTGAACCGCCGGATCGGCGCCCGGCGCTCGGCCAGCCAGTGCATGACCGGGGAGGCGGGGAACTCACCGATCGCCTCCGCCACCGGCTCGGCCTCGGCCGTGCCGGCCGGGAGGGCGACGACCGCCAGCTCCGCCACCGTCCGATAGGTGAAGACGTCGGTCGCGGTGATCTCCAGACCGGCCCGGCGGGCCGCGGCGACCAGCTGGATCGCCATGATGCTGTCGCCGCCCAGGTCGAAGAAGGCCGCGTCGACGTCCACAGCCGCCTCGTCCAGGCCCAGGACCTGCGCGAACAACGGAACGAGCAGCCGCTCGGCGGCGGTCTCGGGTGCCCGGCCGGCCTCCGAGCCGAACTGCGGCGCCGGCAGGGCACGGCGGTCGAGCTTGCCGATCCCGCTCATCGGCAGCTCGGTGAGCTCGACGATCGCGGCCGGCGCCATGTAGTCGGGCAGGTTGCGCACGATCATCGTGCGCAGCCGGCCGACGTCGTAGCCCGGTCCGGGCACCACGTAGGCGACGATCCGCTTCTCGCCAGGCCGGTCCTCCCGCACCACGACGACGCAGGACACCACGCCCGGCGCGGCCGCGACGACCGCCTCGATCTCCCCCAGCTCGATCCGGAAGCCCCGCACCTTCACCTGGTCGTCGGCGCGGCCGATGAACTCCATCTGCCCCTGGGCGTTCCACCGGGCCAGGTCTCCGGACCGGTACATTCGCTCACCGGGAGGGCCGTACGGGTCGGCGACGAACCGCTCGGCCGTCAGATCGGGGCGGCCCCAGTAGCCGCGGCCGACCCCGGCCCCGGCGGTGTAGATCTCGCCCACCGCGCCCGGCGGGACCAGGCGCAGCCCCTCGTCGAGCAGGTAGTTGCGCATGTTGTCGGCGGACCGGCCGATCGGCACCGCGGCCGGCCAGGTGCCCGACAGCTCCGGAGCGGCGGTGTAGGCCAGGCACATGGCCGTCGCCTCCGTCGGCCCGTACGCGTTGACCACCCGGGCCGCGGGCGCGTGCTCGAGGACCCGGCGCACCGCGGCGGCGGGCAGCGCGTCGCCGCCGGCCGCCACCTGGCGCACCATGGCGAAGGCCTCCGGCTGTTCCTCGGCGATCACCCGGAACAGGCCGGTGGTCATGAACATCGAGGTGACGTCGTTCTCGCGGATGAGCCTCGCCATCACGTCGACGTCCACGTCGCCGGGCGGGGCCACGACCACGCATCCGCCGCGGATCAACGGAACCCACATCTCCAGGACCGAGCCGTCCCAGGCGTGCGGGGACTGCATCGCCACCCGCTGCGAGACGTCGTCCCAGTACCGGTCGCCGGCCATCGCCGCGATGTCGAGGTGGGTGATCGCGACGCCCTTGGGCTGACCGCTGGAGCCGGACGTGAACATCACGTACGCGAGGCACCGGGGTGAGATCGCGACGGCCGGATCGGTGTCCGGCAGCGACGCGGCGGGCTCGACGTCGGCGGACAGCACGGTGACATCGGTGTTCAGCCCCTCCGCCCGGGCCCGGTTCGGCTCGTCGACCAGCAGGAAGCCCGCTCCGACGCTGCTCAGCAGCCACTCCAGGCGACCGTCGGGGTTGGCCGCGCTGAGGGGCACGTACGCGGCGCCGGTCTTGACGATCCCGAGCAGGGTCGGCACCAGGTGCTCCGAACGGTCCATCAGCACGGCCACGCGGGACTCCGGGCCGACCCCGAGGCGAAGCAGCCGGTGGGCGAGCCGGTTCGCCCGCGTGTTCAGCTCCCCATGGGACAGGGTGCGGCCGTCGAACCGCACAGCCGCCGATTCCGGACGCTCGGCCGCGTGGCGGGCAACCAGTTCGGGCACCGACGCGATCGGGACCGGCAGTTCGGCGGCGGCCCAGGTTTCCAGCAGGTTCGTCCGCTCGTCGTCGACCAGCAGGTCGAACGAGGACACCCGGCTGCCCGGCCGGCCCGTCGTCTGCTCGAGCAGCAGCACCAGACGCTTGGCCAGGCGCTCGGCGGTCAGCGGGTCGAACCGGTCGGCGCTGTACTCCAGGGATCCGGCGCAGCCGGCCGGGCGGCCGTCGTCGTCGTGCTGCTCGGTGAGGGCGAAGGTCAGGTCGAACTTGGCCACCCCCAGCTCGACCTCGCCCGGCCGCACCGTGACGCCGGGCATGCCGGAGACCGCGGCGAGCGCGTCGCCGCCGGCCTCGTCGAACGTGAGGACCACCTGGAAGAGCGGGTGCCGGGACACCGAGCGCTGCGGCCGCATCGCCTCGACGAGCCGGTCGAACGGGACGTCCTGGTGCTCGAACGCCGCCAGGTCGAACTCCCGCACCCGCGCCACCAGGTCGGCGAAGGCCGGATCGCCGGACACGTCGGTGCGCAGCACCAGCGTGTTGACGAAGAACCCGACCACGCCGGCCAGCGCGTCGTGGCGCCGCCCGGCGACCGGCGACCCGATCGGCACGTCGGCTCCCCCGCCGAGCCGGGACAGCAGCACCGCCAGCGCGGCCTGCACCACCATGAAGGGCGTAGCCCGGCACTCGCGGGCCAGCGCCACGATCCGGTCGTGCACGGCGGCGGGCACAGTGAACGAGATTCGCCCGGCCCGGTGCAGGGCCCCCAGCGGCCGCGGGCGGTCCGCGGGAAGCACCAGCTCGTCCGGCAGGCCGGCCAGGGACTCCTGCCAGAAGGCCAGCTGACGGCCCAGTTCGGACTCCGGGTCGGACTCCACACCCAGCCGTTCGCGTTGCCACACCGCGAAATCGGCGTACTGCACGGTCAGCTCCGGCCACCCGGGAGCGTCACCGGCGAGCCGCGCCCGGTACGCCGCCGCGAGGTCACCGGCGAGGATCGGCAGCGACTCGCCGTCGCCCGCGATGTGGTGCAGCACGATGAGCAGGACCTGCTCGTCGGGCGCGAGAGTGAACAGGTGGAACCGCGCCGGCAGGTCGGTGGTGAGGTCGAACCCGGCCCGAGCGGCCTCGCCCAGAGCGGGTTCGAGCTCGTCCGGGGCCACCGGCGCCACTGTCAGACCGGCCTCCGCGTCGCGCCGGACGATCAGCCGGCCGTCCGTGCCGCCGCCGTCGTGCCCGATCACGGTGTGCAGGCTCTCGTGGCGCTCGATCACGTCGCGGACCGCGGACCGCAGCGCGGCCACGTCGAGGTCGCCGCTCAGCCGCAGCACGATCGGGATGTTGTAGGTCGCGTCCGGACCGGCCATCTGGTGGATCAACCACAGGCGCTGCTGCGCGTACGACAACGGCAGCCGCTCGGGACGCGGCAGCGGCAGGGCGAGGGCCGGTGCGCCGGGCGCGCCGGCGACCCGCTCGGCCAGCGCGGCGACCGTCGGGGCCTCGAACAGGTCCCGGACCCCGAGCTCCACACCCAGCACGGACCGCACCCGGGCGACGAGGCGGGTGGCCAGCAGCGAGTGGCCGCCGAGGTCGAAGAACGAGTCGTCGACGCCCACCCGGGGCAGGCCCAGCACCTCGGCGAACACCCCGCACAGGGCCTGCTGCGCGGCCGAGGACGCGGCCCGGCCCTCCGCCACGGTGACGACCGGGGCCGGCAGCGCGCCTCGGTCGAGCTTGCCGTTGACGGTCATCGGCAACCGCTCCAGCACGGTCACCGTGGCCGGCACCATGTAGTCCGGCAGCACCTCGGCGCTGCGGGCCCGTACAGCCGCGGCGTCGGTGCCCGGCCCGGCAACCAGGTAGGCGTGCAGCCGGCGGTCACCGGGCACGTCCTCGCGTACCGTCACGGCGGCCTGCTCAACGCCCGGCTCACCGGCCAGCACCGCCTCGACCTCGCTCAGCTCGATCCGGAAGCCGCGGATCTTCACCTGGTCGTCCGCCCGGCCGACGTACTGCAGGTCGCCGTCGGACGTCCGGCGCACCACGTCGCCGGTGCGGTACATCGGAGCGCCCGCCGGGTCGTACGGGCAGGCGACGAACCGTTGCGCGGTGAGCGCCGGGCGGCCCAGGTAACCGCGGGCCAGCCCGGCGCCGTGCACGTAGAGCTCGCCGGCCACGCCGACCGGCGCCGGCTGCAGGTGCTCGTCGAGGACGTACCCGGTCAGGTCGGGGATCGTCGCGCCGATCAGGCTGCGGCCCTCGCCGGACACCGTCGCCTGGTCGAGCGGGCGGTAGGTGACGTGCACCGTCGTCTCCGTGATGCCGTACATGTTGACCAGCCGGGGCGCGTCGCCGGCGTGCCGCTCGTAGAAGCCGGCGAGGCGGCGCAGGTCGAGGGCCTCGCCGCCGAAGATCACCAGGCGCACCGGCAGCGGCCCGGCCTCGGCCTGCATCAGCTGGGAGAAGGCGGACGGCGTCTGGTTGAGCACCGTCACCCCCTCGCGGCGGACCAGCGCGGCGAAGTCGGCGGGTGAACGGCTCACGTCCTGCGGCACGACTACCAGGCGTCCGCCGTGCAGCAGCGGGCCCCACATCTCCCACACCGAGAAGTCGAACGCGAACGAGTGGAACATCGTCCACACATCGCCGGGACCGAACTCGAACCAGTGCCGGGTGGCGGTGAACAGACGCTGCACCTGGCGGTGGGCGACCACCACACCCTTCGGCCGGCCGGTCGAGCCCGAGGTGAAGATGGCGTAGGCGGCGTTGCCGGGCCGCGCCCGCCCGGGCCTGTCGGTGCCGGGCCGGTCGTCCAGGGACACCTCGTCGAGCAGCACCCGGGGCACGCCGGCCGGCACCGCGTCCTGCAGCGACCGGGTTGTCAGCGCCAGCACCGGGGCGGCGTCGGCGGCGATCAGGGCGAGCCGTTCCGCCGGGTAGCCCGGGTCGGCGGGCACGTACACGCCGCCCGCCTTCAGCACCGCCAGCGCGGCCTGCGGCAGCAGTTCGGTGCGGGGCAACAGGATCAGGACCCGGGACTCGGGCCCGACGCCACGCTCCTCCAGCAGCCGGGCCAGCCGGTTGGCCGCCGCGTTGAGCTCCCGGTAGCGCACCGAGCGCTCCCCCGCCGTCACGGCGACGGCGTCGGGCGTGCGGCGGGCCTGGTCCTCGAACGTACGGTGCAGCGTCTCGCCCGCGGCACCCACCGGCTCGGCCGGAGCCGGACGGACAAGGGCCCGCTCGGCCGGTTCCAGCACGTCGTAGCGGGTGATCGGGCGACGCGGCTCCCGGACAGCGGTCTCGAGCACCGCCAGGAAGCGGCCCACCAGCCGGACCGCGGTGGCGCGGTCGAACAGGTCCGTGCGGTAGATCAGCCGGCCTTCGAGCCCCTCCGCGGCGTCGTCCGGGCCGTACCGCTCCGACAGGTCGAACAGCAGGTCGAACTTGGCCACGGCGCTGGGCACCGGCTCCGGGACAGCGGTCAGGCCGGGCAGCCCGGCCAGCGACCGGACGGCGTCCTGCCCGGTGGCGCCGTCGACGTTCAGGGCAACCTGGAACAGCGGGTGCCGGGCCATCGACCGGGCCGGGTTGAGCACCTCGACCAGCCGCTCGAACGGCAGGTCCTGATGGGCGTACGCCTCCAGGTCGGCCTGCCGCACCCGGGCCAGCAGCTCGGGGAAGGCCGGGTCGCCGGAGACGTCGGTGCGCAGCACCAGGGTGTTGACGAAGATGCCGACCAGGTCCCGCAGCACCGCGTCGGTGCGGTGGGCCATGGGCGTGCCGATCGGGATGTCGGCGCCCGCCCCGAGCCGGTTGAGCAGCGTGGCCAGCGCGGCGTGCAGCACCATGAACAAGGTGGCCTGGCGGCCGCGGGCGAGCCGGACCAGCTCGCCGTGCAGGGCCGCGGGGATGTCGAACGGCACGGTGTCGCCGCGCGGCACGCCGGTGACCTGCCGGGGACGGTCGGTGGGCAGCGCCAGCTCGTCGGGCAGGCCGGCCAGGGTCCGGCGCCAGAAGGTCAGCGCCCGCGACGCCGCGCTGTCCGGGTCGTCCTCCGCGCCGAGCTGCTCGGTCTGCCAGACGGCGAAGTCGGCGTACTGCACCGGCAACGGCTCCCACCGCGGGGCGGTTCCGGCATGCCGGGCCGTGTACGCCGTGGTGAGGTCGCGGGCCAGCGGCAGCAGGGATTCCGCGTCGCCCGCCACGTGGTGCAGCACCAGCAGCAGCACATGGGTCCGCGGGCCGAGCCGGAACAGGTGGCAGCGCAGCGGCGTCCGGGCCGCCAGGTCGAAGCCCTCGGCGGTGGCCCGCGCCAGCGCGTCCGGGAGCCCGGCCTCGTCGACCTCGGCCTCGGCCAGCCCGGGGCGGCCCGCCGCCGGTTCGACGATCACCTGGTACGGCCCGTCGGCGCTCTCGGCGAAAACGGTGCGCAGGCTCTCGTGCCGGTCGGTCACGTCGCCGAGCGCCGCGGCGAGCGCGGCCCTGTCCAGGGGGCCGGTGAGGCGCAACGCCATCGGCATGTTGTAGGTCGCGTCGGCCACCTGCAGCCGGTTCAGGAACCACAACCGGCGCTGGGCCGGCGACGCGGGGACCCTGTCCGGGCGGGGCCGGGCGGTCAGCCCGGAACTGCGGGCGGCCACGCCCAGCGCCTCGGCCAGGCCGGCGACGGTGGGCTTCTCGAACAGCACGCGCACCGGGACGTCGACCCCGAAGGCGGTGCGGATCCGGCCGATCAGCCGGGTGGCGAGCAGCGAGTGGCCCCCGAGCGCGAAGAACGACTCGTCGACGCCGACGCGGGCGGCCCCGAGCACGTCGGCGAAGATGCCGCAGAGCAGTTCCTCCTGCGGCGTACGCGGTTCCCCGCCGGCGCCGCCCGCGACCTTCGGGGCCGGCAGGGCGGCGACGTCGAGTTTGCCGTTGGGCGTGGTCGGCAGGTCCGGCAGGACGACCACGACCGACGGGACCAGGTGCTCGGGCAGCTCCCGTTCCAAGCGGGCACGCACGGCGGCCGGGTCCGGGTCGGCAACCCCGCCCGGCACCACGTAACCCACCAGCCGCCGGTCGCCCGGGGTGTCCTCGCGGACGACGACCACGGCCCGCGCCACGGCCGGGTCGCGCATCAGCGCCGACTCCACCTCGCCGGGCTCGATCCGGAAGCCACGCAGCTTCACCTGCTGGTCGGCCCGGCCGAGAAACTCCAGTTGCCCGTCGTCCGACCAGCGGGCCAGGTCGCCGGTGCGGTACATCCGGCCGCCCGGTTCGCCGAAGGGGCAGGCCACGAACCGCTCACCGGTCAGGCCCGGCCGGCCCAGATAGCCGCGGGCCAGCCCGGCCCCGGCGGCGTACAGCTCGCCTGTCCGGCCGGGGCCGACCGGGCGCAGATTGTGGTCCAGGACGTACACGCGGGTGTTGAGGACCGGCCGGCCGATCGGCGGGGTCACCGTGCCGGCCAGCGGGTCGCTCATGCTGACGCAGACCGTCGACTCGGTCGGCCCGTACGCGTTGATCATCCGCCGGCCCGGCGACCAGCGGCCCACGAGTTCGGGCGCGCACGCCTCACCCGCGACCACGAGCGTGCCCACGCCCGGCAGGGTGCCCGGGTCGAGCACCGCGAGCGCCGAGGGCGGCAGTGTCACGTGGGTGATGCGTTCGGCGGTGAGCAGCTCGGTCAGCGGCCCGCCGGGGCGCAGCCGGTCGGCCGGGGCCAGGACGAGGGCGGCGCCGCTGAACAGCGCCATGCAGATCTCGGAGACCGCGGCGTCGAAGCTGGGCGAGGCGAACTGCAGGACCCGCGACTCCTCGGTCACGGCGAAGCGCTCGATCTGTGCGGCGGCCAGGCTGGGAATGCCGGCGTGGGTGACCACGACGCCCTTCGGCCGGCCGGTGGAGCCGGAGGTGTAGATGACGTAGGCCGCCTGCTCCGGGCGCAGCGGCCCGCCGCGCTCCCGGTCGGACAACGGCTCCGCGGCCGGCCCGGCCGACGGGTCCTCCTCGTCGAGGCGAACCTTTTCCGGCCCGCCCGCCGGCAGCTCCGCGGCCACGGCCGTCGTCGTCAGCACCAGCGCCGGGGCGGCATCGGCGAGCAGGTACGAGATCCGTTCGGCCGGGTATCCGGGGTCGACCGGGACATGGACCGCGCCCGCCTTCAGGACACCCAGCACCGCGACGACGAACAGCTCGCTGCGGGGCAGTGCCAGCGCCACTCGCTGCTCGGCGCCGACACCGCGCCCGGCGAGATACCGGGCCAGCCGGTTGGCGCGGGCGTCGAGTTCGGCGTACGTCAGCCGGGTGTCGCCGCAGACGACGGCCACCCGCTCCGGGGTCCGCGCTGCCTGCTCCTCGAACAGCTCGGGCAGGGTCGCCCGGGACAGCTCGGCGGCGCTGCGGTTGAAGTCCTCCACCACCCGGCGGCGCTCCGCCGGGTCCACCAGGTCCAGCCGGTCGATCGGCCGGTCGGCCCCCGCGACGACGGACCGCAGCACCCCCAGCAGCAAGCCGGCGACCCGGCTC
Source organism: Paractinoplanes brasiliensis (assembly GCF_004362215.1). NCBI lineage: Bacteria > Bacillati > Actinomycetota > Actinomycetes > Micromonosporales > Micromonosporaceae > Paractinoplanes > Paractinoplanes brasiliensis. Next base: position 6,343,301 of record NZ_SNWR01000001.1, on the reverse strand, counting down.
GCGGTCCCCTCCGGCAACACGTCCGTACGGTGGTCCAGCCGGAAACGCAGCCGCGCGCCGGGCATGGCGATCAGGCCCAGCGGGTAGTGCGCCGCGTCCCGTCCGGTGACCCCGCGGACCCGCAGACCCGGCGCCACGGGCCGGTCGGCCACCGCCTCCAGCGGGTAGTTCTCGAAGACCATCGAGGTGTCGAACAGCGGGCCCAGGCCGTGCGCCTGCTGGATGCCGGCCAGCCCGGCGTGGTGGTGTCCCAGCATGCGGGCCTGTTCGTCCTGGATCCGGGACAGGAGCGCGGCGAGCGGCTCCGAGCGGCGGAGCACCACCCGCAGGGGCACCGTGTTGACGAACATCCCGACCATCCGGTCGGCCTCCGGGACCTCCGGCTGCCGGCCCGCGACGGTGATGCCGAAGACGACGTCGTCGCGGCCGAGCAACCGGCCGATCACGATCGCCCAGGCCCCCTGGAGCACCGTGTTGAGGGTCAGGCCCTGCCCGCGCGCCCAGGCCGCCAGGTCGCCCGACTCGGCCTCGGTGAGCTCGAAGGTGTGGCTGCTCGGCGGCTCGGCAGGCGTGGTGGCCGCGGAGGCCACCAGGCTCGGCTGGGTCAGCCCGGCCAACGTCGTGCGCCAGGCCTCCCGGGTGGCCGCCGCGTCCTGCCGGGCCAGCCACGCGTAGTGGTCGCGGGGCGGCGGGGCGTCGGCCGGGGCCGGGGCGCCCGGCTCGGCGGCGTAGCCGGCGAAGAGATCCTTCAGCAGGACTGGCAGTGACCAGCCGTCCAGAACGATGTGGTGGTTGGTCAGCACGAGCCGGTGCCGGTCGGGAGCGGACCGCACGAGCAGGAAACGCACCAGGGGCGGCGCGGTGAGGTCGAAGCGGCGCCGCAGGTCGTCGTCGAGCAGCCGCTGCTCCTCGGCGTCCCGCCGGTCCGGCTCCACGTCGCTCAGGTCGGCCTCGGCCCAGGGCAGCTCCGCGGTCCGCAGGACGACCTGGGCCGCCCGGCTCAACGACTCGTAGCGGAACGACGTCCGCAGCGCGATGTGCCGGCGCACCAGGGCCTCGGCCGCCACCCGCAACCGGGCCGCATCCAGCGGCCCGTCGAGGTCGAGGATCGTCTGGACGTGATAGACGTCGGCCGAGCCGGAGTCGTACGCGTGGTGGAAGAGCATGCCCTCCTGCACCGGGGAGAGCGGCAGAATGTCTTCGATGGGGCGGGTGCTTCGGCTCACCGGAACGCCTCCAGTTCGGCTTCGAGCAGGTCGATGTCCTGCTGGTCGAGATGGGACAGGGCGACGTCGGACGGGGTGAAGCCGCCCGGGTCCAGCTGCCCGGCGCGCTGGGCGAACCGGTGCAGCCAGGCGAACCACCGCTCGGCCAGGCGGGTCACCGCGGGCCGGTCGAGCAGGCTGGGCGCCCAGGTCCAGCGGGCGACCAGCTGCGGGCCGTCCGATCCGTCCTCGGTGACCGCGTTCACCTCGACGGCGTGGCTCAGGGGCATCTCCGGCTCGGCCGCGCTGACGAGCTCGGCGCCCTCCAGCAGGGCGGAGAAGTCGGAGTCGCCGGCGGCGAACCGGCCGAGGTAGTTGAACCCCATGGCGGGCTCCGGGGCGGTGAAGGCGGCCGCCGTACGGGGGTTCAGGTAACGCAGCAGGCCGTAGCCGAGGCCTCCGTCCGGCACGGCCCGCAACTGCTCCTTGACGTGTTTCAGCGCGGCCTCGGCGTCGCCGCGGTAGAGCCCGCTCAGGTCCAGCCGGACCGGGTACTGGCTGGTGAACCAGCCCACGGTGCGCGACAGGTCGGTGCCGCGCCGGCGCTCCTCGGCCCGCCCGTGTCCCTCGACCGAGATCGTCAGCCGGTCGGCCGGGCCGCCGTCCAGCTCCGCCAGCCAGTCGGTGGCGACCAGGGCCAGCCCGGTCAGCAGCAGCTCGTCCACGCCGGCCCGGAAAGCTGGGGCGAGTTCGAGCAGGGCGCGGGTGACCTCGACCGGGAGGCGCAGCCCGAGGTGGCCGGCGGCGCCGGCGGTGTCCCGGGCCGGGTCGAGGCGGCGCGCACCGAGGCCGGCCGTGTCGAGCACCCCCAGCCAGTGACCGAGGTCCGCGGTCACCTGCTCCGACGCGGCGTCGTCGCGCAGCTGATGGGCCCACGCCCGCAGCGACGTCCCCACGGGCGGCAGCTCGGGTACCCGGCCGGCCGACAACGCCCGCCAGGCCGTGGCCAGGTCGGACAGCAGAATGCGCCAGGAGACGCCGTCCACGACCAGGTGGTGGGCCATCAGCAGCAGGCGGCCCGGTTCGGCGGGGCCGCGGTCGAACCAGACGGCCTGCACCATCCGGCCCTCGCCGGGCGCCAGCCGGCCGCGCGCGGCCAGCGCCTCGGCCCGCATCAGCTCGGCCAGGTCCCGGGCGGTGCGTCCGGCGGCGTCGACCCGGCGCACCAGCGGCCCGGCGGCCACGGATCCGCGCTCGCGGACCTCCAGCCCCGGCTCGCCGGGATCGGTGCGGCGCAGGCGCAGGGCGTCGTGGTGGTCGAGCAGTGCCTGCACGGCGGCGGTGAGGTCGGCCTGTCCGGCGGCGGCCGGCATCCGCACCAGCATCGCCTGGTGGAACTGCTCGTCGTGGCCGGAACGGGCGAAGCGCCGCATCAGCGGCAGGGCCGGCAGCTCGCCGATCGGCGAGATCGCCGGTTCCGCCGGGCCGGAGTCCAGCGGCGTGGCGACGGCCGCGAGGCCGGCCACCGTACGCCGGTCGAAGACGTCCCTGACGTTGATCAGCAGGCCGGCCCGGCGGGCGCGGCCGACCAGGTCGAGGGCGAGGATGCTGTCGCCGCCGAGGTCGAAGAAGCCGTCCTCGGCGCCGGGCCGGGGCACACCGAGAACCTCGGCGAACAGGGCCGCGAGCTGGATCTCGCGGTCACCGCGGGGCGGGCGCGACCGCCCGCCGGGATCGACGGCGGGGGCGGGCAGGGCACGCCGGTCGAGCTTGCCGTTCGTGGTCACCGGCAACGCGTCCATCGTGACGAAGGCGACCGGCACCATGTACTCCGGCAGCTCGCCGCCCAGGTGCACCCGCAGGTCGTCCGGGGTGACGGCGGGCGTTGCGGACGGCACGACGTAGCCGGTCAGCCGCTGGTCGCCCGGCCTGTCCTCGCGAACCACCACCGCGCAGGCCGCGATGCCGGGGTGGCGGGCCAGCACCGTCTCGATCTCCCCCAGCTCGATCCGCAGGCCGCGCAGCTTCACCTGGTCGTCGACCCGGCCGAGGAAGTCCAGGCTGCCGTCGCGGCGGCGTCGGACCAGGTCACCGGTGCGATACATCCGGGAGCCCGGGGGGCCGTACGGGTCGGCGACGAAGCGCTCCGCGGTGAGGCCGGGCCGGTTCAGGTAGCCCCGGGCCAGTCCGGTGCCCGCGAGGTACAGCTCGCCGGACACACCCGGGGGCGCCTGGCGTCCGCGGGCGTCGAGAACGTGCAGCCGGGTGTTCCAGATGGGGCGCCCGATCGGCACGGGACCGTCCCCGGCGTCCGGACGGCACTCGTGGAAGGTCACGTCGACCGCGGCCTCGGTCGGCCCGTACAGGTTGTGCAGCGGCGCGCCGATCGCCTGGTGGTACCGGCGCTGGAGCTCGCGGCTCAGCGCCTCGCCGCTGACGAACACGCGGCGCAGCGTGGGGCAGCCCCGGCCGTCGACGTGCTCGACGAACGGCCGCAGCATCGACGGCACGAAATGCACGGTGGTGACCCGCCGGGACGTGATCAGCTCGGCCAGGTACTGCGGGTCGCGGTGGCCGTCGGGCCGGGCCACCACGAGGGCGGCGCCGGTCAGCAGCGGCCAGAAGAACTCCCACACGCTGACGTCGAAGCCGGACGGCGTCTTCTGCAGCACCCGGTCCGTGGCGTCGAGCCGGTGCATCCCCTGCATCCAGGCCAGCCGGTTGACGATCGCGCGGTGGCTGACCTGGACACCCTTCGGCCGGCCGGTCGATCCGGAGGTGTAGATGACGTACGCCGGGTGGGCCGGGTCGAGGTCGTCGAGCGCCGGTGCGGCCGCGTCACCGGTGGCGAGCAGTCGCCGGATCCGCGGGCTGTCGAGCAGCAACCGGGGCGGGCCGTCGGCCGGCAGCGCCTTGGCGGCATCCACTGTGGTCAGCGCGAGCACGGGGGCCGCGTCCCGGCACATGTGAGCGATGCGGTCGGCCGGGTGGTCGAGTTCGACGGGCAGGTAGGCGCCACCGGCCTTGACGACGGCCACGAGCGCGAGCACGAGCTCCACCGACCGGGGCGCCGCGACCGCCACCACCCGCTCCGGTCCGACGCCGGCCCGGCGCAGCTCGGCGGCGAGCCGGTTCGCCCGCGCGTCGAACTCCGCATAGGTCAGCTCGGTTCCCTCGAAGACGACAGCGGTGTGGTCGGCGGCGGCGACCGCCTGCGCGTTCAGCAGGGCCGCCAGGGTTTCGCCGGGCACGGGGTGACCGGTGTCGTTCCATCGGGTCAGCTGCCGGCGCTCGTCCGGGTCGAGCAGGTCGATCTGGCTCACCGGCCGGTCCGGGTCGGCGGCGACCGCGGCGAGCAGCCGGCCGAGACGGGCCGCGAGATCCCGCGCCGTGGCCTCGTCGAACAGGTCGGTGCTGTATTCGAGGAACCCGCGCAGGCCGCCCGGTGCTCCCTGCGGCCCGTGCAGCTCGTCCAGCGACAGGGACAGGTCGAACTTGGCGTCCCCGGGATCCACCGGCTCGATGTCGACGTCGAGGCCCGGCAGCGCAACGATCGACGTCCGGGCGGCGTCGTTGCCGGTGTTGTCCAGCGCGAGCATCACCTGGAAGAGCGGGTGCCGCGACAGCGACCGGGCCGGCTTCAGCGCGTCGACCAGCCGCTCGAACGGCAGATCCTGATGCGCGTAGGCGGCGAGGGCAGCCTCGCGGGAGCGGTCCAGCAGACCGGCGAAGGTGGGGTCGTCCTCGAGGTCGAGCCGCAGCACCACGGTGTTGACGAAGAACCCGATGAGATCGTCGAGCGCCTCGTCCGTACGCCCCGCGACCGGAACCCCGATGGGGATGTCGGAGCCGGCGCCGACCCGCGACAGCAGGCTCGCCAGCGCCGCGTGCACCACCATGAACAGGGTCGCGCCCCGGCCGCGGGCGAGGCCGGCCAGCCGCTCGTGCAGTTCGGGCGTCACGGACACCTCGACCCGGCGTCCCGCGTGCGACGGCACGGCCGGGCGGGCGCGGTCGACCGGCAGGGCCAGTTCCTCGGGGAGCCCGGCCAGCGTTTCGGTCCAGTACGCGAGCTGGCGGGCCAGCACGCTGCCGGGATCGGCGGCGTCGCCGAGCAGCCGCCGCTGCCAGAGCGTGTAGTCGGAGTACTGCACGGGCAGCTCCGCCCACTCCGGCGCCCGGCCCTGCCGCCGGGTCGTGTACGCCGTGGCCAGGTCCCGTGCCAGCGGCCCGAAGGACCAGCCGTCGCCGCTGATGTGGTGCAGCACCAGCACCAGCACGTGGTCGTTCTCGTCGAGGCGCAGCAGGTGGCAACGCAGCGGCGGCTGGGCGGCCAGGTCGAACGGCTCCCGCGCGAGCCTCGTCAGCTCGGCGTCGAGCTCGGCCGCGGTCACCGGCGCCGCGACGAGCTCCGGTGTCGCCGCGGCGGCCGGGAGCACCAGCTGGCCGGGCTCGGGGCCGTCCGCGGCGACCAGGGTACGCAGGCTCTCGTGCCGGGCCACCACGTCGCCGATCGCCGCCCGCAGCGCCCCGGCGTCGAGGTCGCCGCGCATCCGCAGCACCATCGGCAGGTGGTACGCGGCGTCGGCCCGGTCGACCCGGTGCAGCACCCAGAGCCGCCGCTGGGCGTTGGACAGCGGCACCCGCTCGGGGCGGTCACCGGCGGTCAGCGCGGGACGCCGGACCTCGCCGGAGTCGCCGAGGAGCCCGGCCAGCGCGGCCGGGGTACGCGCGTCGAACAGCTGCCGCACGGAAACCTCGCGGCCCACCACCGACCGGATGCGCGCGATCAGCCGGGTGGCGAGCAACGAGTGGCCGCCGAGCGCGAAGAAGTCGTCGTGCGCGGCGACCGACGTGATCCCCAGGATCTCGGCGAACGCGGCGCAGAGCAGTTCCTCGGTGGGCGACCGGAACCCGCGCCCGGACCGGCCCGCGGCGTGGTCGGGCGCGGGCAGCGCGTTGCGGTCCAGCTTGCCGTTGGGGGTGCTCGGCAGTTCCGCCAGCACGACGACCGCGGCCGGGACCATGTACTCCGGCAAAGCCTCGGCGGCCCAGGACCGGAGCTCCGCGGGCTCGAGCGTGGCTCCGGCGGCCGGCACGACGTAGGCGACCAGCCGCCGGTCGCCGGGCCGGTCCTCGCGCAGCAGCACCGTCACGCGGCTCACCCGCTCGTGCCCGGCCAGCGTGGCCTCGATCTCGGCCGGCTCGATGCGGTAGCCACGCAGCTTGACCTGGTGGTCCACGCGGCCCAGGTAGTCCAGCCGGCCGTCCGGGGTCCACCGGGCCAGGTCACCGGTCCGGTACATCCGCTCGCCGGGCGGCCCGTACGGGCAGGCGATGAACCTTTCCGCGGTCAGGCCCGGGCGGTGCAGATACCCCTGGGCCAGGCCGTCGCCGGCGAGGTAGAGCTCGCCGGTCGTCCCGGCCGGCAGGGGCCGCAGACCGGCGTCGAGCACGTACGCCCGGGTGTTGTCGATCGGCTGCCCGATCCCCGGTGTCCCCGCCTCGGACCGGACCGCCAGCGTGGTGGAGTACACGGTGGTCTCGGTCGGGCCGTACAGGTTGATCACCGCGCGCGTCCGCCGGACCAGATCGGCGGCCAGGTCCGACGGGAGCGCCTCCCCGCCCACCAGGGCCCGCACCCGGGTCAGGTCGGCGTCGGTCCCGGTGACCAGCGCGTGCCACAGGCTGGGCGTGGCCATCATGGCGGTGATGTCCTGCCGGGCCAGTTCGGCGGCGAGCGCGGCCGGGTCACGGACCACCTCACGGTCGGCCAGCACGACCGCCGCGCCGACGGCCAGCGGCAGGAACAGCTCGATCACCGACATGTCGAAGCTGACCGTGGTGACCGCGAGGAGCCGGTCGGCCGGCGTGAGCGGGACCGGCCCGGACATCGCGGTCAGGAAGTTGACCATCGCGTGTCCGGGGATCACGACGCCCTTCGGCCGGCCGGTCGAGCCGGAGGTGTAGATGACGTACGCCGGCAGGGCCGGGCTGAGCAGGCCCCGCGGCGACGCCGGGCCCGCCGCGGCGAGCCGCTGCCGGGTCGGCGCGGTGTCGAGCAGGAGCCGCGGCGGGCCGCCGGCCGGCAGCTGTTCCGCGGTCTCCGTCGAGCTCAGCACGAGCGTGGGAGCGGCGTCGTCGAGCATGAAGGCGAGCCGGTCGGCAGGGTGGCCGGTGTCCAGCGGAAGATAGGCGGCGCCGGTCTTCAGCACCGCCAGCAGGGCCACCAGGAGCAGTTCGTCGCGGCCGAGCGCCACCGCGACGATGCGGCCCGGCCCGGCGCCGTGCTCGACGAGCAGGCCGGCCAGACGCTCGGCGCGCCGGTCGAGTTCGGCGTAGGTCAGGGTGGTGTCGCCGTGCACGACGGCGGGACGCTGCGGGACGAGGGCGACCTGCGCCTCGAACAGCCGGCTGGGACACAGCCCGAGCGGCGGCCGGGCGGTGTCGTTCCAGACTGTGAGCACCTGGCGGCGCTCGACCGGATCGAGGAGCTCCACCTGGGACACCGGCGTCCGGGGCGCGCGGGCGAGTTCCCGCAGGGCCCGCAGCAGCCGGTCCGCGATCGTGCGGGCCGCCTCCGGGGTGATCAGGTCGGGCTGGTGGTCGAGCCGGAACCGGAGGCGGTCGCCGGGCAGGACGATCACAGTCAGCGGGTAGTGGGTCGCGGCCTGGGCGTCCATCCCCACCAGGCGCAGGCCGGTCGAGCGGGCGAGGTCGTCCAGGGCGGCGGGCTCGATCGGGTAGCTCTCGAAGGCCAGCAGGCTGTCGAACAGCTCGTCGGCGCCGGCCGCCCGCTGGATGTCGGCCAGGCCGAGATGCTGATGCTCCAGCAGCGCCGCGTACTCGCTCCAGAGGCGCGCGAACACGCCGGCCGCGCTCTCCGCGGGATCCAGCCGCACCCGGACCGGCACGGTGTTGATGAGCATGCCGACGATGTCGTCGACGGCCGGCACCTCGGGGGACCGGCCGGCCACCGTGGTGCCGAAGACCACGTCGTCGCGTCCGGTCAGCAGCCGGAGCACGAGCGCCCAGGCCGTCTGCACGACGACGTTGACGGTCACCCCGTAGCGGCGCGCTGTCTCGCGGAGCGCGGACGTCTCCTCGGCCGGCAGCTCGACGGTCACCTGCCGCGGGCGTACGGGTGTCCTGTCCGGTGTCGTCGCGGCGAGCCGGGTGGGTCCGTCCAGCCCGCTCAGCGCGTCCCGCCAGGCCTCGGCCGCCGCGGGCCGGTCCTGCGCGGCCAGCCAGGCGAGGTGGTCGACGTGGGACGGGGCGGGCGGCAGGGCGGCCGGGCCGCCGTCGGAGTACAGCGCGAGGAGGTCCCGGACCAGCACGGGCAGCGACCAGCCGTCGACGAGGATGTGGTGGAAGGTCAGCGCGAGCCGGTGCCGCTGCGCGCCGAGGGTCAGCAGGGCACAGCGCGCCAGCGGCGCGTCCTCGAGCGTGAAGCGGCCCCAGCGCTGCTCCTCCAGCAGCGTCGCGGCGTCGGCGGGCCGGTCGGTGAGGTCGTGGTGCTGCCAGGGCGCCCGCACGTCCGTGACGACCTGTACGGGGCGGCTGAGCCCGGTACGCACGCCCGCCCGCAGCCCGGTGTGCCGCCGCAGCAGGGCCACCCAGGCGGCCCGCAGGCGGTCCGGGTCGAGCGGGCCGGTCAGGTCGAGCGACACCTGCACGGTGTAGGGATCCGAGGCCGCGGTGTGGTTCTGGGCGATGTAGAGCAGACCCTCCTGCAGCGGGGTCAGCGGTGCCACGGCAGCGCCGGCCGGCTCCCGTTCGAGCAGGCCGGCGAGCTCGGCGCCGGGCAGCGGTGGCGGCGCCGGGGCGTACGCGCTCCCACCGTCGGCGGGCAGCTCGGCGCAGACCGCGGCCAGCCCGGCCGGCGTCACCACCTGCATGATGTCGCGAACCGTCACCGTGAACCCGGCCCGGCGGGCCCGTCCGGCCACGCGGAGCGCCAGCACGCTGTGGCCGCCGAGGTCGAAGAAGCCGTCGTCCGGTCCCACCCTGTCCAGGTGCAGCGCCTCGGCGAACAGGTCGCACCAGAGCTTCTCGAGCCGGTTGGCCGGGGCCCGGCCCTCGCCCGGTGCGGCGCGCCGGGGCGCGGGGAGCGCGGCCCGGTCCAGTTTGCCGTTGGGGGTGAGCGGCAGGGCCGGCAGCACGGTGAGAGTGGCCGGCAGCAGGGGTTGCGGCAGGCGGCCGGCCAGGTGCCGGCGCAGCTCGGCGGGATCGATGTCCTCGCCGGGGGCCGCGACGACGTAGCCGTGCAACCGCTGCTCGCCGTCCGGATCGGGGTGCGCCGCGGCGGCCGCGGCGGCGACGTGGGCGCCGGCGGACAGGGCCGCCTCGACCTCGCCCAGTTCGACGCGGAAGCCGCGGATCTTCACCTGGTGATCGGCACGGCCCAGGTGGTCGAGAGCGCCGTCGAGGCGCCGCCGCACCAGGTCACCGGTGCGGTACATCCGCTCCCCCGGCGGCCCGGACGGGCAGGCCACGAAACGCTCGGCGGTCAGGGCGGGCCGGCGCAGATAGCCACGGGCCAGACCCAGCCCGGCGACGTAGAGCTCGCCGGCCGCACCGGGCGGCACCGGGCGCAGCTGGTCGTCGAGCACGTAGGCCCGGGTGTTCCAGATCGGCCGGCCGATTGCCACGTCGCCGGGCCGGCAGGCGGCGAACAGGCTGTCCCCGCTGGCTTCCGAGGCGCCGTAGAAGTTGACCAGCTCGGCGCCGGGCAGGGCGCGGGCGAATCGGTCGGCGTAGGCCGGTGGCAGGGCCTCGCCGCTGGTCACCCAGAGCCGGCAGGTCGCGAGGCCGGCCACGTCGCCGTCGAGCAGAGCGCCGAGCAAGCTCGGCACCACGGTCAGGCGCCCGGCCCGATGCCGGGCCACCAGGGCGGCGAGGTCGCCGGCGCCGGCGCCGTCGGAGGCTCCGGCGAGCACGACGACGCCGCCGTGCAGCAGCGGCCCCAGCAGTTCGGTGGACCCGTCGATGAAGCTCATCGAGCTCTTCGCCAGCACCGGCGCGTCCGTCGCGTACGGAAACGCCGAGGCGCCCCAGGCGAGCCGGTTGACCGCTCCGGCGTGCAGGCCGATCACACCCTTGGGCGCCCCGGTGGAGCCGGAGGTGTAGATCAGGTAGGCCGGGTGCTGGGGTTTTCGCGGGCGCCGCAGTTCCGCCTCGGCGAGGTCGTGTCCCGGCGCGGCGGTCAGCCGGTCCGTCGTGGCCTGGCTGTCCAGCACCAGGGCCGGCGCCTCGTGACCGGCCACCGCGCCGGCCGACTCGCGGGTGCTCAGCAGCAGAGCCGGAGCGGCGTCGGTCAGCATGTAGCGGATCCGGTCGGCCGGGTAGGAGAGGTCGATCGGGCAGTACGCCGCGCCGGCCTTCAGCACGGCCAGCAGGGCGATCACCAGCTGGTCGGTGCGCGGCACGGCCACCGCGACGAAGTCCTCGGCGCCCACGCCCTCGGCGACCAGCACCCGGGCCAGGCGGTTGGCGGCCGCGTTGAGGTCGCCGTAGGTGAGGGTGACCGGGCCCGCTCGCAGGGCGACGCGGCCGGGGTCCCTACGCGCCTGCCGCTCGAAGGCTTCCGGCAGGGTCGAGGCGGGGACCGGGTGGACGGTGTCGTTCCAGTCCTCGAGCCGGGCCAGCTCGGCCGCGTCCATGAGCTCGGCAGAGCCGAGCGGCCGGCCGGGGCGGTCGGACAGCCGCCCGAGCAGGTGGGCGAACCTGTCCCGGTGCGCGGTCAGCTCGCCGTCCGGCCGGCCCGCGGCCGACAGGAAGTCGACGTGGATGCCCTGTTCCGGGTCGCCGTAGACGTTGACGACCAGGTCGCCCACCGGTCCGGTGGAGAGCTGGTGCGCGGTGGCACGGCAGTCGCCGAACGCCGGGGACCCGGGGAAGCCCATCACGTTGACCACCACGCCGGCGCCGCCCCCACGCCGGCGCAGCTCGGCACTGCGATGCCGCTGGTGCCGCAGCAGCTCACCGGTCTGTTCGGTGGTGTGCCGGACGAGGTCGCCGAAGGTCGAGGCCGGCTCGATCGTCAGCCGCAACGGCAGCTCGTTGGCGAGCATCGCCGGAGTGGTGAGCGCGCCGGGGGTGGTCCGTGCGGTCACGGGCAGGGTCAGCTCGACATCCCGGGCGCCGGTCATCCGGTGCACGTAGGCGGCGAGCCCGGCGATGAAAACCGACGACCAGCGGCTCCCGGCGCCGCCGGCGACCGATCGGAGCCGGTCGGCCTGCTCGGCGGGGAGCGTCAGCGAGGTCCGGGTCACCGGGCCGTCGGCGCGGCCGGGCCCGGCGACGAGGGCGGCGTTCGCCGGCGGTTCGGCCGGCAGGGATTGCCAGTACGCCGCCGCACGCCGCCCACGCGGCGTGTTTCCGAAGGCGCGCTCCTCGGCCGCGAGGGCGGTGAGCGGCACGTGCCGGGCCGCCGGGGGCTCGTTGCCGGCGACCAGTGCGGAGTAGACGGTCGCGAGGCGGCGGAAGTGCAGGGCCTGACCGAAGCCGTCGAGCACCAGGTGGTGGTACCGGAAGTAGAGCAGGTGCCGGTCCGGCGCCAGCCGGAGGACGATGTGCCGGTGCGGTGGGTGGGGCCCGGCGAGGTCCGCGCCGGAGGTCAGGTCGTGCTCCATCCGGCGGTGCGCCTCGGCGGCCGGATCCGGGTGGCCGGCCACGTCGGCGACCAGCAACGGCCGCGGCGTGCCGGACGCCGGTTCCTGCCACAGCTGCCCGTCCTCGTCGACCAGGCGCAGCCGCAGCGTCTCGGTCTCCCGTACGGTCTGCTCCACTGTGCGGGCGAGCACGTCGACGTCGAGGGCGCCGACGAGGTCCAGGTAGCCGGCGCAGAGAAATCGGGAGCTGTCCGGCTCCAGCTGCTGAGCGATCCAGATGCCGACCTGCGCCGGAGTCGCCGGGTGGCGGTCGGTTCGGATTTCGGACAAGGATTTCCCCTTCGTACGGCGCGAACGGTCGGCGAGGGCCGGGTCAGTCGGTCGGATGCAGGTACCGGGCGAGCGCGTCGATCGAGGGGTGGTCCCACAGCACTGTCGAGTCGAGGGTGACGTTCAGGTGGTCCTCGATCTCGCCGGCCACCGCCAGCGCCACCACGGAGTCGAGGCCGTACTCGCCCAGCGGCACCAGCGGGTCGATGCCCTCGGCGGGGCACTCCAGGTAGTCCGCCACCCGGGCGGTCAGCCACCGCCGCAGGTCGTCCTGCGACGAGGCCGGGGCCGATCCGGACACAAGCATGTCGTCCACAGCAGATTCCTCCATCAGAGGTCGGGATTCCGGTCAGCCCGCGGTCGTCCGCGAGCCGTCGGCCAGGCCGAAGCTTCGGCCGGCCTCGTGCCGGTCGAGCAGCTCGGCGAACATCCGCCCCTCGACCTCCGGCGGCAGGACCGGCGCCGGTCCGCCGGTCGCGGCGAGGCGGGTGAGGACGGCCAGCGCCCAGGCGGGTTCCGCCAGGAAGCCGTGGCCGGTCGTGTGATGGTGGCGCCACAGCTCGAAACAGGCCGTGGCCATCAGCACCCGGACGTATCGGGCGGGCAGCTCGTTCGCGTCCACGCCGGCCGGGAACGAGAGCCGGCGCGGATTCAGCTCGGCGCATGCGGCCCGCAACGCCTGGAGCTCGGCCGCGAACCCGGCCGCCAGGCGGGCCACCTCGCGCACCTGCGGGTCGGTGGGTGAACCGAGCGCTGTCAGGCCCGCGGCCAGCGAGGGGGCGAAGTGGTCCCGGCCACCGGCGCTGACCCGCAGCCGCTCGAAAGCCAGGGGTGGCAGCGCGGCGCCGGGCCGGAACAGCGCGTCCGGCGCCGGTTCGCCGTCGCGCCAGGAGCGCCGGGCCAGCAGCGGCAGCTGCGGCAGGATCGTGGCCTGGCAGACCGCGCGGGCGATGTGCGCGAAGGCGACGGGCTTGATGTCCCGGACGAGCTTCTGGAAGATCGCGTGCGGGCCGTCGCGCAGATAGAACTCCGCCCCGAGCACCCCGGCCAGCTGCTGCATCGCCTCCAGCAGCGGCTGGGCCAGGCCGAACTTGACCGCCGGGGCGTACACGCTGGTCTCCTCCGGCAGCAGGTGCAGCGCGCGCAGGCCGGCCCGGGCCATCGCCTCGCACATCAGCAGGTCGGCGAACGCGTTGACAAGCACGGAACGGACCTGCGGCAGCTCCGCGACCGGCCGGCCGTACAGCCGCCGGTTCAGCACGTGCCGCAGGGTCACCCGCAGCCCGGTGTCGAGCAGGCCGGTCGTCATCGCGGGCAGGGCGGTGCGGGTCAGCTGAAACGCCCGTACGGCGGTCTCCAGTCCGTGCCCCGCCGGGCCGAGCAGGCTCGACGGGCCGACGGGGCAGTCCCGGAACTCCATGCCGCCCAGTTGCACGCCGCGCATGCCGGCGCTGCGGAACCGGGGCAGGTAGCGGTAGCCGCCGGCCGGCAGCGTGTCCTTCTCGAGGAAGAACAGGGAGTGGCTGCGGCTGCCCGGCCCGGGGTCGGTGCGCGCGAACAGCACCAGCGCGTCGGCCCGCTCGATGTTGGTGACGACCTCTTTGCGTCCCCGCAGCAGCAGCCGGTCGTCGCCGGGCCGGGCGGCCAGCTCCGTGCCCGCCATGTCGTTGCCGTGCGCCAGCTCGTGGTACGCGCAGGCGATCTTGCGGTTGGTCAGCAGCAGGTCGGCCACGGTGAGCTGCTGGACGGCGTCACCGGCGGTCCACACGTTGACCGCCGCGATGAAGGAGCTCGTGCCGTATCCCAGGCCGAGGCAGGGATCACGCCGGTAGACGGCCCGCAGCACGTCCACCATCCGATCCATCCCGGTGAGCCGGCCGCCCAGCTCCGCCGGCACGAACTCGGCGTTCAGGCCGTAACCGTCGAGCGCCCGCTCGCCGTCGCCGAACATCTCCTCGCGCTCGTCCGCGGCCAGGACCCGGTCGAAGCCGAGCGGGTTGGCCGGATCCCACGGGTCGCCGAGCCGGCGCTCGAGTTCATCGGCGCCGGGCCCGGCCTGGTGACCAGCAAGGGTCGGTGACAATCGACTCACGCTCCCGGACGGCGTCGCGGCTCTACGCGTCGAAGATTCCGGCGGCGGGATATCGCGTTCCTATAGACGTCCGGGGCGGTGGCGCTATAGGCGAGTTATAGGGACGGCGCACACCGTCGCAGCCATGGACACCGCAGCCGGGTCTGTTCCGCCGAGCGCATCACCGGCGCCCGGGATCGACGAGCGGGCTTTCCGCCGGACGACGGGCCGGTTCTGCACCGGCGTCACCGTCGTCACCGCCCAGGACGAGGGGCCGGTCGGTTTCACCTGTCAGTCGTTCGCGTCGCTGTCGCTGGACCCGCCGCTGGTCATGGTGTCCGCGTCGAACCGCGGCCGCAGCCTGGCCCGGATCGTACGGGCCGGCTCCTTCGCCACGAACATCCTCAGTGCCCGCCAGGAGTCGCTGGGCCGGCACTTCGCCACGTCCCAGCCGGACAAGTTCGCCGGGGTGGACTGGCAGGCGTCACCGTCAACCGGCGCGCCGCTGCTCACCGGCGCCCTGGCCTGGATCGACTCGGTCGTCCGGGACGTGATCCCCGGTGGCGACCACACGATCGTGATCGGCCAGGTGGTCTCGGCCCGGCACACGCCCGAGGCGGGCGAGCCGCTGCTCTTCTTCGACGGCGGGTTCCGCGATCTGTCGGCCGGCGCGCGGGCCGCGGCCCCCGCGGCTCAGCTCCGCAGGTAGGCCAGCACCGCGAGCACCCGCCGGTGGCCGTCGGTCGTGGTCGGCAGGTCGAGCTTGCTGAAGATGTTGCCGATGTGCTTGTTGACCGCCGCGTCCGTGACCCGCAGCCGTTTGCCGATCGTGTCGTTGGAGCGGCCCTCCGCCATCAGCGCCAGGACCTCGAGCTCGCGGGCGGTCAGCCGTTGCCGCGGGTCGGGGCGCCGGCTGATCAGCTGGCGGACCACTTCGGAGTCCACGACGGTCTGCCCGGCCGCGACCTGTTCCACGGCGGCGTTGAACTCCACCACCGCGCCGACCCGGTCCTTGAGCAGGTACCCGACGCCGTCGCCGTTGTCGGAGTCCAGCAGCTGGGCCGCGTACGACTGGTCGACGAACTGGCTGAGGACCAGGACGGGCAGGCCGGGGAAGGACTGGCGCAGGCGTACGGCGGCCCGCAGCCCGTCGTTGGCGTTTCCGGGCGGCATCCGGACGTCGGTGATGATGATGTCCGGACGGCGGGCCTGGACGGCCTCGGTCAGCGCGTCGGCGTCGCCCACCGCGTCGATGACGTCGTGCCCGAACCGGCCGAGGATGCTCACCAGACCCTCGCGCAGCAGCGTCGAGTCCTCGGCCAGGGTCACCCGAAGGGGCATGGAATCTCCATCAGTACGAGAGTCGGGCCACCCGGCGGGCTGGACACCCGCATGCGCCCGTCGAGCACCGCGAGCCGGTCCGCCAGGCCGGTCAGCCCGGTGCCGCCGGAGGCGTCCGCGCCGCCGGCGCCGTCGTCCCTCACCTCGAGGACAAGGATGTCGGCGTGATGCCGCCCGACCAGCTCGACCCGGGTGGCGTTGCTGTGCTTGGCCACGTTGGCCAGCGCCTCGGTGATGGCATAGTAGGCGGCCGTCTCGACCGGCTGCGGGAGCCGTCCGGCGAGTCGCAGGTCGAGCGTGACCGGCACCGGGAACCGGCTGACCGCTTCCTCTATCGCCGCCACCAGCCCGTTGTCGGTGAGCACCTGCGGGTTGAGTCCGCGGACCAGCTGGCGCAGCTCGGCCAGCGCCAGGGTGAGCTGTTCCTGCGCCGACTCGATCCGCCCGCGCAGCGGGGACCCGTCGGGCACGTCGAGGGCCATCATGCCGAGCGTCATGCTGAGCGAGACGAGCCGCTGCTGCGCGCCGTCGTGCAGGTCGCGTTCGATGCGGGCCCGTTCGGCCTCGAACGCGTCGAGCAGCCGGGCCCGCGACTCGCTGACCTCCTTGAGGTCCGGGTCGACCTCGGTGTCGCGGGGCGCGAGAACGATCCGGCACAGCGTCGCGCGGGCGCCCGCCCAGGCGGTCAGCGAGAACGGGGCGGCGAGCAGCAACAGCACCCCCAGCACGGCCCAGGGCCAGGTCGCCGGGTCGTCGAACGGGGCGCTGATGAACTGCTGCGGCACCACGAAGGCCAGGCCGAGCACGGCGAGGTCGACCAGCCAGAGTGCGGTCAGCGAGACCATCATCAGGACCAGCTCGCGCCAGGTCGCCGGCTCGGCCAGGCGGGTGCGCACCCACGCGCGGAGCCCCGGCGCCCCGGGCGGGCGGTGCGGATCCTGGATGCCGTCCAGATCGACCAGTCGCAGCCGACGGCGTTCCAGGCGCGCGAAGGGCAGTGCCATCAGCACGGCGGCCAGCAACAGCACGACCCCGACGAGCGCGACGGCGGTGGCCAGGCCGACGGTGACCAGCACGACGAACAGGACCAAGGCCAGGGCGCCGGTGAACACGCCGGAGACCAGGTACAACAGGGCTCGCCAGGGCCAGGCCGAGGTGAGGAAGCCCACCGGCTCCAGGGCCATCGCCTGCCAAGCTGTCCGGCGGCTGCGCACCCTGCCACGGTAGGCCATCGGCAAATTCGCCGCGGTAGTGCGGACTCTACCTTAAAGACTATCTCTGGGATCAGTGACCACAGAACGCCCGATACGGTCGGATAGGGGGTATGACTGCGACGCGAGATTCGTCCTTGGCGACGGCGGTGGAGCTGCGTGCCGTGCACAAGGTCTACCACCGGGGAACCCAGGCGGTGCAGGCGCTGGACGGGGTGTCCATCGGTTTTGCCACGGGCTCCTTCACCGCCATCATGGGGCCGTCCGGCTCCGGCAAGTCCACCCTTCTGCAATGCGCCGCCGGCCTGGACGAGCCCACCTCGGGGCAGATCTTCGTGGCCGGCGACGACATCAGCGGGATGGACGAGCGCCGCCGGACAGCGCTGCGGCGGGACCGAATCGGCTTCGTTTTCCAGGCCTTCAACCTGGTCGCGTCGCTGACCGCGGCGCAGAACGTGGAGCTGCCGCTGCGCTTCGCCGGCCGTCGCGCCGACCGCGCCGAGGTGGCCCGGGCGCTGGCCGCGGTCGGCCTGGGTGAGCGTGCCGGGCACCGGCCGAGCGAGCTCTCCGGCGGTCAGCAGCAGCGGGTCGCGCTGGCCCGCGCGCTGATCACCCGGCCCGACGTGCTGTTCGCCGACGAGCCGACCGGCGCGCTCGACACCAAGACCTCGCGGGAGGTGCTGGCGCTGCTGCGTCTGCTGGTCGACCAGCAGGCCCAGACGACGCTCATGGTCACCCACGATCCGGTCGCCGCGTCGTACGCCGATGTGGTGATCTTCCTGAAGGACGGCCGGATCGCCGACCGGATGGCGCTCGACCCGGCGGACGCGTCGAGACCCGCCCGGATCGCCGCCCAGATGGCCCGGCTGGAGGCATGATGCTGGCCGCTGCCAACATTCGTGAGCACTGGCGGGCGTTCCTCGCCACGTTCCTCGCCGTCGTTGTCGGTGTCGGCCTGATCGCCGTCACCCTGATCCTCTACGACTCGGGGCGTCCACGCCCCCACCCGCGTGTGGCCGGAAGCGCGGTTCTGGTGGTGTCGAACCAGGCGGTCAACCAGGCGGGCGCCGCCGGGGACCGCGTTCCGTGGACCGAGAGCCAGGCCGCCGACCTGGTCCGTCAGCTCGAAGGCATCGACGGTGTCGAGGCCGCGATCGTCGATCGCAACTTCTACGCCCAGGCCTTCGCCGACGGCGAGCCGGTGGCCGACGAGGCGGCGACCGAGGCCGGGCACGGCTGGGCCAGCGCCCGGCTGGCGCCGTACAAGCTGGTCTCCGGGCGCGCTCCGGCAACCAGCACCGAGGTGGTGGCCGGCGCCGGGGTCGGGGCGCGGACCGGCTCCGCTCTGACCATCGGACTCGCCGACGGCGTGCACACCTTCACGGTCAGCGGGACGACGGACGGCGAGGGCTTCTACTTCACCGACGCCGAGGCCGCCCGCCGGGACACCGGGGTGACCACGATCGGGCTGCTGGTGCCGCAGGGCTCCGCGGTTCCGGCGGTCGCCGGCCGGGCCGGCGAGATCCTCGGCGAGAGCGGCTCCGCACTGACCGGCGACGCCCGTGGTGTCGTGGAGCCGGGGTTCATCACCCACAAGCGGTTCCTGGGCGCCCAGCTGGTCGCCGCCCTGGCGATCATGGCGCTGTTCACCACGATCTTCGTGGTCGCGGCCACCCTGGCACTGGCCACGGCGCAACGCCGCCGCGAGATCGGGCTGCTGCGCACCATCGGGGCCGACCCACGCCAGATCCGCCGCATGGTGCTCGGCGAGGCGGTCATCGTCGGCCTGCTCGGCTCGGCCGCCGGCTGCGTGGCCGGCGTCATCGGCGCGCCGGCGATGCTGGCGTCGCTCGACCGGCTCGACGTCACGCCACCCGATTCCCGGATCATCATCTCGGCCTGGCCGTTGCTGGTCGCCACCGCGATCGGCACCGGGGTCGCGGCGCTGGGCGCCTTCGTGGCCAGCCGCTCGGCCGCCCGGGTGGCGCCGATCGAGGCGCTGCGCGACGCCGCGGCGGAGCAGCGCCCGATGAGCCGGGGCCGGTGGATCGCCGGACTGGCGATCTTCGGAGTCGGTGTCGTGCTGGCGTTCATGACCGCTGCCGGCGGCGCGGACCGCCGCGTCAACCTGGCCATCGCGACGTCGATGTGCCTGATCGCCGCCGCCGCGCTGCTGGCGCCGATCGTCATCGGCCCGATCGCCCGCCTGGCGACGGCGCCGTTCACCCGCGGGTCGTCCGGCGCGAGCTCGATGCTCATCCGGGCCGAGCTGCTCAACGCGACCAGGCGAGCCGCCTCCACCGCGGCGCCGGTGATCGTCGCGGTCGGCTTCGCCGTGCTGATCAGCGGGCTCGTCGACACCATGCGGACGGCCTACCCCGCCGAGACCACCAAGCAGCTGGCCGGGCAGGTGCTCATCGATCCCGGCAACGCCCCCGCGCTGAGCGACGCGGTGGTCGAGGAGAACCCGGTCGGCCGGGCCGCGCTGCCGACCCGCTTGTTCGTCGCCCGGCCGGGCGGTGGCACCGCGGTGATCGACGGGGTCGGGTCCCGGGATCCGCGCTGGTCACGACCGGGTGAGGCGGTTCTCGACACGACCGTGGCGAAGTACCTGAAGGTGCAGGCCGGCGCGACGGTGACCGTCCGGTTCCGCGACGGCCTCAGCGCCCCGTTGCGGGTGGCCCAGGTGCTGCCGCCCGACCAGGCGCGTGGTTCGTTCGTGCTGTCGCGGGACACGGTCCGTCAGCACGACCCGACGGCGATGACGGACAACATCTTCCTGCCCGCCGGCCATGCTCCGGTGAAACTGAGCGCGGGCGCCCGGCTGCAGGACGCGGAACAGTACGCGCTGAAGGAGTACAACACCGACGCCAAGCTCACGAACAGCCTGGCCATGATGCTCACGGTGGTGGCGGTCGGCTACAGCGGCCTGGCCGTGGCCAACAGCATGGCGATGGCGGGATACGGGCGGCGCACCGACTTCGAGGTGATGAGGTCGGCCGGCGGCACCCGCCGTCAGCTGCTGCGCTTCTCGCTCGGCGAGACCGGGCTGCTGGTGATCATCGGCTCGGCGCTGGGTCTGCTGGCCACCCTGCCGCCGCTGGCCGGCGTGGCCTCCGGGCTGAGCGCGGAGGTCGGGACGCCGGTGTCGATGAACCTCAGCGGCGGCACCCTGGCCTGGGCCGTCCTCGGCAGCCTGGCCATGGCGACGGCCGCGAGCGCCTTCGTGACGTGGAACGTGATGCGCCCGCGGACGGGATGATCGCGGGCCTGCGGCCGGAGCCCGGGGGCAGGCGTCCCCCGTCGCCGCCCCCGGGCTCCTCCCTCGGACGTCGGCGTCTATAGAAACGATGTAGCGGTCACCGGTGTACTCGCCCTCGCCGGATATGGGAGGCGAACTCATGATCACAGACGGTTTGCGGTCTTCCGATCGCTGGCTGCGGCCCGCGCCCTGCTCGACGGTCGCCGGACGCCGCCTGGTGTGCCTGCCGCACGCCGGCGGGACAGCGAATGCGTACCGGACCTGGCAGGACGGTCTGCCCGTGGGCACCATCGTGCACGCGGTGCAGTATCCCGGCCGCCAGGACAGGCTCCGGGAACCCCCGGCGACCTCGGTCGAGCAGCTGGCCGGGCCGATCGCGGACGCGCTGGGCCCGCTCGCCGGGTCGCCGCTGGTCCTCTTCGGCCACAGCATGGGCGCCGTCGTCGCGTACGAGGTGACGCTGGAGCTCGAGCGGCGGCACGGCCCCGTGGTCGACCTGTTGATCGTCTCCGGTTCCCGCGCCCCCGACCAGCGCGAGACCGGCGACAAGCACCTGCTCACCGACCAGGAGCTGGCGGCCGAGATCGCCCGCGGCGACGAGTCGTTCGGCGAGCTGGCCCGGGATCCCGAGCTGCTCGGCCTGGTGCTGCCGGCCATCCGGGCCGACTACCGGCTGCTCGCCGGTTACCGGCGCGGCGCCGTGGCCGTCGGCGCGCCGATCGTCGCCTTCGGCGGGGTCGACGATCCCGAGGTGAACCGGGCCGAGCTGGCCGCCTGGTCGGGTTTCACCCGGGCCGGATTCGGGCTGCGCGACTTCCCGGGCGGCCACTTCTACCTCACCGACGAGCCCCCGATCCTGGCCGCGCTGGCCGAAGTGCTGTCGACGTCCACCACACCAACCGTGAGGGTCTGAAGCATGCAGGACATGAACGCCGAGCCGTTTCCCCCCATCGACCTGGCCGGTGCGGCAAGCATCACGGCGTTGCTGCGGGAGCACGTACGTTCGTGCCCCACCCGCGACGCGGTGGCTCTGGTCACCGACCCCGGCGAGCCGGACGGGGTGACGTGGTGGTCGTACGCCGTCCTGGACGAGCACGCCCGGCGGATCGGGGCCTGGCTGCAGCACCGCGGGGCCGCCGGCGACCGGGTACTGCTGTTCTATCCCAACGGCCCCGAGTTCGTCGCCGCCCTGGTCGGCTGCCTGTACGCCGGCATGGTCGCGCTGCCGGCCCCGGTGCCCGGCGCGTACCAGCACGAGCAGCGGCGCGCCGCGGCGATCGCCCGCAACTCACGCGCGGCCTTCGTCCTCACCGACGCGGCGAGCCACGAGCCGGTGGCCGCCTGGGCCGAGGGCACTCTGCCGGACGCCGCCGTGCTGGCCACCGACGCCGAGGTGCCCGCCGATCCCGGCGCCTGCCGGATCGTGGCGGCCGATCGCGACACCCTCGCGGTCCTGCAGTACACCTCGGGCTCGACGTCCGATCCCAAGGGCGTGCAGATCACCCACGGCAACCTGCTGCACAACGCCGATAGCCACCGCAAGGCCTTCGGCCTGGGGCCGGACACCCGCTGCGGCGCCTGGATCCCGAACTACCACGACATGGGCCTGATGGGCCTGATCCTCCCCCAGCTGGCGATGCGGCTGCCGACCATGCTGATGAGCGCGTCGAGCTTCCTGAAACGGCCGCACCTGTGGCTGCAGATGGTCAGCGAACTGGGACTCAACTTCACCGCGGCGCCCAACTTCGCCTACGACCTGTGCGTGCGGCGGGTCTCCGACGAGCAGATCGCCAAGCTCGACCTGTCCGGCTGGAAGCACACCATCAACGGTTCCGAGCCCGTACGGGCCGAGGTCCTGGACGCCTTCCGCCGGCGTTTCG
Source organism: Paractinoplanes brasiliensis (assembly GCF_004362215.1). Classification (NCBI taxonomy): domain Bacteria; kingdom Bacillati; phylum Actinomycetota; class Actinomycetes; order Micromonosporales; family Micromonosporaceae; genus Paractinoplanes; species Paractinoplanes brasiliensis. Next base: position 6,321,388 of record NZ_SNWR01000001.1, on the reverse strand, counting down.
CACCGGCCGGGCTGGACCCCCGTACGGTGGTGCCGGCGTACGGGATGGCCGAGGCCACGGTGTTCGTCTCCGCCGCGCCGCACCGGCGGCCGAAGGTGCGACGGGTCGATCCGGCGCGGCTCGAGTCCCACCGCCTCACCGAGGCGAAGCCGGGCGCCCCGGCCCGTGAGCTGGTCAGCTGCGGCTACACCCCGCACCTGGACATCCGCATCGTCGACCCGCGGTCGCGGCGAGTGCTCCCCGAGGGCGAGGTGGGCGAGATCTGGCTGCGCGGCGAGAGCATCAGCCCCGGTTACTGGGAGCATCCGGCCGCCACCGCGGAGACCTTCCACCAGCGCACGGCGGGCGGCGAGGACGGCTTCCTGCGCACCGGTGACCTGGGCGCCCTGCACGACGGCGAGCTGTACGTGACCGGCCGGATCAAGGAGACACTGATCATCCGGGGCCGCAACCTCTACCCGCAGGACATCGAGCACGAGTTGCGGATGCAGCATCGGCAGCTGGACGGCTGCGTGGGGGCCGTGTTCGCGGTGCCGCACGGGCGCACCGGCAACGACGTGCTGGTGGTGGCCCACGAGATCCGGGGCCGGCTGGTCCCCGAGGACCTGGCCGACCTCGCCCAGGGCATGCGGCAGACGGTGGCCCGCGAGTTCGGGACCAGGCTCGGCGGCGTCGCGCTGCTGCGCCGCGGCGGCATCCGGCGCACCACCAGCGGCAAGATCAAACGTACCGAGATGCGCGACCTGTTCCTCCAGCGGCAGCTGACCGCGCTGCACCTGGACCACGACGACCTGGTGCCGGCCCCGTGAACGCGCCGACGGCGGTCACCCCGCCCACGCATCCCGACCTCGCCCGGCTCGAGGCCGCGCTGACGACCTGGGCCGCTCCGGGCGGCGGGTTCGACCCGGCGGTCCTGGCCGAGTTGGACAGCCGGTCCGAGTTCCCGGCCGCCGCCTGCGCCGCGCTCGACGAGTTCGGCCTGGCCCGGCATTACGTGCCGGTCGCGCACGGTGGGTCGCTGGCCGAGATCGGCGAGCTGGCCGGGCTCCTGCGCCTGGTCGCCGCCCGTGACCTGACCGTCGCCATCGCCCACGGCAAGACCTTCCTCGGGGCCGTGTCGGTGTGGGTGAGCGGGACGGACGAGCAGGCCTCGCGTCTGGGCGCAGAGGTCGGCAACGGGGCGGTCGTCTCGTGGGGCCTCAGCGAACGCAACCACGGCAGCGACCTGCTGGCCGGTGAGCTGAGCGCGGTCGCCACGGCCGACGGGCGGTGGCGCCTCGACGGCGACAAATGGCTCATCAACAACGCGACCCGGGGCGATCAGGTGTGCGTGCTCGCCCGCACCGACCCGGACGGCGGCCCCCGTGGGTTCAGCCTGTTCCTGGTCGACAAGCGCCGGCTGGACGCCGGGTCCATCACGTACGCGCCGAAGGTCCGCACCCATGGCATCCGGGGCGCCGACATCAGCGGGTTCCGGCTCGACGGGGCCGAGGTCGACGCCGGGGCGCTGGTCGGCAGCGTGGGCGGCGGCGTCGAGACTGTGCTGAAGGGCCTGCAGCTGACCCGTACGACGTGCACCGCCTTGTCGCTGGGCGCGGCCGACCACGCCCTGCCGCTGGTGACCGGCTTCGTCCACGAACGAGCGCTCTACGGCCGGCGCCTCGCCGGTCTGCCCGTGGTCCGTCGCGGTGTCGGGCGGATGGCGGCCGGGTTGCTGCTCGCCGAGGCCACCGCCACCGTCGCGCTGCGGTCCGTGCACACCGCCCCCGAGGAGCAAAGCGTGGTCTCCGCGATCGCCAAGGCGTTCGTGCCGAGCGTGGTGCAGCAGGTCCTCGACGAGGGGGCCGAACTGCTCGGCACCCGTGGCTTCCTCACCGAGGAGTACGCCCACGGCGCCATGCAGAAGCTCGAACGCGACCACCAGATCGTGGCCATCTTCGACGGCAGCACGCCGGTCAACCGCCATGCGCTGATCAGCCAGTTCCCCGTCCTGGCCCGCACCTACGGCTGGCCTCAGCTCGCTTCGCCGCCCCTCGCCGCCGACCTCGGCCTGCCTCTGCCCGCCCTCGACCCGAAGCGTCTGCGGCTGACGTCGCGGGAGGGGTGTGCCGTGGTGCGAGCACTGCCCGAGGCGGCGGCCGGAGCGCCACCCGCGCTGGCGGCGGCAGCCGAAAGGCTGGTCGACGTGGCCGACGCCCTGCACGAGGAGCTGCGACGGTACAAGCCGCGGGCCCGCGACACGGCCACCGCCGCCTTCCGGCTCGCCGAGCGCTACGAACTGGTCTTCGCCGGCGCGGCCGCCCTTCTGGTCTGGCTCCGCAATCCCCGCCGGCACGACCAGGCGCTGTGGCGGTCCGCGCTGTGGGCGCGCGCCTGCCTGGCCCTGGCCCTCGACGGCCTCGGCGCGGCCGGAGTTGACGACGAGGCCTTCGACGACCTTGCCGACCTGGTGCTCGCCGGTGGCGTCACCCACCCGTCCCTGCTCACCGAGATCTGAGCTTTCCCGCTGATCCGCCTACTTCGTGAAGAGGACCCGATGTTCCGGACGATGCTCAAGTCGAAAATCCACCGCGCCACCGTGACCCAGGCCGACCTGCACTACGTCGGTTCGGTCACCATCGACACCGACCTGCTCGAGGCAGCCGACCTGCTGCCCGGGGAACTGGTCCACATCGTCGACATCACCAACGGGGCTCGCCTGGAGACGTACACCATCCCCGGCGAGGCCGGCAGCGGGGTCATCGGCATCAACGGTGCGGCCGCACATCTGGTCCACCCCGGTCACCTCGTCATCATCATTTCGTACCTTGCGCTCAGCGATGCCGAGGCCCGCACCTATGAACCGCGCGTCGTTCACGTCGACGCCAAGAACCGCATCCTGGAACTCGGCGCCGACCCGGCCGCCGTGGTGCCCGGCATGGCAGCCCAGGCCGTCCCGGGCAACCTCACGGCCGCCGCCGGCTGACCCGCTCACCTCGGTAAGGAAACCGAAATTCCACCGTACGCGCTGACGAGCGGCGCCGCCGGGAGAGGTGTTCCTCCCGGCGGCGCCATGGCCGAACCCCTTGCGTCAGCGGTTCGCGGCCTGCCGTTCCGAGGCTTCCTTGATGCGCTTCGCCCGTTCGATGTCGGCGTCGGTCACCACCAGGAACCCGAAGATCCGCACCGCCTGGTAATAGGTCCACGCCAGAGCGTCGCAGGCGGGGCGGACCACGCTGCCGTACGTGTCGCAGCTGCGCTGAAGGTCCTGGTAGAAGGCGCTGTCAACGCGGTCCTTGTTCGCGTCGAACTGTCCCGCCGCGCGGTAGTTGCGATAACCGAAGTCGTGCCGGTAACAGGCCAGCTCGAAATTGAACCCGAGCGGGTTGTCCGGGCTCGTCGTGCAGTAGTCGGTGGACCAGTCGAAGCTGTACTGGGCCCAGTCCTGCTGGTTCTGCCGGGCGGAGTTCCAGCTCGCGTAGCTCGCCGCACTCGTCTGCGTCCAGCTCGCCAGAACTTCGGCCTTTGTCGGCGCCGCGGCAACGGCCGCGCCCGCGCTTCCGGTCACGAGACCGATGCTGATCGCGAGGATCAAGAGAAGGTGACCTGGACGGCGCATGCGTTACCTCCGGATACGAAAATCAATCGACGAACTCCACTATCCGGATGACCGGCACAGCGAACGCATATTCGCGGCACGCTCGGCGCGGGGCGGAGGTGGAGCACGATGAGGTTCAAGATCCTGGGCCCCTTGGAGATCCTGGGCGACGACGGTCCGGCACCGGTGTCGTCGCCCCGGGTCCGGGCACTGGCGGCCGTCCTGCTGCTGGAGGGCAGGAGGCGGGTCAAGACGGAAGCTCTCATCGACATGCTCTGGGACACTCCACCACCGTCGGCGCCGGCGAACCTGCGCACCTACGTGACCGCCCTGCGCCGCGTCCTGCGGCGGTCGGGCCCCGGCGAAGGATCACCGTTGACGACCTTGCGCGGCAGCGCACCCGGTCAGTCCTCGTCCTACCTGCTGTCGGTGCCGCCCGAGGACGTGGACGTGACCGACTTCCAGCGGCTGGCCGCGCTCGGCGCCGCCGAGATGCGGCAGGGGCGGACAGGCCGGGCCGTCACGCTGCTGGGCGCGGCCCTGCGGCACTGGCGCGGCGCGGCCGGCGAGGACGTCTCGGGGTCGAGGTCGCTGACGTCTCGACTGGAGGCGCTGAACGAGCAGCGGATGGGGGTGCGCGAGCAGTTCATCGCGGCCCGGATCGCCTGCGGCGAGAGCGGCGCCGTCGTCCGGGAGCTCAGAGACGTGGTGGCGGCCCACCCGCTGCGCGAGCGGGGCTGGCAATACCTCGTGACGGCGCTGTATCTCACCGGGGACGTCTCGTCCGCGCTGGACGCGTACCGCCAGGCCGAGGCGACGTTCCGCGGCGAGCTGGGCATCGACATCTCGCCGGAGTTGCAGCGGCTGCACCTGGCGATCCTCCGGCGGGACGAGCCCTTATCCTCAGTAGACCCGACAAGACGGGCGGATAGCGCTTTTCCCCCACAGACCGGCGCGGTGCTCGACCGCGTACGTGGTTCCCTGCCCCGGACGACCCCCGGCCCGATCGGAGAACTTTCGTGAACAAGCCAGCTGACCCCGCGCTCGCGCCCGGCTCGGGCGTGGCGCCACCGGACGAACCGGGAGGGCAGCGCCCGCTGTCCGATCCGGAGCTCGGGCTGAGCGCCGCCGAGGTGGCCGAGCGGGTCGCCGCGAACCAGGTCAACGACGTGCCGGTGCGCTCCAGCCGCAGCATGGGCGAGATCGTCCGGGCCAACCTGCTGACCCGGATCAACGCCATCATCGGCGTTCTGTTCGTCATGATCCTGATCGTCGGACCGATCCAGGACGCCCTCTTCGGCGGCGTGATCATCGCCAACACGTTGATCGGCATCATCCAGGAGGTGCGGGCCAAGCGCACCCTCGACCGGCTCGCCATCGTCGGCGAGACCCGTCCCCAGGTACGCCGGGACGGCGCCACCGTGCAGGTGGGCGCCTCGGAGCTGGTCCTCGACGACATCGTCGAGCTGGGCCCGGGCGACCGGGTGCCGGTCGACGGCCAGGCGCTGGTGTCGGACAACCTCGAGATCGACGAGTCGCTGCTGACCGGCGAGGCCGACCCGGTGCTCAAGCGGCCGGGCGACCCGATCATGTCGGGCAGCTTCGTCGTCGCCGGCGCCGGCCGGTTCCGCACCACACGGGTGGGCCGGGCCGCCTACGCCGCGCAGCTGGCCGAGGAGGCGCGCCGGTTCACCCTGGTCGACTCGGAACTGCGCAAGGGCGTCAACAAGATCCTCACGTTCGTCACGTACGCGATCATCCCGGCCGGCATCGCGCTCGTGATCAGTCAGCTGCTGGTCAACCGCAACGACGTGCCCGAGGCCGTACGGCGAATGGTCGGTGGCCTGGTGCCGATGGTGCCCGAGGGCCTCGTCCTGCTGACGTCGGTGGCGTTCGCGGTCGGCATCGTCCGCCTCGGCCGGCAACGGTGCCTCGTGCAGGAACTCCCGGCCATCGAGGGCCTGGCCCGGGTCGACGTGGTGTGCCTGGACAAGACCGGCACGCTGACCGACACGACGATGGACGTGCAGAGCATCGACGTGCTCGACCCGGACGCGCCGGCCGCCGACGTGCTGGGCGCTCTCGGCGCCGCCGACCAGCGGCCGAACCCCAGCATGGTCGCCATCCGGGACGCGTTCCCGGCGCCGGCCGGGTGGGTCACCCGCGAGACCGTGCCGTTCTCCTCCGCCCGGCGCTGGAGCGGCGCCACCTTCGCCACCCCCACCGGCGAGGAGAGCAGCTGGATCCTGGGCGCGCCGGACGCGCTCCTGCCGGCCGGCCACCCGGTGCTGCAGACCGCGGACGGCTACGGCGCCGAGGGCCTGCGGGTGCTCCTGCTGGTGCGTGGCGCCGGGTCGCCGTCGACCACGCAACCCGGCTCGGCCGTGGTGCCCGCCGCCCTGGTGGTGATCAAGCAGCGGCTGCGGTCGGACGCGCCCGAGGTGCTGGACTACTTCGCCGGTCAGGGCGTGTCCACCAAGGTGATCTCGGGCGACAACGCCCGCTCGGTCGGCGCCGTCGCCCGGGCGCTGGGGCTGCCCGGCTCGGACAACCCGGTCGACGCCCGGAACCTGCCGGACGATCCCGAGCGCCTGGCCGGCTACGTCGAGGACCACACCATCTTCGGCCGGGTCGGACCGCAGCAGAAGCGCGAGATCGTCGGCGCGTTGCAGGCGCGCGGGCACACCGTGGCGATGACCGGCGACGGCGTCAACGACGTGCTGGCCCTCAAGGACGCCGACATCGGTGTCGCGATGGGCTCGGGCAGCCCGGCGGCCCGCGCGGTCTCCCAGATCGTGCTGCTGGACAACAACTTCTCGGCCCTGCCCTCGGTCGTCGCCGAGGGACGCCGGGTGATCGGCAACATCGAGCGGGTGGCCAACCTGTTCCTGACCAAGACGGCCTACTCGGTGCTGCTGGCGATCGTCGTGGTGCTGGCCCAGGTGCCCTACCCGTTCCTGCCCCGGCACCTCACGCTCATCGGCTCGCTCACCATCGGCATCCCGGCGTTCTTCCTGGCCCTCGCCCCGAACTCGGAGCGGGCGCGACCCAACTTCGTCGGGCGCGTGCTGCGCTTCGCGGCGCCCGCCGGTGTGCTCTGCGCCGGGGCGACGCTCACGTCCTACTTCGTCGCCCGCGGCATCTACGACGGCAACCTGGCCGCGGAGACGTCGTGCGCCACGCTGACGCTCTTCCTGGTCGCGCTCTGGGCACTGGCGATCATCGCCCGGCCGTACACCTGGTGGCGGCTCGCCCTGGTCGGCTGCATGGCCGGCGCGTTCGCGCTGGTGATGGTCGTGCCGTTCCTGCAGGAGTTCTTCCAGCTGGAGCTGATCGGCTTGCGCGGCCCGTGGACGGCGGCGGGCATCGCCCTCGTCGCGGCGGGGGCCCTGGAAGTGGTGCGGGCCGTGCTGCGGCGCCGGGAGGCCGCCGTTCCCACCGGAGTGTGACGACCCGTCCGGCGGGATCCGTGGCCTCGACGGTCGCGGATCCCGCTACGGGTTTTCTATGCCGCCGGACGAACGGCGAGCAGGGACAAAATATAGCGGCGCCCGGTTCGGTGGCCGGGTGGACAACGTCGGCACTGTGAGCCTGTTGCGGCTCTACGAACTGGACGCTGCGGATCCCTACGACTTCTACCGGCAGCTGCGCGAATCCGGGCCGGTGCAGTGGGACGACTGGATGCGGACGTGGCTGGTGCTCGGCTACGACGAGATCTCGGCCCTGTCGAGGGACAACCGGCTCTCCGGCGCGCGGATCCAGTCCTTCTACGACCAGCTGCCCGCCACCGCCCGCACAGGCATGGCCCCGCTGAAACAGGCGCTGTCCGACATGATGCTGTTCACCGAGCCGCCCCGGCACACCCGCCTGCGCAACCTCATGAAGCCCGGCCTCACCCCCCGGTTCATCCGCGAGATGCGCCCGCTGGTGCAGACGGTGGCAGACGAGTTGCTCGACCGGGTCCTGCCAACCGGCCGGATGGACGTGATCCGCGACTTCTCCGAGCCGCTCAGCCGGACGGTCATCGCCCGCCTGGCCGGCGTGGACGGTCCCGGCACAGCGCTGCTGGAGAACTGGCAGGGCCTGCTGCACGAGTTCTTCACCCAGTCCCAGGCCGAGGTGCCGCGGATCCAGGCACTTCGCGCCGAGTTCGACCACGGCGCCGCGGCGCGACGAGCCGGCACAGCCGACGACATGTTCAGCCGGATGATCGCCGGCCGGCTCGATCGCGCCGAGTACACCGACGACGAGGTCTTCGCGAACTTCCTGCTGCTCATCGACGCGGGCCAGGCCACCACCACCCATCTCATCGGCAACGCCGTCCTGGCCCTCCTCGACCACCCCGACCAGCTGCGACTGCTGCGCGACGACCCCGACGTGGGCGCCGGGGCCGCCCACGAGCTGCTGCGCTACGACTCGTCCGTCCAGTTCACGTCGCGGGTGGCCCTGCAGGACCTCGAGATCGGCGGCCGGCACATCGCCGAGGGAGAATCCGTCGCCCTGGTGCTCGGCTCCGGCAACCGCGACCCGCTGCACTACCCCGACCCCGACCGCCTCGACCTACGCCGTCGTGCTGCCGACCATCTCTCGTTCGGCCACGGGATCCACTACTGCCTCGGCGGCGCGCTGGCCCTGGCCGAGATCGAGATCGCCCTCACCACCCTGCTGCGCCGCACCCGTGACCTGCGTCTGGCGGAAACCGAGCAGGACTGGCTGGAGAGCGTCAACTTCCGCTTCCTCAAACGCCTGCCGGTAACCTTCACGGCCGCCTGATCCACCCGAACGCGCCCGTCCGCTTTGTCGCGATGGGCGTCCGTGCCGCATAGTGGTAGCCCGAAGAGGCCGATCAGGGGACTGCCACTGTTGGACCGCCAAGGGTTCGTCGTCGATGCCGCATTGCTCGAGCGGTTGGCACACTGGGGCGGCAACGTGTCCGCGCTGCACCGCGAGATGGTGGCGAATGCCGGCGGCGCCCGCCTGCCGAGCCGGGCGACCTTGCACCGGGCCGTGCGGCTGGCCTTGGCCGCGCAGGCGCCACGTGACGGCGGGCGGCAGCCACCCGACCCTGGGGTGGCGGTGACGATGGACGAGCTGGCCGAGCGGCTCGGCCGGCTCAAGGAATGGGCCGGCAATCCGTCCTACGCGCGGATAACCTCCCTGGTCAACGCCGTCCGGCCGGGTAGCGAGCGGGTCGGCCGGAACACCGTGGGCGACTGCTTCCGGCCGGGACGGCGCCGGCTCAACACGGAACTGGTCACAGCGATCGTCCAGGTGTTGCACACCGATCCCCGCTATCTTGCGCAATGGCAACAGGCGCTGCAGGCCGTCGACGGCAAGCAGTGGGCGGCCTCTCAGGTACGCGTGCACGCGACCCTGCCGCCGGAGCCGGCGCTGTTCACCGGGCGTACGGACGAATTGCGCCGGCTACGGGAGGCGCTGAGCACCAACGGCCCGGTCGTGATCGCCGCGATCCAGGGCATGGCCGGGGTCGGGAAAACCCGATTGGCCGTACGGGCGGCGCATCTGCTCGGATACGACCGAACTCTTTTCGTCAGTTTACGCGGATTCGATCCTGACCCGGGCCACCCGCCCGCCGACCCGGTCGCAGTGCTGGACGGCTTCCTGCGGCTTCTCGGCGTCCCCGGCTCGAACATCCCGCACGACCTGGCGGCCTGCCGGCGGCTCTACCACGAGCGGCTTTCCGGCACCCGTACGCTCATCGTGCTGGACAACGCGGCCGACGCCGACCAGGTGCGGCCCCTGCTGCCGGCCACGCCGGGCTGCGCGGTCCTGGTCACCAGCCGTCGCAGTCTCGACGCGCTCCGCCCGGCCGTCTCGCTGAGCCTGGAGGTGTTCGGCGAGCCCGAGGCGCTGCGCATGCTGACCGACGAGGTCGGCGCCACGGCCGTCCGCGACGACCTGGACGCCGCGGCCCGCATCACGGAACTGTGTGGACGGCTGCCGCTCGCACTGGGCCTGGTCGCGGCGCAGGTGCGGGCGAGACCGGACTGGTCGCTGGCCGACCACGCCGACCGGCTCGACGAACGCCGCCGGACAGGGCGGCTGGACGACGGCGTGGCCCTCGCCCTCGACCGGTCCTACCAGAACCTGGACGCCGAGCGGCAACGTCTGCTCCGGCTGGTGGCGCTGCACCCGGCGGAGGACTTCGACGCCTACGCGGCCGCCGCGCTGACCGGCGATGACGTGGAGACGGTCCGCGCCGGGCTGCGGCAGCTGCACGACGACCACCTGCTCACGCTCGCGGGCGACGACCGGTACACCCAGCACGACCTGATCCGTCTGCACGCCGCCGAGCGCGCCCTCGAACACGAGCGTCCCGCCGCACGCCGGGCCGCCCTCACCAGTCTGCTCGACCACTACCTGGCCACCACCGTGACCGCGATGACGATCCTGTACCCCACGGGCGCCGACCGCCGGCCCGCGGCCCCGCCGACCACGACGGCCGCACCGGCGCTGAGCGGCCCGGATGCCGCATCGGCGTGGCTGGGCGCCGAGCACTCCACGCTGATGGTCGTGGCCGCGTACGCCGCCGACCACGGCCGGCCGGCCCACACCACCCGCCTGGCCGAGGTGCTGTTCTACCACCTGCTCTACACCAGCCACCGCGACCTGCTGGCCATCAACGAGCGGGCCGCCGCGGCCGCCCGCGCGGCCGGTGACGCCCGCGCCGAAGCCAAAGCCCTGTCCGCCCAGGGTGTCGCGTACACCTTTCTCGGCCGGGTCGAACCCGCCGCCGACCGTCTCGACCGGGCGGCCGAACTGTTCCGCGGCATCAACGACGTCCGTGGTCAGGCCCACGCGGTGATCAACCGGGCCAACCTCGAGTTCTACCACCGCGGTCCCGCGGCGTCGAAGGTGCACTACGAGAAGGCGCACGCGCTCTACCTCGAAGCCGACGACCGGATCGGTGAGGGCCGGGCCCTGCACAACCTCGGCTACAACGAGGGCACGCTCGGCCGTTTCGACGCGGCGATCAACTACCTCACCCGGGCGCTCGCGCTCCACCGGGAGGTCGGCGACCTCGACAGCGCCGCCAAGGCCCTGAGCAACATGGCCACCCTCGAAACGCGGTGCGGCCGGCTCGACGACGCCCTGAAGCACGGGCGCGAGGCGCTGGCGTTGAGCCGGCGGCTCGGCAACCGCACCTTCGAGGCCGATGCCCTCGACGCCCTCGGGCTGGTCCACACCCGCCTCGGTGACCCCGTACGGGCCATCGACTGTCACGAACAGGCCCTGGCGATCAAGCGGGACGTGGGCGACCGCGTCTCGGAGGCCGACATCCTCAACGGCCTCGGCGAGGCGACCCGCGCGGCCGGTCGGCTGGAGGCGTCGATCGCCCACTTCGAGGCGGCCCTGACCGTCACCGGTGATGACGGCATGACCGAGCAGCGGGCCCGGGCGTTCACGGGCCTCGGCCACACCCTCGACCAGCAGGGCGATCGCGCCTCCGCCCGCGGGTTCTTCGAGCGGGCGCTGCGCCTCTACACCGAGAACGGCATGTACGAGGCCGACGGCCTCCGCCTCCTTCTGGCGGAGCGGTAGAGCTGCTGCCTTCACACCCGGTGAAGCTCCCGCCTCTGCAGCCGGTGGAGCGCCTGCCGTGCCGGCGCAGCCGGTGAAGCGGAACAAGCAGCCCAACGACGACGGCACAGTTTCGCGACCCCGTGCGCCATCGCTCCCCCGTTCGGCCACCCGCTCCCGCCCCACCACAGAGATCATCGCGGTGCGACCGGCCCGAACGGCGGAACCCGACCAACTCCGACCGTTTCTCACCCTCGCCGACATGTACGACGGCCTCGAAGTGTGACCCGGGGGCGGCGCCCGCACGTTCGAGTCACGCTTTCGGTGTCAGCGCTCGCCCTTCGGCTCCGCCCCCGGCCGGTCACGACCGGGTCCATCGCTGGTTGCTGCCGCCGTTGCACGACCACAGGGCGACAGCCGTGCCGTTGGCCGTCCCCTGACCGGTGACGTCCAGGCACAGCCCCGACTGCACGCCGGTGATGGTGCCGTCGGCGTTGATCCGCCACTGCTGGTTGGCGCCGCCGTTGCAGGTGTAGATCTGGACCCGCGTGCCGGCGGTTGTCCCCGGGGCGTCCAGGCACTTGTTGCCGTACACGGTCAGTTGGCTGGTCGAGGTGGCAGTCCAGCGCTGGTTCGTGCCGCCGTTGCAGTCCCAGATCTGCACGACCGCGCCGTCGGCCTGGCTCTGCGCGTTGACGTCGAGGCAGCGGTTCGAGCCCGCGCCGCGGATCTCGCCGGTGGGTCCGGGCTGGGTGCCGAGCGGGGTGATGGTCAGGTTGTCGAACTGGGCCGTCACGCCCTGCCCGGTGGCGTAGCCGACCTGTCCCGCGACCCACGCGGAGTCCGTGGCGCTGCCGACCGTGACGCCGTCGACGGCTGCGGTCAGGGTGGCGCCGTTGAGGGTGAGCGCCAGTTTGTGCCAGCGGCCCGTGCCCAGGGCCGCCGTGGTGCCACCGGCCAGGGTCCGCTGGTTGCCGCTGGTGTCGTTGCTGCGGATGGACCATGACCCGTTGTCGGCCACCCGCAGGTAGTAGGCGTTGAGGTTCTGCGGGCCGTCGTGGTTGTAGTTGCCGGCCCGCCCCACGAGCTGGACGTAGCCGCTCTTCTCCAGCAGCACATCGGAGGAGACGGTGTAGTTGCGCCAGTTCACGTCGCCGAGCAGGGTGAACGGCTCGGCGTGGCCGGAGGTCCAGAAGATCGGCGCCTGCTCCGACATCTGACGTACGCATTGGCCGGTACGGCCGCCCGCGCACCCGGTCACCTCGAACGAACCCTGGTGGTCCGACAGATACTTGGCCTCGCGCCCGGTCTGGTAGGCATCGAAGTCGTCACCGTAGGGCAACGCGAGGGCGCCCTGGGCCGGGCTGGTCGCCGCTCCCTTGCCCTGCCCGGTGGTGGTCGTGAGGCTGTAGACGTAGCCGGGCTGCACCGTCAGCGAGAAGGAGCCGTTCGACGGCGTGATGTCGGCCCGCCGTACGAAATGGTCGGCCGGGTTGCTCGACCGGACGTTGGTGGAGAACACGTGCAGGGTCCCGGCCGACAGCCCACCGGTGACGCTGAACTGCAGGTCCTGGGCCGATCCCGCGTCCATCGTCTCGATGATCGTGCTGTAGTCGCGGTTGCCCGGCGATGTCAGCGAGACGTAGCTGCCGTTGTTGCGATTGCCGCCGAGGTAGCCGCTGGAGCTGTCCAGGTAGCGCCACCCCGGGGCGGTGAACTGGGTCGTGTGCGCCATGACCCAGGCACTGCGGCCGATCGAGTAGTAGCCCGACCAGGGTTGCGGCGCCACCGCCACTCCCGTGGTCGACCAGGGGACGTTCGGGGTGACCGCGGCGAGGACCGGCCAGTTCAGGTACGCGGTCATCCGGCCGTCGATGTAGTCGCGGTTGATGCCGCGGGCCAGTGCCGGCGCGCCGCCGTTGTAGTCGTCCGAGCCGTTCTCGCTGGCCCACAGCGTCTTGCCCGAGTTGACCGCGTTGGCCGAACTGGGGCAGTTGGTCTGCGCGCTGCGATAGCCGCAGACGTAGTGGCTGCCGTACACCGAGACGGCCGCTCCGAACGCGGGGTCGCGAAGCGCGTCGTCGGCCGAGCCCCAGCCGAAGTCGTCCGAGGCCACGATCCGCACACCGGCGTATCCGCGCGAGTTGAGCGCCGTACGCAGGTTCTTGTACCAGTTGAGGTCGCGGCCCCGCTCGTTCCAGCCGCCGAGATAGTCGATCGTCAGGCCGTGCGAGGTCGCGCAGCCGAGCCAGGCGATCAGGTAGTCGATCGAGTCGTTCGACCAGAAGTTGCCGTTGCCGATCCAACCGGGGGCGCCCCACGCCAGCCCGACCAGCTTGATGTCCGGGTTGCGGGCCTTGGCCTGGGCCATCATCCACCACTCGTACCCGCGGTTGCAGTCGACAGCGCCGCGGCTGTGCTGGTGGCTCGGCTCGGCGCCGGAGGTGGAGTTCGTGTCCCCGCCGATCTCCACCTTCATGATCTGCATGGCCGCGCCGTATCCGGGTTTGAACAGGTAGTCGAGGATGTCGCTGCGCTGCGGCTCCGGATAGTCGATGAGCAGCCGGCTGTTGCCGCCACCGCCGCTGATCGCGCCGACCCCGTCGAACACCCGCCCGCCCGACGAGCCGTTGATCGTGATGGCGGTCGCGGCCTGCGCCGGCGCCGGGCTCACGACCACCGAGCCGGTGAGGGCGAGCAGCAGGGCCGCTGCGCCGGTCCAGCCGCGGGATCGCCCTCGGCGGCGAAGAAGTCGGTGGTCGGGCCGGTCGGCTCGTGTCGTCATGAGCTCGATTCCCTTTCGCCAAAGGCCGGTGCGCGAATTCTGCCGATGTGCAGGTTGTTTCCGCTGAAACACATCGCGAAGTTAGCGATAACCAAAATTCGCCGTCAATGACGAGCATCGATGTCTCCGGGAGCCCCCGCTTGGGGATTGCCAGCGTCCGCAAATCGGTCATAGACTCACAAAGTCCTGCCCAAATCCCCCGAGCGGCGGCCTCAAAGGTTCGCACGTAACACTTTCTCCGGCGGACTTATTCGCTACAACGGCGAAACAATCCGACCCACGCATTGACCTTCTTGATTTCCAGTATGTGAATGTTAACATCCCGATGAGGCGTGGCCGTCCTGTGCCGGCACATCGGGAGATCATCATGAGCAATGTGACACGACGGCAGCTTCTTGCCGCCGGAGCCGCCGGCGTCGGCACCGCCCTGGTCCCCCAGGCCTGGCCTCCCGGAGGCGCACCGGCCGCGGCTGCCGCGGCCGCCGACGATCTGGTGCTGCGCTACGACGAGGAGGCGGGCACCGACTGGCTGCGCGCCCTGCCGATCGGCAACGGCCGCCTCGGCGCGATGGTCTTCGGCAATGTAGCCGCCGAGCGGTTGCAGCTCAACGAGGACACCGTCTGGGCCGGCGGCCCGTACGACTCGAGCAACCCCCGGGGAGCGGCGGCCCTGGGCGAGATCCGGCGGCTGGTCTTCGCGGATCAGTGGGGCCAGGCCCAAAACTTGATCAACCAGACGATGATGGGCAACCCGGGCGGGCAGCTGGCCTATCAGACCGTGGGCAACCTGCGGCTCGCCTTCCCGACCGGCACGGCGTCGCAATACGACCGCAGGCTCGATCTCAGCACGGCCACCGCCTCCGTGAGCTACGTGCTGGGCGGCGTGCGCTACCGGCGTGAGGTGTTCGCCAGCGCGCCCGACCAGGTCATCGTGGTCCGGCTGACCGCCGACCGGGCCGGCGGTGTCAGCGTCACGGCCACCTTCGACAGCCCGCAACGCACCACGATGTCGAGCCCCGACGGCGCCACCATCGCCGTGGACGGCATCTCGGGCAACATGGAGGGCGTCACCGGCAGCGTCCGGTTCCTCGGCCTGGCGCACGCCGTCGCCGCCGGCGGCTCGGTCACCAGCTCCGGCGGCACGCTGCGGATCTCGGGCGCCGACAGCGTGACCCTGCTCGTCTCGATCGGCACCAGCTTCGTCAACTACCGTACGGTGAACGGCGACTACCAGGGCATCGCCCGGAACCGTCTCAACGCCGCCCGCGCCGTCGCGTACGACCAGCTGCGCAGCCGGCACGTGGCCGACTATCAGGCGTTGTTCGGCCGGGTCACGATCGATCTGGGCCGCACCGCCGCGGCGGACCAGACCACCGACGTACGGATCGCTCAGCACGCCTCACAGAACGACCCGCACTTCGCCGCGCTGCTCTTCCAGTACGGGCGGTACCTGCTGATCTCCTCGTCGCGGCCGGGCACCCAGCCGGCCAACCTGCAGGGCATCTGGAACGACCAGACGGCGCCGCAGTGGGACTCCAAGTACACGCTGAACGCCAACCTGCCGATGAACTACTGGCCGGCCGGCACGACCAACCTGGCGGAGTGCCACGCGCCGGTCTTCGACATGATCAGGGACCTGACGGTGACCGGCGCCCGCACCGCTCAGGTGCAGTACGGCGCGGGCGGCTGGGTCGCGCACCACAACACCGACGTGTGGCGCGGTTCCTCGGTTGTCGACGGCGCGTTCTGGGGTATGTGGCCGACCGGCGGCGCCTGGCTGGCCACCTTGATCTGGGACCACTACCAGTTCACCGGCGACCTCGAGTTCCTGCGGGCCAACTACCCGGCCCTGCGCGGCGCCGCCCAGTTCTTCCTGGACACCCTGGTGACCGACCCGGCCCGCGGTTACCTGGTCACCAACCCGTCGAACTCCCCCGAACTGGCTCACCACACCGACGCCAGCGTCTGCGCCGGACCCACGATGGACAACCAGATCCTGCGCGACCTGTTCAACGCCTGCGCCCGCGCGAGCGAGGCCCTGGACACAGACACCACGTTGCGCGGGCAGGTGCGGGCGGCCCGCGACCGGTTGGCCCCCACCCGCGTGGGCAGCCGCGGGAACATCCAGGAGTGGCTGACCGACTGGGTCGAGACCGAGCGCAATCACCGGCACGTCTCTCACCTCTACGGCCTGCACCCCAGCAACCAGATCACCAAGCGCGGCACGCCCACGTTGTACGAGGCCGCGCGCCGGACCCTCGAACTGCGCGGCGACGACGGCACGGGCTGGTCCCTGGCCTGGAAGATCAATTTCTGGGCCCGGCTGGAGGACGGCGCGCGGGCCCACAAGCTGTACCGCGACCTGGTGCGCACCGACCGGCTGGCGCCCAACATGTTCGACCTGCACCCGCCGTTCCAGATCGACGGCAACTTCGGCGCCACCTCCGGCATCACCGAGATGCTGCTGCAGAGCCACAACGCCGAGCTGCACCTGCTGCCCGCGCTCCCCTCCGCCTGGCCCGCCGGGCGGGTCACCGGTCTGCGCGGGCGCGGCGGATACACCGTCTCACTGGCGTGGACCGCCGGCCGGGCCGACGAGTTCGTCATCCGGGCCGACCGCGACGGCACCCTGCGGCTGCGGGCCCAGCTGTTCACGGCGAGCCACGTGCTGACCGACCTCACGGACGACAGCACTCCCGCCACCACACGTCCCGAGGCCGACGTCGTGCAGTTCGCGGTCCGGGCCGGCCACACCTACCGGACCGCGCGTCCCGGCACGACGGCGACACCGACACCCACGGCGACCACCCCGCCACCGTCGTCGGGCGCGAGTGCCACGTACGCCATCACCAACTCGTGGTCCGGTGGCTTCCAGGCCGAGGTGACGGTGACGGCCGGGTCCACGCCGATCAACGGGTGGACGGTGAGCTGGACGTTCCCGAACGGTCAGGTCATCAGCCAGGTCTGGAACGGCTCGCGCACGCAGAGCGGGGCCGGCGTGACGGTGTCCAACGTGGCGCACAACGGCGCGTTGCCGGCCCGCGGCTCCACCAGCTTCGGCTTCCTCGCCTCGGTGACCGGAACGAACAACCCGCCGACCGGCATCACCTGCACCACCCGGTAACGGTCCGTTCGAGGTGGATGTGGCGTCAGCGTGGGCGGGGAAGGCGAGCGGCGGCAGCCGCCCGCCTTCCCCGCGCTCGATCACCGGGTCACTGCAGCGACCACTGCTGGTTTCCCTGGCCGCCGGCGACGCAGTTGTAGATCTGCAGCCCCGTCCCGTTGCCGGTGCCCTGGCCGATGGCGTCGAGACACTTGCCGGAGGCGGTGCTGACCAGGTTGCCGTTGCCCTGCAACGTCCACTTCTGGGCGTTGCCGCCGTTACAGGTCCACAGGTTCACGGACGTGCCGTCGCTGCCGGCGTTGAGGCACTTGCCGCTCTGCGGGTTGACGAGCGTGTTGCCGGTGTAGTTCCACGTCTGGTTCCACTGCCCGGTGCAGTCGTACAGCTGCAGCCGCGTGCCGTCGGCGGTGCCGTAGCCGGTGATGTCGGCGCAGCGCCCGCTGGCCCTGCCCTTGAGCGCGCCGGCGCTGGGCGGCGCAGTGGTGACCGGCGGCGTCACCGTCGGGCTGACGGTGGGCGAGGACGGCGTGCCGGAGGGAATCAGCGAGCATCTTGCGGTGTACCGGGCGACCTGGGCCGAGTCCTGCAACCCCGGGCACAGGAACGGTGAGTACCGGGTGTCACTGTCGACGAAGATCTTCAGCCACGGGATCAGCGTGCGCAGCTCGATGTTGTTCGCCCTGGTCCAGAAGAGGTGGTCGGCGCCGCTGTACTGCACGTACGCTCCGGGGGTGCCGGACTGCAGACCCGGATAGAGACCATCGAGGTACGACGGGGTCACCACCGTGTCGTTCAGGCCGCCCTGGATCAACGTGGGCACCCGGACATTGTTCAGGTTGCCGGAGGGGAAGAAGGGCGCGAG
The DNA here is from genome assembly GCF_004362215.1 of Paractinoplanes brasiliensis. Lineage (NCBI taxonomy): Bacteria > Bacillati > Actinomycetota > Actinomycetes > Micromonosporales > Micromonosporaceae > Paractinoplanes > Paractinoplanes brasiliensis. Next base: position 6,303,498 of record NZ_SNWR01000001.1, on the reverse strand, counting down.
ACCGATCGCGGCCTTCAGCGACGGCCGTTGGGAAGCCGCGTGGAGGGCGCCGCCGCCGCCCATCGAGTGGCCGATGACCGACAGCCGGCTCGCGTCCACCCGATCGCGTACGGAACTTCTCTGCGTCAGGTAGTCGAGCGCCGCCAGCAACTGGGTGCCGCGGGCGGTGTCCCAGTCGGTGGTGCTGTTGGTCTCCACCCCGATCACGACGAAGCCGAACGAGGCCAGCCGCGGCCCCATCCAGGCTTCCTCGTCGGCGAATCGGGCGGTGTAGCCGGGGACGATGGCCACCGCGCCCCAGGTGCCCTGGCTGGTGTCGGTCGGGTAGTAGATGGTGCCGCCGTTGAAGCCGTTGCCCGGCGCCACGTTGACCTGCGCGGTGGCGAACGGCCCGTACGTGGCCGCGATGCTCGCCACGGTGGGATCCGGACCTCGCTGGTACGGGTTGTCAGCGGCCGACGCCGACCTGGTCGCGAGCACCGTGGCGGCCACGGCCACGCCGATCGCTATCGAGGCGCGGAGCATGCCCGGACGCCGGCGGCGTGGTCGCGCCGCCTCGGGCCCGTGAGCGGGAGTGGCGCCGATGTCGGGTGGATGCATCGTGGGTCCTCCTCTGCTGTCAATGACAAGTGCGACTGTCAGCGTTGCCGGGTGAGCAGGCCCGGGCGCCAGGGCAGGTTGTTGTAGTCGCCGCCGGCGTTGGGGTTCTTGCCTTGGTAGAGCAGTTGCAGGTTGCACGGGTCGACGGTTTTGGTCTGGTCGGGGTTGGTGCGGACCAGGTCGCCGTGGCTGATGTCGTTGGTCCAGGTGGCGCCGCTGTTGGCCTTGCCCGCGAACGGGTTGCTCTCGGTGGCGGCGTTGGGGGTCCAGGTGCCGTTGAGGCTGGTGGCGGTGAACGAGCGGAAGTAGCGGCCCTGGCTGCCGATGGCTTCGACGAGCATCAGGTACTGGTTCTGCCCGGCGATTTTGTAGACCTCGACGCCTTCGAACAGGTTGTCGCGGGTGTCGGTCATGATCGTGGTGTAGTTCGCGCCGAAGCTGCCGGGGAAGTTGCCGATCGGCATGCTCGCCCGGTAGATCTTGCCGTTGTCGCCGGCGAAGAACAGGTACATGTTCTGGCCGTCCCCGATCAGGGTTTGGTCGATGACCCCGTACGGGGCGTCCGCGATGGTGCCGGTGAACAGGGTTTGCGCGCTGGACCAGCCGTTGGCGTTGGACGGGTCGGTCGAGGTCTTGTAGCTGAACGAGGTCGGGCCCCACTGGTAGGCCAGCACCCAGATGTTCTTCGGCGCGAAGTACAGCAGGGTGGGTGCGACGGTGCCCTGGTTCATCGGGTTCTGGCCGGCCGAGGCCATCTGCGACCAGTCGTCGAACAGGCCGAAGTTCATCGACCCGTACGAGCCGTTGTTCACGTTCGACGCGTACACCAGGTGCTTGCCGTTGTAGACCACGTTGGTGAAGTCCTTCAACGACGTCCAGCCGTTCTTCGGCTCGGCCAGCGCACCCGTCGACGACCAGCGATAGCTCGACGGCAGCGCGCACGTCTCACCCGGCGTCGGCGTGGGTGAGACGGTCGGTGTCGGCGACGTCGTTCCACCCCCGAGCGAGACCAGCCTGAACTGCTGGTTGGCCTGGCCGTGGCAGTCGTAGAGCTGTACCTGCTGGCCGTTGCCGGTGCCCCACACGTCCAGGCAGCGTCCGGACTGCACGCCGGTGATGGTGCCGTTGGAGTTGACGTTCCACTGCTGGTTGGCCTGGCCGTGACAGCTGTAGATCTGCACCGCCGAGGCGTTGCCGGACCCGGCGGCGTCCAGGCACATGCTCCCGTACACCCTCAGCTGCTTGTCGGAGGTGTACGTCCACTGCTGCTGGGATTGCCGGTTGCAGTCGTACAGCGCAACCCGCGTGCCGTTGCTCTGCGAGGCGTTCGGCACGTCGATGCACCGGCCCGACTGCGTGCCCCTGATCTCGTTCGCGCCGCCGGGCGGGCTGGGCGTCGACCCGGTGGGGGTGGGAGTGGGGCCGGTCGGCGTGGGTGTGGGCGTGGCGGCGTTGAGGGCGTTGAGGACTGAGGTGTAGGCGGCTTTCTTGTTGCCGTTGCCGTCGAACAGCAGGGGGTTCTCGTTGGCGCGCCAGGAGTCGCTGTCGCGTACGCCCCAGACCGTGATGCCGATGCAGCGGGGCACGTTCAGGCATGCCTGGGTCAGCCCGGCGTACTGGGTGGTGGAGGAGTTGGTGACGTCGACCTCGGTCAGCGCCACGTCCACGCCCAGGGCGGCGAAGTTGGACAGGGTGGTCTGGAAGTTGCTGGGCAGTGAGCTGCCACCGGTGAAGTGGGTCTGCAACCCGACGCAGTCGATCGGCACGCCCCGGGACTTGAAGTCGCGGATCATGTTGTAGACGCCTTGGGTTTTGCCGTACGACCAGTTCTCGATGTTGTAGTCGTTGTAGCACAGCTTGACCGCCGGGTCGGCGGCCCGGGCCGTGCGGAACGCCACCTCGATCCAGTCGTTGCCGGTGCCCTGCAGGTTCGACGAGCGGCGGCTGCCGTCCTCGTTGAACGCCTCGTTGACCACGTCCCACGCGCGGATCTTGCCTTGGTAGTGGGCCATCACGCCGTTGATGTGATCGATCATCGCCTGGCGCAGGGCGCTGCCGCTCAGGCTTTGCATCCAGCCGGGCTGCTGCGCGTGCCAGGCCAGGGTGTGGCCGCGTACCTGCAGACCGCGTTGGGTGGCCCAGTTGTAGATCTGGTCACCGGAGCTGAAGTTGAACTGCCCGCGGCTGGGCTGCAACGCGTCCGGTTTCATCTCGTTCTCGGCCGTGATCATGTTGAACTCACGCGCCGCGATCGTCGAGTACTGCGAGTTACTCAACCGCGACGCCGCGATCGCCGTGCCGAAATACCGGCCCGACTGCGCCGCCGCGGCACCCAACGTGCTTTCGGCCGCGTTCGCGCTCGGCATCACCATGGCCACGCCCGCAGCGGTGACGGCCGCGACCGCCCCACTGAGCAACAGCCGCAGACGCAGCGGCCGACCTCGCGCCGCGCCGGCCGGGGGATTGACTGCCATCAGGTCACCTTCCTTTGTTCGCGCTCAGGGGGACGCAACCGGGACGCATGGTGGCGGCGCGGCTGTCTTCTCGGTTGTGGGCGTGCCGGTTTCCGGAGACGGCTCGGGGCGAGACCGTCAGGCATGTCCGCCGTCAACCGCAAGCTGCGGGGGTAGGTGAGCCACGGAGGCGGGGTTCCGAAACATTCCGGCAACTTTCGGTGAACGTTACCCTCGGACATAGCCAGTGGTCAATGTCTCATCGAGAGTCCGGAGTTTCCGTCCATCAAGGCGTTTCTTGCCGGAAGATCGACAGCCGCCCGGCCACGCCCATTGACGGGAGGCCATCGATGTTAAAGTTCACAAAGGTTCCCATGCCGAAAGTACCGGCTCCGCCTGGAAACTTTCAGACAGGCGGCCGCGTCATCGCGGGTTCGGGCGAACTGATTCGGCGCCGCCGGTCGGCCGGCGGCGACGAACCCCTGCGATTCAGCGCGCGCGGCGGTAATGCATGGCCACCGCGCCGTTGCTGAGCGGCGCCGCCGAGATCAGCTCGAGCCGGCGCGTGGCGGGCAGCCCGCCCTGGTACAACGTCGGCCCGTGGCCGGTGATCCTGGGGTGGACAAGCAGCTGGTACTCGTCGATCAGGTCCAGCCGGTCGAGCTCGGTCGCGAGCTTGCCGCTGCCGAGGAGGACCCCGGCCGGAGTAACGTCCTTGAGCCTCTGCACACCCTCACCCAGATCCCCGGTGATGTGGTGGCTGTTGGTCCACGGGAAATCCGTGCGGGTCGACGACACCACGTACTTGGGCTTGGTCTCCAGCTTGACCGCCCACTCGCGGACGGCCGGCGGCGCCTCCTGCTCACCACGGGCGACGGCCGGCCAGTAGTCCTCCATCATCTCGTAGGTGACGCGGCCCCAGAGCATCGCTCCGGCCTCGTCCATGAGCCCGGTGAAGAAGGCATGCGTCTCATCATCAGCGATCCCCTCCTGATGATCGACGCAACCGTCAAGGGTGACGTTCAGGCTGAAGATCAACAGTCCCATGGCCGCGAAGTCTATCGGCGAGCCACCCCCGAAGACGTGCCGGAACTCCCTGCGAGCCCGGCAAACCGGCCCGCCCTACGCGGCCGCCGCGCTCGGCGCCGTGCTCCCGGCCCGGCGCTGAGCGGCTACGCCGTCAGGAGCCGGCCCCTTACGCGTAAGGTCCGATCACCGGCGCCGCGGGAGCGCCCCGCTCGGCCAGGGTCAGCAACGCGTCGACGTCCAGGTGCTTCTCCGCCAGGTCGGCAAGCAGATCCAGCCGCGCCTGCCGGGCCGCGGCGAAACTGACACCCGACGGCGTGAACGACCGGCCGCTCGCGGTCGCGGCGAGTTCGAGCACAGCACTACGCAAGGCGTCGGACTCCAGGCTGCCGTGCCACATCGTGCCCAGCACGTTGCCGTCGCGTGCGCCGCCCAGGAACTCGGCGGTTCCGGCCGCGCGGGTGATGCGACCGTGATGGATCTCGTAACCCCACGCCGGCGCTCCCAGCGCCTCCCCCCGCGGCAAACGCAGCACCTTGCGTACGGTGAATGTCGTCTCGACCGGCAACAGGCCCAGGCCGGGCACGCTCGCCGGCCCGTCGGTCTCGACACCGCCGGGATCGTGCACGTGCCGGCCCAGCATCTGGAACCCGCCGCAGATCCCCAGCACCGCACGGCCCGCTCCGGCGTGCCGGACGATCGCCCGGTCCAGCCCACGCGAGCGCAGCCAGGCAAGATCGGCGATGGTGGCCCGGGTTCCGGGCAGCACCACGAGGTCGGCGCCGGCCAGGTCGTGCGGGTCGGCGGTGAAGACGACGTCCACGCCCGGCTCCAGCCCGAGCGCGTCGACGTCGGTGAAGTTGCTGATACGGGGCAGCCGTACGACAACCACCCGCAGGTCACTTGCGGCGACGCCGCGCCGGCCCTGCAGGTCGAGCGCGTCCTCGGAGTCCAGCCACACGTCAGATCTCCAGGGCAGAGTGCCCACGACAGGACGTCCCGTAAGTTCCTCCAGCCGCCGCAGGCCAGGCGCGAGCAACGTCTCGTCACCGCGGAACTTGTTGATCACGAACCCGGCGATGAGCGCCTGATCAGCCGGTTCGAGCAGCGCCACTGTGCCGTACAACGCAGCGAAGACACCACCACGGTCGATGTCGCCGACCACCACCACCGGCATGTCCGCATGCCGGGCGAGGCCCATGTTCACGTAGTCACCGGCCCGCAGGTTGATCTCCGCCGGGCTGCCGGCCCCCTCGGCGACGACGAGGTCGTAACGCGACGACAGATCGTCGTACGCGGCGTACGCGGCCTCGGCCAGATGCGTCCGGCCACCGATGAACTCACGGCTGCTGATCTCACCCGCGGGCTTGCCCATGACCACGACGTGGCTGCGCCGGTCCCCACCCGGCTTGAGCAGCACCGGGTTCATGGCCGATTCCGGCTCCGCGCCCGCCGCCAGCGCCTGCACCCACTGGGCACGACCGATCTCGGCCCCATCAGCGCACACCATCGAGTTGTTCGACATGTTCTGCGCCTTGAACGGTGCGACCCGGACACCGCGCCGCGCGAACGCCCGGCACAACGCGGTCGTCACGAGGCTTTTGCCGGCGTCCGACGTCGTGCCCGCCACCATGAGCCGCCCGGTTCGGCGAGCCTGTCCCTCCACCGCCCCAGTATCGCCTCCCGCTCATCCGCCCGGCCGCCGCCCCCGGTGCATCGATTGGCACACATCTATGAAATTCGCCGGGAACTGAGGCGTGTCCCTCGACGACTACTGCTCTGAACTCCCGGGTGCCGCGGGGTTCACCCCGACCCTGGATGCCGGCGCGGCCCCGCGCGCCCCGACACCCCCGAGGACAGCCGATGGTCAGCGCCCCCGACGTCTCCGAACCCGCAACCGCGGCCGGAGCCGCGACACGACGTCCCGCCAACGGGCACGGCTTCGGGCCGCTGCTGCTACGTCTTCACTTCTACGCCGGCCTCCTGGTCGCGCCGTTCATCCTGGTCGCTGCCATCACCGGCCTGATGTTCACCATGGCGCCGACTCTCGACCGGATCGTCTACAGCGAGGAACTCGTCGTCACCGACCCCGGCGAGACCCCCACGCCGCTGGCGCAGCAGGTCGCAGCCGCACGCACCGCACACCCCGACGGCGACCTGATCGGCGTACGCGTCGGCGAAGGCGAAGCCACCACCCAGGTCGACTTCTCCTCGCCGCAGCTCAGCGAGGCCTCGGAGAAGGTTCACACCGTCTACGTCGACCCGTACACCGCCGAGGTCACGGGCCAGTTGACCACCTGGGCCAACGCGACACCGTTGAACACCTGGCTGGACCAGTTCCACCGCGACCTGCACCTGGGCAAGCCCGGCGAGCTCTACTCCGAGTTCGCCGCCAGCTGGCTGTGGATCCTCGCCCTCGGCGGTGCCGTGCTGTGGTGGCGACGGCAGCGCGGCAACCGCACCGCCAAGCGACTGCTCACCCCCGACCTCGCCGCGAAGAAAGGGGTACGCCGCACCCGTAGCTGGCACGCCTCCCTCGGAGTGTGGCTGCTCGCCGGCCTGCTGGTCCTGTCCGCGACCGGCCTGACCTGGTCCGGCTACGCCGGCGCCAACTTCAGCGCGGCGGTCGACGCGCTCAAGGGCAGCCGGCCCGCCGTGAACACCGCCCTCGACAGCAGGGCCCCAGCAGACACCGCGGCCCACCACGGCAACTCCGGCGCCGGCACGGCGGTCGACGTGGCGGCTGTCGACACCGTCCTGGCCGGCGCCCGCGCCGCCGGACTCGACGGACCGGTGCAGATCAACCCGCCCGAGGACGCCGCCACCGCGTGGAAAGTCACCCAGAACGACTCGCTGTGGCCGGTCCGCAGCGACAGCGTCGCCGTCGACACGACCGGCCAGGTCACCGACCGGGTCGACTTCGCCGACTGGCCGGTGCCGGCCAAGCTCACCTCCTGGGGCATCAACGCTCACATGGGCCTGCTGTTCGGCCCGGCCAACCAGATCATCCTGGCCGCCCTCGCCCTCGGCCTCATCACCGTGATCGTCTGGGGCTACCGCATGTGGTGGCAGCGCCGCCCCACCCGCGCCGACCGCCGCGCAACATTCGGAGCCCCACCCGCTCGTGGCGCATGGCAGCAGCTGCCGCCCTGGGGCATTGTCGTCGGCGTCCCCGCCGTGATCGCCCTGGGATTCGCGCTCCCGCTCTTCGGAATCCCGCTGCTGGCCTTCCTCGCCCTCGACCTGATCACCGGAGCCGTACGCGGGCGCCGCAAGCCGCCGGAGGCGCCTGTCTCCCCCGCCCCTGCCGGCAGCTGACCAGTCCGCCCACGGCAGGTCAGCAGGCCGCAGACTGCTCTTACGACGACCCTTCACGCCGGTGCGGCCCGGCCGGATCAGAGTCTGCCGCGCACCTCGACGTCGCCCGGGCCGTACTCGCCGGTAACCGGCTGGGCGTCGAGTCCCGCCGACCGCAGGATGTCGATCATCGCCTGGCGCATGATGCCGGTGACCCGGCCGAGGTGCTCGAGTGCCGGGGACCCGGGGTCCGTCAGCATGGCCTGCGCGGCCCCGGCCAGCAGTTCCTCGGCCGGTGTCCAGGCGACCAGCACCACGCTGCCGGACGCCTGGACGCTGAAGCCGCCGGGATCGTCGTCGCCGAGCACACGGGCGGGCAGGCCGGCGAGACGCAGCGCCCGCTCGACGTCGCCCGCCGACAGAGAACCAGTCATGGGAGGCGACTCTAGCTGGTGGCCCTGCTGGCCTTGGCGATGAAGTAGGCGAGCAGCTTGTTGGCCGAGTCGTTGATGATCGGATTGTCACCCCACGGCACCGACCAGGTGATCTTGGCGTCGGGGGCCAGGTAGGCGGGCAGCTTGCCGGCGCAGACCGGGCACGGCTGGCGTTCGCTGTAGAGCGCGGTGATCTTTCCGAGACCTGGGTTGGTCTTCTTCAGCTCCTCGATCTGCGCGAGGATGTCGTCCTCGGAATGGAACCCGTTGCCCCGGCTGAAGCCCACGATCAGGCCGTCGTATCCCTCGACCCGAGCCACTGCCACGTTACCGCCGGGGAACTCTATGCTGCCCGCCGGGAAGCCGGCCTCGCCCCGGGCTGCGAAAGCGCGCCGGCTCAGCTCATCGAGGTTGTAGGGCACCAGGGATGTGCAATTGGGCGCCGCGGCGGCCTTCGCCATCGCGCGCAGGCAGGGCGGCAGGCCGACGATCTTCAGCCGGGACAGGTTGGCGAGCTGGAGCTCGGCCTCGGCGGCCTTCGCGGCCTTGCCGGCCAGGTACAGGCCCTTGAGGGCGCGGAAGCCCGCGCTGACCAGCTTGCCGACACCGACGAAGATGAGCGACTCGAGCGCGACGCGTCCGATGTGGAGCAGGGTGTCAGCGAGGGACTGGTCGCCTTTGATGTGCTTGAAGACGTTGAGCCCGACGTCCCCCAGGGTGAGCAGGGTTCCCGCCACGATCCCGCAGACCACAGTGGCGATGCATCCGGCCACCACGGTGACGGCGACCGGCGCGAGCATGGCCATCATGCCCTTGACCGCCTCGGCGAAGAAGAGCAGCGGCTGCATGCCGCTGAACGCCGGGTCGAGCACGGAATGCAGGCAGTTCTGGTAAAGCCGGCTGTTCTCCGGATAGATGCCGCAGAAACCGGCGTTCTTGTACGCCCGGTTGGCGAGCTCGGCGGGGTCGCCGATCACGTTCGCCGCGCAGTTCTTCCACCACTTGCCGCTCTGGCCGGTCAGCAGCTTCTCGAGCTCGGGGGCCGGCCCTTCGGCATACTCGGCGTGGCAGGCCAGGAGCTCCGAGTTGCGCTCGAAGAGATACGTGTTGTACGCGTCGTTGGCCGCGGCGGCGGCCAGGTCGGCGTCCTTGCCGGCCGCCACCGCCGAGTCGTAGGCGGCCTTGGCCGACGTCTGCGCCTTCTCGGCCGAGGCGACAGCACTCTCGTACGACGCCACGGCCCAAGACGCGGAACGAACCGCGCTGCGCGCCGACGACACCGCCCGGGTGGCGGCGGCGCGCGCCGTGGCGACCGCGTCGGCGGCCTTCTGCACCGAGGCCGCTGCCTGGTTCGCGTAGGTGTTGGCCTGGTTCGCGTACTGTGCGGCCTGCTCGGCCGACTGCGCTGCCTGGTTCGCGTAGTTCACGGCCGCGACGGCGTCGCCGCGGGCCCGGGCCGCCATCGACTGCGCCTGCAACGCGTCGCCGACCGCCGTCTCGGCGATCTGGTGAATGCGCTGCACCATCCCGGCGACCTGGACGATGTGCGCGGCCGCGGTGGCGTCCCGCTCGATCGCGGTGTAGCGGCCTGTGTCGAGGAACTCGGCGAGCGCCGGCGGCGGCCCGTCCAGCGCAACCTGGGCGGCTGCTCTGAGCTCGGGTCCGCTGCCGGGGTCGCTGATGATCTGGTTGACCCGGACTCGCTGCCCGGTCGCGGCCGCCGTGTACTGCCCGTCGTCCAGAAAGCCGCGCAGGGCCGCGAGGGTCTCTTCGTCCAGGGCGGCCTGTGCCGCCTGGGCCAGGACCACGTCGTTGTCGCGGACGGCGGCGGCCCGGATCTGGTTGACCTTGAGCCGGTCGTCGGTGTAGCGGCCCGGATAGCTCTGACTCTGCAGGAACTGCGACACCTGGGCGTCGCTGCCGGCCAGCGCGGCCTTTGCGGCAGCGGCCAGCTTCGGGTTGTCGGAGATGCCGATGTCCATCACCGCGGCGCGGTCGTCCTGGGCCGCGGCCGTGGCCACTACCGTCCGCGCGTACTGCAGGACCTCGGCGTCGGTGCCGGTCAGGGCGCCCAGGGCGGCCTGGCGCGACCAGGCGCCGGGACCGCTCGCGATGGCCAGCGCGGCCCGGCGTGCGCTGGTTACGGCGATCGCCGGGTCGGTGGCCGGGTTCTGCGCCAAGGCAAGCAGGCGGTTGGTCTCCGCCGTCCGTTGCGCGTACTGGCCGGCATCCCAGTCCGCAGCCCGGCGCTGGGCGTCGTACTCGGCGCTCGCGGCGCGGGCGTCCTCGAGGGCTTCATCGCGGACGACGGCCAGCCGCTCGGCGTCGGCGACCCGGGCCGCGTCGAAGACCATCTGCGCCTGGGCCGCGGTGCCGACGGCCGCCGTGGCGGCCGTGGTCGCGGCCTGGGCCGCGGCGGTGGCCCGGTTGGCCGCCTCGGCCGCCTCGCCGGCGTGCTCGGCCGCTTCGATGGCCGCCACTGCGGCGGCCTCCGCGTGGTCGGCAGCGCGGCGGGCGGCGTCGCGGGAGGCGAAGGCCGCGTCGATCGCCACCTGCAGGTAGCCCTCCGCGGCGTTGGCGGCCCGGACGGCACGTTCGGCGTTGGCCCGGGCCCGGGCCGCCGCGGCGATGGCCTCCCGCGCGTCGGCACCGGCGTTCTTGGCGTATTGGACCGCCTGGTCGTTGGCGGCAGCGGCTTCCTTCGCGTGCTGGGCGGCGGACTTCGCCGCGGCGACCGCGCTGTGCCCGGCCTGGATGGCCTTGCCGGCCTGGTCTGCCGTGTCCGCGAACTCGCGGGCCTTCTTGGCCATGTCGCGGGCGGTCTGCGCGGCCTGCCGGGCGGTCGCGGCCTTGGTGGCATCCGTGGCGGCGTCTGCGGCTGCCCGGTAGGCGCTGGTCGCCGCCTGCTCGGCGCGTGACGCGGCCGACGCGGCACGCTGGGCGGCGGTCGCCGCCGCCCGGGCGGCCCGATTGGCGGCCGCGGCGGCCTGCACCGCCACCTTCGCCGAGGCGGCGGCCTTCTGCGCGGCGTCCGCGGCCCGCTTCGCCTGGGCTGCGGCCTCGGCGGTGTCGTTGCGGGCGGCATCGGTCGCCGCGGCCGCCTCGGCTGCGGCCTTACGAGCCGCCTCGGCCGCGGCACGGGCCTTCTCGGCCTCCTCGGTGGCCCGCTGGGTCTCCTGGGCTGCCAGCGTTCCGGCGGCCTCCGCCTGGGCGAGCAGCCCGGTCAGGGTTGCGGTCTCCTCGTCCCACGACGCGGCGACCGCCCAGCCGTACTCCAGGAAGGACTCGAGCGCCTCGGCCGTGCCGGCGTCGAGGGCCCGCTGGCCGGCCGTCCGGACCTCCGGGCCGCCGGTCTGCATGGCCTGGTTGACCCGTAGCCGTTGATCGGTCTGCCATTGCGCCTGCCAGCCGGTATCCAAGAACTGACGGAGCTTCGCCGGGCTCTCCGAGTCCAGGGCCTGCTGACCGGCCTGCTTGACCTGGTCGCCACCCACGGCCATGAGCTGGTTGACCCGGACACGGGCGTCGATCTCGGAAGCGGATCGCCAGCCGTGGTCGAGGAAGGCGGCCAGGACGTCATCGTCAGCGGTGTCCAGCGCCGTGCGGGCCGCGGCCCGCACGGCCGGGCCACTGTCGCCGATGGCGGCGAGGACGGCGTCGCGCTCGTCCTGCCGCTGGGCCCGCGCGGCCCCGCCGTCGAGAAAGGCGCGTATCTGGTCGTCGCCACCGGTGAGCGCGGCCTCGGCGGCGCGGCGCACCTGTGCGCCGCCGTCCTGCCAGGCCAGCAACACCGCCGAGCGGTCGGCCGTGATCGGTGGGTCCTCGGCCCGGGCTGGTGCGGCGCGCAGCAGGCCGGCGAACACCGCCAGGGCGGCGAGCACGGCGATGAGGCTGCGGCGGACCGGCGCGGGCGTGGAAAAGCGCGTCATGACGACTCCATCCCCTTACGAGCATCAGTGCCAAGCGGCGGTTCAGCCGGCGGTCAGCACCCGCGGCCATTCCCAAGCACCGGGACCGGAGTCCCACGCCTGCGCGGGCTGGGCGGTCGCGTCGACGGCGGTGAACCGCCACAGCTTGATCTGGGAGTTGCCGTAGTCGTAGAAGGCGGCGAGGTCCGACTTGCCGTTGCCGTCGAAGTCGCCGGTCACGGCCTTGGCCTTGGCCGCGTTCCAGTTGTTCGGGCCGCCTTCCCAGGCCTGCGCCACGCTCGCCGCGGTGGCGACATCGGTGAAGCGGAACAGCCGGGTGTGCGCGTTGCCGTAGTCGTAGAACGCGGCGATGTCGGTTCGTCCATCGCCGTCGAAGTCGCCGGGCAGCGGGGTGAGCCGGCTGCCCTCCCACGCGCCCGCACCGGAGTCCCAGACCTGGGTGACGGGCACCGTGGATCCGGCGACATCGCGGAACAGGAACAGCCGGGTCAGGGCGCCGTCGGAGGCGTAGTAGGCGGCGATCTCGGTCTTGCCGTCGCCGTCGAAGTCCCCGGGCACGGCCTTCATCCGGTTCCAGTCCCAGGCGCCCACGCCGGAGTCCCAGACCTGACGGGCCGTCGTGCCGGTGTCGATGTTGTCGAAGAGCCACAGCCTGGTCAGCGAGTTGTCGTAGTTGTAGTAGGCCGCGATCTCGGTCTTGCCGTCACCGTCGAAGTCCCCGGGCACGGCCTTCATCCGGTTCGAGTCCCAGCCGCCGGCCGCGGAGCTCCACACCTGGACCGGTGCGACACCGGTGCCCGTGACGCCGCGGAACAGGAACAGCCGGCTGAGGCCGCTGCCGTAGTTGTAGAAGGCGGCCACGTCGGTCGTGCCGTTGCCGTCGAAGTCGCCCGAGATCGGCCGGGTGCGAGCGGCCTCCCAGTTACCGGTGCCGGAATCCCAAGCGAGCCGCGGGGCGGCCGCCTGCGGGCCGCCGACGCCCTGGAACAGAAACATCCGGGTCAACGCGTTGTTGTAGTTGTACAGCACGGGAACCGTGCCGGCGTCAACGCCGGGCTGGTCGGCGCGTACCCGGAGGTTGCGGAACCGGACCTTCGGGTGGGCCGCATCGGCCCGCAGCCCGAGGAAGCCGGAGGCCAGCAAGAGGGACGGGTCGCTGACGGTGAAGTCGTCGACGAGCGTGCTGTTGATCCGCACCGTGACCCGCCGTTGTGCCACCGTGATCTCCAGCGCGTTCCAGACTCCGGCCGAGGCGCCGGCCGTGCCGCCGGTGGTTGTCCGGACCGGGACACCCCGGGTGCCGGCAGCGTCGGTGACGCGCGGGAGGCCGACGACGACACCGGCATCGGCGTCCGCGGCCGCCGGGTTGAAGTCCAGGCGCAGCGTGTACGCGGCAGGCATGCGCCGCGCGGTGTACTGCGCGAGCGCGGCGCCGCCTGTCAGCGACAGCTCGCATTGGGCCTCGGTGACCTTGCCGGCGCCGACCACGGACCACGGGCTCGCCGATGCGCTCCCGTCCTCACGCAGCGCCGTGAAGCCCTCCTCCACCGGCGCCCGGCAGGCGTCGAGGGTCTGGGTCCGGATCCAGCCGGCGATGTCGTCGGTGCGCGTGGTGACGGCCACGTCCCGGCTCTCGGTCACGCCCGCGCAGCCGGTCTGCCACGACCGCGAATGCACGCCGGCCAACCGGTACTCACCGTCCACCTCGACGAAGGCCGGCCCGCCGGCATCGCCGGAGCAGGTACTGGTCGTGGTGCCTGCCGCTCGGGCCAGCTCGACCGTGCCGGCCGAGGTGCCCGTGACCGTGAACGTTCCGAGCCACAGTTGGTCGCCCGGCCATCCGTCAGCTCCGCGTCCGTACCCCGCGGCCTGCACCGTCGCGGCCGGCCCCGGCGCGGTGTCGGCCAGGCCGATCGGAGTGATGCCGGTGGCCGGCTCGGCGAGCCGGGCCAGGACCAGGTCACGGTCCGCCCGGGGCACGACCTCCACCACCTCGGACGTGTGGCCGCCGCCGTTGCGCAGGTCGGCCCGCCCGACGACCACATGCGTCTCCTGCGGCGGCGCCCCGGCGGTGACCGCGCCGTCGCCGTAGCAGCCCTTGGCGGTAGCCACCCATCGAGGTGCGATCAGGACCCCGGCGCAGCCGCGGTCACCCGCGAGCACCCTCGCGACGAACGGATGGGACGACAGCGCGCCGGCCGGGCCGTTGTCGGCGACTACCAGCCGCAGCAGCGTGGTCGGTGAGCCGTGCGGGTCGGCGCCCAGGCCGACCTGGGTGCTGCCGTCGGGGTCGACCTCGACACTGACTGCTTCGCCGTCGTCGGTGCGCAGGTCGGCACTGATCTCGTGTCCGGCGCCGGTGCGAAGGCCGTCACCGCGGATCTCGTACACCCCCGGAACCTGCAGGGTGAGCAGCCCGGTCGGGCCGGAGACCCGGAAGCAGACCCGGCCGATGCCGTCCGCGCCGATCGCCTCGTCAGTGGTGTAGACCTTCACCAGGCCGATGTCGCCGGACACCGGGGTCGCGCAGCTCACCAGCCGGATGTGCCCGTCACCGGCGATCAGCCGGACGTTCTGCTCGGCGAGGATCTGCGCCGCGCCCGGATAGGGGAGATCGTCGGCCAGGACCGGTTGGCCGTCGGCCGCCTCGGCCGTGGCGGCGCCGACCACGAGCACTCCTGATGCGACAGCGACCACGGCCGCCGTCAACCAGGACAGTTTTCGGCGCCCAGGCAGAAACGTACGCATTGAGATGCACCCCCGTGCTGTCGATGCCGTGACTTGGGAAGGTAAAGCGCGGCGCATCGACGGACAACCCCGCCTCCGGCGCGCGGAAATGCCTTTCAGGCCCCTCGCAGGAGCGTGACGAGCATCAATACGTCAATTGATCTCCCTCGAAGGCTCCCGCGATTCGCCCGTATTCGCGTCCGGAAGAAAAAGAGCGCGGGTGGCGCCTCCGGCCGGGCGGTTGAAACGTCCCGGCCGAAGCAGTCGTCGCGTTGCGAATGAGCAAGCGGGGTGGCGGCGTCCCCGCACGCGTGACCAGGCGCGGGCGGCGAACTGCTTGCCATCGCTGCTGGTGACATGGCGTCCGATCAGCCACACCGGGCTGACGTACGGGAACCGCAGGCCGGGCGACTCCGCGATGATCGATCACCGGCCATCCCGTCCGTTGGCGCGGCGAACTTTCTCCGGGGTCGAAGCGGTAGTACGGTGACGACAGGTGCGCCGGGAAGCCTGGTCGGCAGTCAGTGATCCATGCCGACGGAAAGGCTTACCCGTGACCGACATTCCTGCGCTGCGCGCTGCTGGCTTGACGAAGCGCTACGGCGCTCTGACCGCGTTGGATGCCTTGCACTTGGACGTGCGGCCTGGTGAGGTGTTCGGCTTTCTCGGCCCTAACGGCGCCGGCAAGTCCACCACGATCCGGCTGCTGCTCGGCCTGGCCCGGCCGAGCGCCGGGCGCGCCGAAGTGTTCGGTGTCGACGCCGCTGACGTCGCCCGCTCCCATCGGTCGCTGGCCTACGTGCCGGCCGATGTGGCGCTGTGGCCGCAGCTCACCGGAGCCGAGATCCTGCATCTGCAGGCCCGCACCGGGCCGGGCACCGACCTTGCTTATCGCGACGAGCTGATCGAGCGGTTCGACCTCGACCCGGCCAAGCCTGCGCGCGCCTATTCGACCGGCAACCGGCAGAAGGTCGCCCTGATCGCCGCGTTCGCCACCCGGGCGCCGCTGCTGGTGCTCGACGAGCCGACCAGCGGCCTCGACCCGCTCATGGAGCGCGAATTCCGCACGGCAGTCCGCGAGGCCTGCGACCGGGGGCAGACCGTCTTTCTGAGCTCACACCAGCTCGCCGAGGTCGAAGCCGTCTGCGATCGGGTCGCCATCCTGCGGGCCGGGCGTCTCGTCGAGGTCGCCACCATCAACCAGTTGCGGGCCTTGCACCGTTCCGAGGTCACCGTCTCCTTCACCGGTCCGGCGCCCGAACTGAGCCCGGTTCCGGGTGTCGAGGCGGTCACTGCCACCGGTGACGGCCGGCTGCGGTTCACCCTGACCGGGCCGCCCGCGCCTGCCCTGCGCTGCCTGGCCACGGCCGAGGTAACCGCCCTGGCGGTACGGGAACCAAGTCTCGAGGAGATCTTCCTCGACTACTACGGCACGGAGACCGGCCGATGAGCACCGCCGTCGTGCGCCCGCCGGCTCCCGGCCGGGCGGTGACGGGTCTGGCGGTCCGCCAGGTCCGCCCCAGTGGGCTCATCGTCACGGTCCTGGCCGGGGGCATGACCGCACTGGTCGCGACCACCTTCAACCAGGTGATGGCCGACCCGGCCGCCGCCGGGAGCCTGCAAGCTCTCGCCGCCAACCCGGCTGTCCGCACGCTGTTCGGCGAGCCGATCGGTCTCGACACGGCCGGCGGGTTCACCGTGTGGCGAGTCGGCACGGTCACCGCGGTGCTCCTGGGGGCCTGGGCCATTCTGGCGACCACCCGCATCACGCGCGGTGAGGAGGACGCCGGCCGGTGGGACGTCCTGCTGTCCGGCCGCGTCACGCTGAAGGGTGCGGTGGTCCGGCATCTGGCCGCTGTCATGATGGTCTCGGTCGTCACCGCCGGAGTGATCGTGGGCGCGCTGGTGACTGCCGGCACAGCACCGTCCGGAGCGCTCGTGCACGGTATCGGGACCGGCCTGGTCGGGCTGTTCTTCGCCGCTACCGCGACCCTGGCCGCGCAGATTTTTCCCGCTCGCACAGCGGCCACTGGCACAGCCGCCGCGGTCCTGGGCGTCACGCTGCTCGCCCGCATGATCGGCGACGGGGTGGATTCGCTGAGCGGGCTGCGCTGGCTGTCCCCGTTCGGGCTGGCCGCGCTGAGCGGCCCGTACGTGCACAACTGGGTCGCGCCCCTGCTGGTCCTGCTGGCCGCGACCGTCGTCGTGACGCTGGCGGCGGTCGCAGCCGCCGGACGACGCGAGGTACGCGGTGGGCTGGTCGCCGGGCAAACCCGTCGCCGGCCCCGGCTGCGCCTGCTGGGCAGCGTGGAAGGTTTCGCGGTGCGACGAGTGGTGCGGGTGTTGTCCGGCTGGGCGCTCGGCATCGGCGCCTATTACCTGCTCATCGGGCTGACCGCGGTTTCGGTGACCGAGTTCCTGGCCGACAACCCCGCCTTGGCCGGCCAGGCCGAGAAGGCCGGGTTCACCGGACTCGGCAGTGTCGCCGGGTTCGCCGCCACGCTGTTCGCGCTGCTCGCCATGCCCGTTGGGGGCTTCACCGCCGTCCGCATGGGCGAGTTCGTTGCGGCGGAGACAGACCGCCGGCTCGCCCTGCTGGCCGCTCAGCCGGTCGGCCGGGCCCGGCTGATCGGCGCTGAGATCACCGCGGCCGCCGTGGCCGCCGCCCTGCTGGTCACCGTGGCCGGCTTGGCCACGTGGGCGGGAGTCAAGGCCATCGGTGGCGACCTCCCTGTGACGGCGGCCCTGCACGGCGTGTGGAACACCACGCCGGTGATCCTGATCGGTCTGGGAGCGGCCGTCCTGGCGACCGGCTGGGCGCCCCGATGGGTGGGCGTCATCGGCGGCCTTCCCACGCTCGGCGGCTTCCTGCTGCTCGTCACCGCCGAAAGCATCGCCGCGCCGGCATGGGTACGCGACCTCTCCCCCTACGCGCACCTGGCGCCCGTGCCCCTGACCGGCGTCGACTGGCTCCCCACCGCCGTCATGCTCGGTGTGGCCGTGGCCCTGACAGTTGCCGGTATCGCAGGTTACCGGTCCCGCGACCTGCGATCCTGACGTACAACCTGGATCACAGCGCACCCGCCGCCGACCCGGTAGGGTAACTCCTGGTGCGCCGGGAAGTCTGGTCGGCAAGTGCTGACCCGACCCCAAAAAATGGGAGCCCGACCTGTGACCCAGGCACCTCGTCTCTTCAGCCGCGGATCGTGGACCGAAGCCCGCCGCATCGCCGACGTCCTGCGCAAGGAAACGATCGGCGGCGTCCTGCTGCTGCTCGGCACGGTGATAGCGCTGGTCTGGGCCAACTCCCCCTGGTCCGAACGCTACGACGCCCTGGTCGCTTACAAGATCGGCCCGTCCGCGCTGCACCTCGACCTCTCGCTGGGCACCTGGGCCGCCGACGGATTGCTGGCGATCTTCTTCTTCGTCGCCGGCCTGGAACTCAAACGCGAATTCGTCGCCGGCGACCTGCGCGACCCCCGACGGGCCGCCGTTCCCGTCGCGGCCGCTCTGGGTGGCGTCATCGTGCCGGCGCTCTGTTACGTCGTGCTCAACCTTGGCGGCGCGCTCAAGGGCTGGGCCATCCCCACCGCCACCGACATCGCCTTCGCCCTGGCCGTGCTCGCCGTCATCGGCAGGTTCCTGCCCTCGGCGCTACGCACCTTCCTGCTGACCCTGGCCGTGGTCGACGACCTGCTGGCCATTCTCATCATCGCGGTCTTCTACACCGCCAACCTCTCGATCATTCCGCTGCTGGCCGCGCTCGTGCCCCTGGGCCTGTTCACCCTGCTGGTGCAGCGACGCGTCCGCTCGTGGTGGCTGCTGCTACCGCTCGCCTTCGCTGCCTGGACCCTGGTGCACGAATCCGGAGTGCACGCCACCGTCGCCGGCGTGCTGCTCGGCTTCGCCGTGCCAGTTCTGCGCCACGACGGCGGCGACGGCCCCGGACTCGCCGAGCACTTCGAGCACCGCTTCCGCCCCCTGTCCGCCGGCGTGGCCGTCCCGATCTTCGCGTTCTTCGCCGCCGGCGTCACCGTCGGCGGCTTCGACGGACTCACCTCGGCGATCACCGACCCGATCGCCCTGGGCATCATGGCCGGCCTGATCGTCGGCAAACCCATCGGCATCACCCTGGCCACCTGGCTCACCGCCCGGTTCACCCGCGCCAAGATGGACACCGGGCTGGCCTGGATCGACGTCGTCGGCCTGGCCATGCTCGGCGGCATCGGCTTCACCGTCTCCCTGCTCATCGGTGAACTCGCCTTCGGCACCGGCAGCGAAAGCGACGATCACGTCAAAGTCGCCGTACTGCTCGGCTCGCTGGCCGCGGCGCTGATGGCCACCGTTGTTCTGCGGATGCGCAACCGCACCTACCGGCAGCTGTACGAGGCCGAGCAGGTCGACCGTAACCGCGACAACATTCCCGACGTCTACCAGCAGTGAGCCGAACGCGGCGGTCAAGGGGTACAGGAAAATTGATGCGGAAGCTCCGCCGTCACCAAGGACCGCGACGATGAGCGTTGCCGGCATCGTGCGCCGCATCTCCGAGGGCGGGCAGCTACCGCGCACCGACCGGACACTTCGCCTGGACCACCGGGTCCGGACGATCCTGGTCACCGAGACCCGCGGCGCCGCGGCACTTCTCGCCGCCACCGTGCTCGCACTGGTCTGGGCCAACCTCCCCGGCGGCAGCTACGAGGCGATGTGGGGGACCGAGTTCACCATCGGGTTCGGCGACGCGCACCTCGCCGAGGACCTGCGCCATTGGGTCAACGACGGCCTGATGGTGTTCTTCTTCCTGCTCGCCGGCATGGAGATCCGCCGCGAACTGAGCTTCGGCGATCTGCGCGACCGCCGAGCGGCGCTGGTCCCCATCCTGGCCGCCGGCGGCGGCATGGTGGTGCCGGCAGTCGTCTTCGCGGTCATCACGGTGGGCACTCCGGCCCAGCACGCATGGGGCATGGCGATGGCCACCGACATCGCCTTCGCCCTCGGCGTCCTGGCGGTGATCGGTCCCCGCTGCCCGGCCAACGTCCGGGTCTTCCTGCTGACCCTCGCAGTCGTCGACGACATCGGCGCGATCCTGGTCATCGCGGTCGTCTACACCGAATCGCTGCATCTGGCGCCCCTGCTGGCCGCGGCGGCCCTGCTCGGCGTCGTCCTGGCCATGCGCGCCGCCGGGATCTGGCGGGCCACACCGTATTTCGTCGTCGGTGTCGCCCTGTGGGTGGCTACCGTCGAGTCGGGGCTGCACCCGACCATCGTCGGGGTGGCGTTCGGCCTGCTCACCCCGGCATTCCTGGCCCGCACAGCCGACCTGGACCGGCTCGAGCGGATCCTGCGGAAGTTCCGCCGCGAGCCCGGCCCGGAAGCCGCCCGGACACTGTCGATCGCGGCGCAGGGTGCGGTGTCGTCCAACGACCGGCTGCAGTACCTGCTGCGGCCGTGGAGCAGCCTGCTCATCGTGCCGCTGTTCGCGCTGGCCAACGCGGGCGTCGTGCTCAGCCCCGAGGTGCTGTCACGGGCGGTCACCTCACCGGTGACGCTGGGCGTGTTCGCCGGCCTGGTCGTGGGCAAGACGCTGGGCATCTGGGGCACCTCGGCGCTCGCCGTGCGTACGGGCCTGGGCCGGCTGCCCTCCGGCGTACGCCTGCCGCAGGTGCTGTCGGTCGGCGCCGTGGCCGGCATCGGCTTCACCGTGTCGCTGTTCATCGCCGAACTGGCCCTGACCGATGAGCAGGTCCGCGACGAAGCCAAGATCGGCATCCTGGCCGCCGCCGTCGCCGCGACCGGCCTCGGCTGGCTGCTGTTCCGGCTGACCGGCCGGCGCACCGCACCTGACGAGACCACCCTCCTCCAACCTGCGGTCGAAGCCTCCGGCGAGCACCACCGAGGCCCGCTCGACGCCCCTGTCGAACTGGTCCAGTTCGGCGACTACGAGTGCCCGTACTGCCGCCAAGCCGCTCCGGTCATCGCCGGCCTGCTCACCCGGCACCCGGCCCGCCTACGGTATGTCTGGCGGCACTTACCGCTGGACGACATCCACCCGTACGCTCGCCGAGCCGCCCAGGCTGCCGAAGCCGCCGCCGCGCAGGACAACTTCTGGACCGTCCACGACCGGCTGCTCGCCGCCGACGACCTCGACGAGGGAGCGCTGGCCGAGATCGCACGTTCGGCCGGTCTGGACGTGTCCCGCTTCCTCGTCGACCTGGACACAGCCGTCATCGCCGCCCAGGTCGAGGCCGACGTGCGCAGCGCCCACGACAGCGGCGCCGAGGGCACGCCCACATTCTTCCTCAACGGCGCCCGAGTCGACGGCACGCTCGACGAGGTGAGCGCCGCCGTGGAACGGGCGCTCGAAGTCGTTGCGTCATGAGGAAATCGCCACGTAGGGGGACGAAGAGCGAGCAGTGTCCGCTGGTCCGGTGCTCAGGTCCGGGGCCGCGGATCGAAGTACCACCGCGTGCGCCCTGGTAGGAGGATCGATTCGTGAGTGAGCGTGTGCCGGCTCCGATGGACGCCGATGTCGATCTGCATGTTCCGGCCGTGCGCACCCAGCTTCGGCAGAGTCCGTGGCCGGTGCTGGCGTCGATTTCCGCTGGTGGTGTGTGCGGTGCGTGGTCCCGGTACGGGCTTGGTCTGCTGTGGCCGCATCCGGCCGGCGGGTTCCCGTGGGCGACGTTCGTGATCAACGTGTCGGGGTGCCTGCTGATCGGTGTGCTGATGGTGATCGTGAGCGAGGTCCTGCCGGGCCGGCGGCTGCTGCGACCGTTCGTCGGCGTGGGGGTGCTGGGCGGCTACACCACGTTCTCGACCTACGTCGTGGATGCGCACAAGGCGGTGGCGGCCGGTGTCCCGCAGCTGGGGTTGCTGTATCTGGCGGTCACTGTCGTCGGCGCGTTGCTCGCGGTGTGGGCCGGCACGGTAACGATGTCCGGTCTGGTGCGGTGGCGGTCGGCGAGGGTGGGTGAGCGGTGATGCGGTTGCAGGGGTCAGCGCTGCGGTTGACGGTGTTCGTGGGCGAATCCGACACGTGGCATCACAAGCCGCTGTACAGCGAGATCGTGCATCGGGCGCACCGGTGCGGGCTGGCCGGGGCGACGGTGCTGCGCGGTGTGGAGGGGTTCGGGGCGTCGAACCGGGTGCACACGACACGCCTGTTGTCGTTGTCGCAGGATCTGCCGGTCGCGGTGATCATCGTCGACGAGCCGGCGAAGGTCCGCGATTTCCTGCCGGAGCTCGACGAGTTGATCGCCGAGGGTCTGGTGATCGTCGACCCCGTCGAAGTTGTCCGCTACGTCGGCCGGGAGCCGCGGTGACCTGGTTGCTGGTGGCGGTGGGCGCGGCCGTCGGGGCACCGTTGCGGTATCTGACCGACCGGCTGATTCAGTCCCGGCACGACTCGGTGTTCCCGTGGGGCACCTTGACCGTCAACGTGGCCGGGTCGCTGCTGCTCGGTGTCGTGACCGGCCTGCCGACCGACTCTGCGGTGGCGGCGCTGGTCGGCACGGGTTTCTGCGGGGCACTGACCACGTATTCAACGTTCAGTTATGAGACGTTGCGGCTGCTGCAGGACGGCGCCCTGTTCTACGCGATGGTGAACGTGGTGGCATCGCTGGTGGCGGGGTTCGGTGCGGCGGCGCTGGGCCTGGTGGTGGCGCAGGCGTTCGGCTGAGCGGCGCCTGCATCGACGACCACCTCGACCTTCGTGCCCGGCGTCAGCGCGCGGTAGCGGCGTCCGGGCGGGTGCGGACGGCCTGGACATCATTGCCGCCTGTACGCGGTACATATGCACAAGATGCTCAACAGCCGGCAGCCGCACGAGAGCGCCCGGCCCCCGGTCACGGAGGCGGGGCGCTTCCGCGCGGGCTCCTACCGGGCGGACGGCTCCAGCGTCTCCGGTTCCGCCGGCTCCGCGATCCGGCGGCGGCGCCGCGGTGTCCACCAGTTCGCCTTGCCGAGCAGAACCATGGTTGCCGGCACCAGCAGACCCCGGATAACGGTGGCATCGATCGCGATCGCGACGGCCAGGCCGAGGCCGATCATCTTCACCACAGGTGTCGGGCTCAGCACGAAGCTGGCGAAGACACACACCATGATCAGGGCGGCGGAGGTGATCACGACTCCGGTGCCGGCCAGCCCGTCGCGTACCGAACGGGCGTTGTCGCCGTTCGCCACCCACGACTCGCGCACCGCAGTCAGCAGGAACACCTCGTAGTCCATGGACAGGCCGAAGAGCAGCGCGAACAGCATCATCGGCACGTAGGCCTCGATCGGTACCGGCCCGTCGAGCCCGATCCAGGTGACGCCCCATCCCCACTGGAACACGGCGGTCAGCACCCCATAAGCGGCTCCCACGGACAGCAGGTTCATGAGGGCGGCCTTCGCCGCCACGACGGGGGCGCGGAAGGCGGCGAACACCAGCAGGGCGCTGAGCAGAACGACCAGACCGATGACGTACGGCATCCGGGCGCCGACCCGGTCGGCCAGCTCGCCGCGGATGGCCGTCTGCCCCGTCACCGCGACGAAGGTCTCGCCCACGCGCAGGTCGCCGAGCCGGTCGGCCGTCTGCCGGGTAGCCGGATCGCTCGGCGCGGTTGTGGGTACAGCCCGGATCGACGCGACCGTCCCGTCCGGGGAGAGCCGCACCGGCTGCACCGACGCGATCCCGGGCGTGCCGGCCACCTCCGCCGACAGCTGGGTGAGCCGAGCGTCGGCGGCCGAGGCGGCCGGCGTGCCGAGGGACGCCACCACCGTGAGCGGCCCGTTCACGCCCGGCCCGAATCCCGCCGCCATCGCGTCGTAGCCGGCCCGGGTGTCGGTGCCCACCGGGTCGTCACCCGCGTCGGTCTGCCCGAGCGTCATGGCCGTCACGGGCGCGGCCAGGGCAAGAAGCAGCAGCGCGCTGGTCACGGCGTAGCGCCAGGGCCGCCGGGTGACCCGGTCGGCGAGCCGCCCCCAGAACGACGGCCGGTCCCGCCGGCGTTGCGCCGAGACCCGCCCGCCGGCCAGGGTGAGCAGGGCCGGCAGCAGCGTGGTGGCCGACGCGACCGCGACCAGCACGACAAGGCCGGCCGTCCACCCGAGTGTGGCGAGGATCGGCACGCCGGCGACGGCGAGCCCGCCGAGAGCCACGATCACGGTGCCGCCCGCGAAGACGACCGCGCTGCCCGATGAGGCCACCGCGGCCACGATCGCCGCTCGCCGCCGCGCCCTCAACGCATCGGCCTTCGCGGCGTCAGCTCCCGCGGCGGTCTGCCCGGACAAGGTCGTCCCGGAGGCGGCCGGGGCCGACTGATCTTCGGCGGTGAGGAGGGCCCGGTAGCGAGTGATCAGGAACAGGGCATAGTCGATTCCGACGCCGAGTCCGATCATCGTACCCAGGGTGGTGGCGACCGACGGGATGCCGGTGAGGTGGCCGGCCAGGCCGATGGCGCCGACGCCGCAGACCAGCGTGATGATCGCGGTCAGCAGCGGCAGGCTGGCCGCGAGCAGGCCGCCGAAAGCGATCACCAGCACGACGAGGGCCACCACGAGGCCGAACGCCTCGCTGCTTCGGGTGTCGTTCTCCGGCCGGGCCAGGGCGCCGGCGGGCAGGGTCTCCAGGCCGGCGGTGGCCGCGGCGTCCATCACCTCGCCGGTCAGCTGCGGAGTGACGTCGCGGGGGCCGACGTCGAACTGCACGTCGACATAGCCGGTGCGGCCGTCGGTGCTGAGCACCGGCTTGCCGACCGCGTCGACGTGCTCGACGGCCGCGATCCGCTGCGACGTGGCGGCGACGGCGGCGGTGTCCAGCGGTGCGGCCTGCGAGCGGAACAGCACCTGGCCGGTGGCGTTCTGCGAGCCGGTGAAGTGCGATGCGAGCAGGTCCCGGCCGCGCTGCGCGTCCGAGCCGGGCAGCGAGGCGTCCTCATCGGTGACCCGCCCGAACGCCAGCACGAGACTGCCGACCGCGACGGCGACAAGCAGCCATGCGACCACCACCAGCCAAGGCCGGCGGGTGCTGAACCGCCCTACCCGGCCCATCACCGCGTGCAGCGGGCCGTCCTCGATGGTGCTCACGCCGTACCTCCGCAGGTCTTGTCCCTGTTGGTCTTGCCGTTGGGTTCGAGGTGCAGATCGGTGCCGCCGGCGACGACCCGCAGGCCGTCGGCGGCCGGGGACACCGACCGGTACGTGAGGCCGCCCGGCAGCGCGGGAAGGTCGACGGTGCGCGCCTGCGACGTGGCCGCGGGCAGGCGTGAGGCGGGCAGGCGCAGACCGAACGACGACAGCTCGACCTCGGCCGGGGTGACCGTGAGCCGATCGCCGGCCAGTGCGACGTCGGCGAAGACGGTCGCGGGCAGCTTGAGGCCCCGCACCGTCACGTCGGCCTGCAGGACCAGCCGCTGCGTGCCATCGGCCCCGACGATCCGCAGGTCGCCGGCGGTGAGACCCCCACGCTTGCCACCGCCCCTGGTCCCGGCCGCGCCGCCCTCCGAACTCTGACCGCCGTCCTCGGAGCCGGAACCGTTCGTCCTGCTGGTGCCGAGGCCCGTCAGCTCGCTGTAAGGGATCGTCGCGTCGACCGTGACCGCGCCGGCGCCGACGCTGCCGCCGGTGAGGCTCACGTGCTCGGCCTCGGCTTCGAGGCGCCCTACGGTGATCTTGGAAAGGGCAACGTCCCGGGCTTGGACGCGGATCTCGTCGAGGGATTGGCTCGCGAGCTGGGTGAGCGCCGGGAAGCCGCCGAGGTGCACGTCGGGCGCGGTCTCGAGGCCGGCCGCGCACTGCAGCCGCGACGCCAGCCGATGCTCGACGACGGACGCGGCGATCCGATCGGCAGCGACGGGAAGCGCGAGGACGGCGGCCACGACCGCGCCGATGATCACTTGTTTTCTGGGCACGCGGTCAAGCGAACCGGGCCGGGATGCCGGTCGGATGCGAGGACGATGAGAGTTCGTCAAGAATCGCGGGGCAGGGTGAACCAGACGGTCGAGCCGTCGATGCCGGCCTTGCCGCCGTGGCTCGCCACCACGTCGGCGACGATCGCCAGCCCGAGCCCAGCGCCGCCGCCGGCCGTGCGCCCCCGGTCGGCCCGCCAGAAACGCTCGAACGCGTGCCGGGCCGTCTTCGCGTCCATGCCCGGCCCCTCGTCGGTGACCTCGACGCGCACGAAACGTCCGTCCGGGGTGGGGCCGACGCGGACGACCGCCGCAGCACCCGGTGGCGTGTGAGCGCGCACGTTGGCCAGCAGATTGGCGAGCACCTGGCGCAGAGAATCCTCGTCGCCGGTGACCACGCACTCCGCCGGGGTCTCGGCCGACAACGGCCGGTCCGGTTCGACGGCGGACGCGTCCGCCACCGCGTCCCGGGCCAGCCGGGCGAGGTCGACGGGCGCCCGCCGCAGCTCCGGGGAGGCGTCGAGCTGAGCCAGGTAGAGCAGCGCGTTGACCAGAGTTCCCATCCGGGTCGCCTCCTCCTCCAGCCGGCGCAGCACGTCCGGGCGTTCCCGCACGTCGACCACCCCCGTACGGATGAGCTGCGCGTACCCCTGGATCGAGGTGACCGGGGTACGCAGCTCGTGAGAGGCGTCGGCGACGAAGGAGCGCATCCGGCTCTCCGAGCGTTGCCAGGCGCCGATCGCCTCCTGGATCTGCGCGAGCATCTTGTTGATCGCCGAGGTGAGCCGGCCGACCTCGGTGCGCGGGCCGGCCAGCGACGGCACCGGCCGGACGAGGTCACCGCCGGCGATGTCGGTCGCGGTGGCGGTGATGGCGTCGAGCGGGCGCAGGCGGCGGGCGATGAGCAGCCGGGCGATCAGCATCAGCAACGCCAGCACGATCAATGATGTGACCCCGGCGACCAGGAGCAACCGTTGGACCGTATCGCGCAGCGGCTGCAACGACAGCGCGACCAGCACCGTGTAGTCGCCGTCGTGGGTGATGACGGCGCGATAACCGGCTACGTTCTGCGGTTCCTCGCCCGCGGCCGAGGCCTGGTCGAGCAGCGGTCTCGCCGGCAGGGGCGCGCCCGACACCACCCGGATGGTGCCGGCGCCGGCGGTGCGGATCTCGACGACGTAGTCGGTGACAGAGACGACCTGCCGGATCGCCTCGCCGCGCATTTCCGGGTCGCCGACCAGCAGCTCGGTGCGGGATCGGGCCAGCACGGCCGCCGCGGCCAGCTGCTCGTCGGTGCGGTTCAGAAGATACTGCCGCATGCCGAGCACGGCGGTGGCCGTGACGATCAGCAATGCCGCCACGGTCAGCCCGGCCACGACGATCAGCAGCGAGCGCCGCAGCGTCACGGCTTCGACTCGCGCAGCGCGTAACCGAAGCCGCGGTGCGTGACCAGCAGCGACGGCCCGAGCCGGTCGAGCTTGCGCCGCAGGTAGCCGACGTAGGTGTCGACGACGTTGGAGCCCGCCTCCACGTCGTACTCCCACACCGCCCGCAGCAGCTCCTGCCGGGACAGCACCCGCGCCGGGTTCTCGAGGAAGTAGCGCAGGAGCTTCAGCTCGGTCGGGGAAAGTTGCACCGGCTCGCCCGCCCGGCGCACCTCGAGGTTGTCAGGGTCGAGCGTCACGTCGGCGTAGCGCAGGACCCGGTTCGCGACGGCGGGGGCCCCGGTGCGGCGCAGCACCGCCCGCACCCGGGCGAGCAGCAGGTCGACGTCGAACGGCTTGGTGATCCAGTCGTCGCCGCCGTAGGTGAGCCCCGCGATCTGGTCGTCCCGCGCGTCCCGGGCGGTCAGGAACACCACACCGGCCGTGACGCCGTCGCCACGCAGCCGCCGGCACACGTCCCGGCCGTCGCCGTCGGGCAGCATCACGTCGAGCAGCACCAGATCGGGCCGCTGCTCGGCGGCCCGCTTCAGCGCCTCGGCGGCGGTGCCGGCCGTGTCGACCGCGAAGCCGTGGAAGCGCAGCACGGTGGCGAGCATGTCAACGATGTTGGGCTGATCGTCGACGACGAGGATGCGGGTCATCCCGACCATCACAACACGCCAGGATGTGAGTCGGATGAGAATCCGCACCAGGCGAACACGCCGCACGGGGCGACCGACTTCCACGGCCGCGGCCTGCGCCTGGGGTCCACCGGCACCACACCGAGCTGGGCAATGCGTCCGGGCGGCCCGGCCTCAGCTGCTATCGTCATACCCACGGGGGTATATGAGGCAGTCGTCGACGGTGAGGAGACAGGGAAATGTGCCGTCAGGTCACGTGCCGCAAGTGCGGCAAGACCACCTGGGCCGGGTGCGGTCAGCACGTGGATCAAGTCATGCGGGGCGTGGCCAAAGCCGAGCGCTGCGCCGGGCACGAGAAAGAGCCGTCGACCGGGTTCCTCGCCCGGCTTTTCGGTCGCTGACCCGCAGCCTCCGGCCGGTGAAGTTCGAAGGATGCGGGACCTTCGCCCCTACGAGCATCGATACCCCCCTAGGTATTTTTGACGCCGGAGGCGAAGGAGGCCGGAAATGCGTTCCAAAGTGCTGGTCCTCGGCGGAAATTTCGGCGGGCTGACCGCGGCGATCGCGGTGAAACACGAGCTGCACGGTGACGTCGACGTGACGGTTCTCAGCGACCGCGACCGGTTCTTGTTCAACCCGTCGCTGATCTGGCTGCCGTTCGGCAAGCGCACCCCGGACAACATCACCTTCCCGGTCGCACCGACCTTCGAGGCGGCCGGCGTCGAATTCGTCCGCGACGCCGCCGACCTGATCGACCCGGCCGCGAAGACCGTGCGCACCGCGTCCGGCAAGGTCTTCCCGTACGACTACCTGATCATCGCAACCGGCACCCGGGAGAACCTGGACGCGGTCGACGGGCTGCGGGAGAACTCGAACTGGATCACCTCCCTCGACGCGGCGGTCCGCACCGGCGAGGCGTGGAAGCGGTTCCGCCAGGCGCCGGGCGACATCGTCATCGGCGCGACACAGGGCGCCAGCTGCTTCGGCGCCGCGTACGAGTTCCTGTTCAACACCTCCTACCAGCTACGCAAGGCCGGGCTGAAGCGGCAGGCGAAGATCACGTACGTGACCGCGGAGCCGTTCCTGGGCCACTTCGGCATCGGCGGCCTGCCGCACGGCGAGCAGCTGCTGGGAATGTTCCTGCGCAAGGAGAACATCGACTTCCGCACCGATGTGGCCATGAGCACGGTCGAGGACGGCGCGGTCGTCACCGCCGACGGCAGCAAGATTCCGTACGCGTTCGCGATGATCGTGCCCCCGTTCGCCGGCCAGGACTTCCTGCGCCGCACCGACGGGTTGACGAACACCGGTGGCTACGTCGAGGTCCGCGACACCTACCAGAGCAAACGGTACGACGACATCTACGCGGTCGGGCTCGCCGCCGCCGTGCAAGCGCCCTGGACCACGCCCACCCCGGTCGGCGTGCCCAAAACCGGTCTGCCGACCGAGCAGATGGCCCACGTCGCGGCGAAGAACGTCGCCGCTCAGATCCGCGGCGAGCAGCCGGGCGCCCACAAGAGCTTCGGCGACATCCCCGCCGTGTGCGTCATGGACGCCGGCAACAACGGCGTGCTCATCCTGGCCGACAAGATGCTCCCGCCCCGCAAACACGGCGTGCTCATCCCCGGCCCGCAGAACCACGCCTTCAAGCTGGCCTTCGAGAAGTACTACCTGTGGAAGATGAAGGGCGGCCACGTCAGCTTGCCCTGACCGTTCCGGCGGCACAGCCACCAGCAGCCTCGGCGCGCGGACCTCGTGTCGAGGCTGCTGGCGCCTCTGCCTGGTCCTTGTTGCGGCCGACGTCGGCGGGCCGATCAATACCGGGCCACATCTTGCGTTCGCACTGTTCCCCGGCTGAACCGCCGACGGCGACCGCGGGTGCCTGAGCAATCGGGACCTCAGGCCCTGCTGAAGCACGCTCGCTCGGCGTGATGCTTGTTTCGGGACTCAGCATGCGGTGGCGTGAACGGTCGCCGGGTCCGGGCCGGCTCGCGCCACGGGAGGAGGTCGAGATGGCGACATTCGCTGACGCACCGGTGGTTGTCGGCGTGGACGGCTCACCGTCAAGCCTGGACGCCGTTGACCTGGCCGCGCACGAAGCCGAGTTGCGCGGTCTTCGTCTGCACATCGTCCATGCCTTCGCCTGGCCGCCGGCGCTGGTTGCGGCCCGGCCCGCGGCGCCGGGAGCCGCTGAGCCGGCCACCCTGCTGCGGGCCGAGGCCGCCGCAGTCGTCGAGCAGGCCGGAGTGCGCGCCGCGAAGGCGGCGCCGGGTGTCACGGTCACCACCGAGGTGGCGGACGGCCCTGCCGCGTTCGTCCTGCTCGAACGCAGCCGCCGGGCTGGCCTCATCGTCGTAGGCGACCGGGGCCGAGGACGTTTCGACGGCATTCTGGCCGGCACGGTCGCGACGCAGCTGGCTACGTACGGCAGCTGCCCGGTCATCGTCGTGCGGGGGCACGCCAGAACTGGCGGTCCCGTGGTCGTCGGGGTCGATGGATCACCGAGGTCGGCTCGTGCGCTCGAGTTCGCGGCCGAAGAGGCACACCACCGCAGCGTCGAGTTGGTCGCCGTGCACGTGTGGCGTACGCCGTCGCCGGCCGCTCCGGGGGCGGAGATACCGCTGGTTTACGACCTTGACCTGCTCGAAGCCGAAGAGGGCCGGCAGCTGGCCGCGGCGCTGGACGGTCTCAGCGACCGCCACCCGGGCCTGTCGGTGCGGCCTGAGCTGGGGCGAGGCGCGACCGGGCAGGTGCTGACTTCCTGGTCACGGCAGGCCCAGCTGATGGTCGTCGGTGACCGCGGTCATGGTGGCTTCGTCGGCCTGCTGCTCGGATCGGTGAGCCAGTATCTGATCTACCACGGCGCCTGCCCGGTCGCAGTCGTGCGCGACAACCGTCGGCACGGCTGACATCCAACTGCTTCGCGGCCGGGACACCTCGGCCAGGGCGGGACTTTGGTCCCACCGGTCAAGGACCTTCAGCTGCCTTCATCACATACCCCCCGGGGTATATTGAAGACCGGTCGACTTTCGTGGAGGAGAACGTGATCTTCAACCAGTACTACCTGGACTGCCTTTCCCAAGCGTCGTATCTGATCGCCGACGAGACCACCGGCCGGGCCGTGGTCGTCGATCCGCGCCGGGACGTCGCCGAGTACCTGACCGACGCCGAAGCGCACGGCCTGACGATCGAGGCCGTCATCAACACGCATTTCCACGCCGACTTCATCGCCGGGCACCTCGAGCTGGCCGCCAAGACCGGCGCTTGGATCGGGTACGGGCAGCGCGCCGAGGCCGACTACCCGATCCGCAAGCTGGCCGACGGCGAACGCATCAGCCTCGGCGACGTCACGTTGCAGGTCCTGGAAACCCCCGGCCACACCCCGGAATCGATCAGCATCCTGGTCCACGAGCACGCCGGCGACCAGGTGCCGTACGCGGTGCTGACCGGCGACGCCCTGTTCATCGGCGACGTCGGCCGTCCGGACCTGCTCGCCTCGCTCGGCCACACCGCCGAGCAACTCGGCACCATGCTGTACGACAGCGTGCAGCACAAACTCATGAGCCTGCCCGACACCGTCCGGGTCTTCCCCGCCCACGGCGCCGGATCCGCCTGCGGCAAGAACCTGTCCACCGAGCGCGCCTCCACCATCGGGCGGCAACGGGCCACCAACTACGCCTGCGCACCGATGAGCGCCGAGCAGTTCCTCGCCCTGGTCACCGAGGGTCAACCCGCCGCGCCCGGCTACTTCGTGCACGACGCGGTTCTCAACCGCCGCGAGCATCCGCTGTTCGACCTCGAGAAGCCGCCGACCCCGCTGGCCCTCAACGAGTTCCGGGCCGAGCAGGCCAACGGCGCCGTCGTCCTGGATACCCGCGACGCCCCCGACTTCGCCGCCGGCCACCTGCGCGGCTCGCTCAACGTCCCGGCCGACGGGCGCTTCGCCGAGACCGCCGGCACCGTCGTCAAACCCGGCGACCGCATTCTCATCGTCGCCGCCCAGGACCGCGAGGAAGAGATCGTCACCCGGCTCGCCCGCATCGGCCTCGACAACGTGGCCGGCTACCTGCGCGAGCCCGAGGCCACCTTCCTCACCGTGCCCGACCTGATCGACCGGGCCAGCCGGCTGACCGTCACCGAACTGAGCGCCGCGCTTGCCGCCCGACGGTCGCTGATCGTCCTGGATGTGCGCAACCCCGGCGAGGTCGCCGCCGGCGCCGTCGAGGGCGCCCGGCGCATCCCGCTCGCCCAGCTACCCGCCCGGCTGGCCGAGATCCCCACCGACCGGCCCGTGGTCGTCTGCTGCCGCAGTGGCTACCGCTCGTCGGTCGCCGCCAGCCTGCTGCGCCGCGCCGGCCACCCCGACGTCTCCGACCTGCTCGGTGGCTATCTGGCTTGGGAAGCCGCCCACCAGCCCACCACCGCCTGACCTCGCCGCAAGGAGCACGACTTCCATGACCGACAACCTCTCCGCCGGAGCCCCGGCCGCCCTGCCCCGCATCGGCGACCACGCCCCGGCGTTCGACGCCGACAGCACGCACGGCCGGGTTCGCCTGACCGACTATGCGGGACGGTGGCTGATCCTGTTCAGCCACCCGGCCGACTTCACCCCGGTCTGCACCACCGAGTTCATCGCCTTCGCCGAACTGGCCGCCGACTTCGCCGCCCGCGATGCCGCCCTGCTCGGCAACTCCATCGACTCCGTCCACAGCCACCTGGCCTGGACCCGGTCGATCGCCGACAAGCTCGGCGTCCGTATCCCGTTCCCGATCATCGCGGACCTCGACATGCAGGTGGCCCGCGCCTACGGCATGCTGCACCCGAACACTTCACAGACCGCCGCCGTACGCGCGGTGTTCGTCATCGACCCGGAGCAGATCGTCCGGGCAGTGCTGTACTACCCGATGAACGCCGGACGGATGATCCCCGAGGTCCTGCGCCTGGTCGATGCCCTGCAGACCTCCGACCGTGACGGCGTCTCGTGCCCGGCGAACTGGCGGCCGGGCGACGACGTCGTGCTCGGCGCGCCCACCACCCAGGACGAACTGGACGCCCGCCTCGCCGACCACGACGTCAAGCTCACCGACTGGTACCTGGCAACGCGTCCGGACCGGGGAGTCGATCGATGAGCGCCCGCCGGCACGAGGTTGTCATCGTCGGCGGTGGCGCCGCCGGCATCAGCGTCGCCGCCCGCCTGCGGCGCGCCGGTGTCGCCGACGTGGCGGTCGTCGAGCCCTCCGACGTGCACTACTACCAGCCACTGTGGACGCTGGTCGGCGCCGGCCAGGTCCCAATGGGCACGACGGCTCGCTCGGAAGCGGCCGTCATGCCCAAGGGCGTTACCTGGATCCGTCACCGCGCCACCGCCGTCGACCCCGAGGCGCACACAGTCACCCTGGCCGACGACAGTGTTCTCCGATACCAGCAGCTGGTCCTGGCCCCCGGGATCCAGCTCAACTTCGACGCGATCCCCGGCCTCGCCGAGTCCGTGGGCCGCGACGGGGTGGCCAGCAATTACCGCCCCGACCTCGCCCCGCGCACCTGGGACTTCATCAGTGGGGCCGAGCCCGGAACCGCTGTCTTCGTGACCCCGCCGGGCCCGATCAAGTGCGCGGGCGCCCCGCAGAAGATCGCCTACCTCGCCGCCGACCACTGGCGCCGCCACGGGCTGCTCGACCGGATGCGCCTGATCATGGTTTTGCCCACCGCCGCCATGTTCAGCCAGCCCGACTGGGGTGAGGTCCTCAAGAAGATCGCCGCCGGATACGGCATCGAAGTACGCCACAACACCGAACTCGCCGAGGTCGACGGCCCGAACCGGCGCGCCGTCCTGCTCGACACCGCGACCGGCACCAAGGAAGAACTCGAATTCCAGGTCCTGCACACCGCGCCACCGCAGAGCGCCCCCGACTGGATCCGCGACAGCGCGCTCGCCGACCCTGAGAGCCCGTACGGCTACCTCAAAGTCGACAAACACACACTGCGCCACCCGGACTGGCCCGACGTCTTCGCCCTCGGCGACGCGGCCAACCTGCCCACCTCCAAAACCGGGGCCGCCATCCGCAAACAGGCGCCGGTCGTCACCACCAATGTCCTGGCGGCCCGGCGCGGGACGCTCGGCGAGGCCCGCTACGACGGCTACACCTCGTGCCCGGTGGTGACCGCCCACAACCGGATGCTGCTCGCCGAGTTCGACTACACCCTTACGCCGCGGCCCAGCTTCCCGTTCCTCGACACCATGCGGCCCCGCTACGACATGTACCTGCTCAAACGGTACGGGCTCCCGCAGCTCTACTGGCGCGGCATGCTTCGCGGCCGCGCTTGACCGGAACGCCGCGCCGCGCCGGGCCGGCCCGGCGCGGCGCCAGTCCTCTCCTCCGCCGATGCTGATCGAGGAGCCATGACCTTTCACCTCACCAACCCGGCGACCCCAGCCATGGAAGCGCTGCCCCCGATCCCCGCGAGTTCTCACGGTCTCGCCCATCTGCCGGTGAGCGTCTTCGCCACCGTGATGGGTATCGGTGGCACCGCGCTGGCGTGGCAACGCACGGCGGCCGCCCTCGACCTGTCCCCCCTTCCCGGAGAGGTCCTCGCCTGGACGTCGCTGACGGTCTTCGCGGTCGTCGGCGTCGCCTACGGCACAAAGGCGATCCGATACCCGGTGGCGGTGCGCCGGGAATGGCGGCACCCGGTAATGCTCGCGTTCGCCGCCACCGTCCCGGTGTCCCTGCTGATCCTGGCCGCAGCGCTGCTCAGCACGTCGCGGTCGCTGTCGGCGGTGCTGTGGTGGGCCGGAGCCGCCGTCCAGCTGGTCCTGACGCTGGACGTGCTCCGGGTGTGGATTGCCGACTCCCGCTTCGAACCCGGTCACGTGCATCCGGCCTGGTTCATCCCGGTCGTCGGCAACCTGGTCGTCCCGCTTGCCGGGACCACGCACGCTCCCGCCGAGATCTCCTGGTTCTTCTTCGCCATCGGCCTGGGCTACTGGATCGCGCTGTTGCCGATCGTGCTCAACCGGCTCTTCGTGAATGGCCCGTTACCGCCACGGCTGGCACCGACGCTGGCGATCCTGGTTGCTCCGCCGGCCGTCGCCCAGCTGGCCTGGCTCCGACTCGGCGGGACGGTCACCGATCCGGCGGCCCGGATCCTGCTGCACCTGGCAACCTTCCAGGCCCTCCTCCTGCTCGTGCAGGCCGGCGCCCTGCGCAGACTGCCGTTCACCCTGTCCGCCTGGGCGTACACGTTCCCGCTCGCCGCGCTCGCCGGCGCCTTCGCAGGCGCGTCACGGCCCGGCGCCGCTGGATACAGGACCGCCGCCGTCCTGACCCTGGCGGTGGTCAGCCTGTTGGTGGCTGCGCTGTCGGTCCGCACCGTGGTCGCCATCCACCGTCGGGAACTGTGCCGCCGGGAGCCGTCTTCTCCTTCCCCGCCTCGCGCCGAAGCCGGGGCACAGCCATGACACTGTTCGCCGCGGCCGGGCTCGGCCTGGTCATCGGCGTCATCCTCGGCGGACTCGGCGGTGGCGGCGCCATCCTCACCGTGCCGGCGCTGGTCTACCTGCTCGGACAGAGCCCGCAGAATGCCACCACCAGCAGCCTGATCATCGTCGGGGCCACCGCGATCGCCGGTGCCGCCGGGCACGCCCGAGCCGGGAACGTACGCTGGCGTACCGGCCTCACCTTCGGCGTCACCGGCATCGCCGCCGCCGTGGCCGGGTCGTTCGCCAACCGGCACGTACCGCCGCGCATCCTGCTTCTGGGGTTCGCCGGGCTCATGGTGGTCACCGCGGCCGGCATGCTCGTGCAGCCCCGCCGCGGCGAACGCGCTCAGCCGCCGCCGGCCACCACCCGACCGGTCACCGGCCGGTCGGCCGGCACCGTCGAGCAGACCCACGACGCGGAAGGGACCCGAACCCGGACCACCGTGAAGATCGTCGCCGCCGGGCTGGTGGTCGGCTTCCTGACCGGATTTCTCGGCGTGGGCGGCGGCTTCGTCATCGTGCCCGCGCTCGTGCTGGTCCTCGACCTGCCGATGCCCGCGGCGGTCGGCACCTCCTTGGTCATCATCGCGATCAACTCGCTCGCCTCGCTGGCGGCCCGCAGCGGCTACGAGCACGTCGACTGGGCGACCACCGTGCCGTTCGCGCTGGCCGCGATGGCGGCCGGCTCGGCCGGCAAGAAGGCCGCCGCCCATGTACCCGAGAAGATCGCCACCCGGGCCTTCGCCGTACTGATCCTGCTCGTCGCCGCCTACACGATCGTACGAACCGTCAGCGTTTCCTGACACACGTCAGGCAGGTCGCTTCCAGCAGCGCAGCGGGTTGGGGACCAGTCGCGGGGTGGCGGCGGCGTAGGTGCGGTAGCCGGGGAAGCGCGCGGTGAGTTCCCGTTCCTCCAGCCGCGTCTTCAGCCACAGCAAGCCCAGCAACGCCAGCCAGACCCACACCCGCGACGCACGGCCGCTCAGCACCACCACTGCGGCCCCGCCGAGCAGCAGCGCGCTGTAGATCGGGTGACGGACGCACGCATACACCCCGGCCGTCCGCAACTGGGCGCCGGGCGAGGGCAGCGGCGAGGCCGTCAGGCCGGAGCCGAGCCGCAGAGCACCGGCCACGGCGACAACCGCGGCCACGGCGATGGCCCCCGCCGAGACGGCGATCAGCCATCCCGGCGCGGACCACACACGGCCTCCGGGCAGTCCGAGCAGCCCGGCCAGCAGCAGCATTTGCAGCGTCACCAGCGACCAGGCAATTGCGCGTTCGCCGCGTCTGTACATGCTCGCGCCATCGGGGCAAGGACTGCTCAGGTGGACGCCTTGGCGGATGCGCCGCTGGTCTTCTGCTGTGCGACCTTGCTGCGGACCTCATCCATGTCGAGTCCGCGAACGGCGGTGATCAGCTCCTCCAGGGCTGCTGAGGGCAGCGCGCCGGGCTGGGAGAAGACCAGGATGCCGTCGCGGAAGGCCATCAGCGTCGGGATCGAGGAGATCCGGGCAGCAGCGGCCAGACGTTGTTCGGCCTCGGTGTCGACCTTGGCGAAGACGATGTCGTCGTGCTTCCGGCCGGCCTGCTCGAAGACCGGGGCGAAGCGCCGGCACGGGCCACACCAGGACGCCCACCAGTCGACCAGCACGATGCCGTCGCCGGAAATGGTCTGCTCGAACGTCTCCATCGTCAGGGCTGTCGTGCTCACGGCGTTTCCTTTCCTGCCGGTCGGACCCGGCACCAGATTTGTATCGCCTTCCTTCACTGCTCCAGCATACCCTGGGGGGTATGTGTGCGGGATGGGTCCAACGGCCCAACGCGCCTTCGGCCGGGACAGGCTCAGGCGGTGAAGCCACCGTCGGAGGTCACAGATCCCCTCCTGCTCGGCGTGGCCCGTACGGCAGGTTGCCGGCGGCTTCGATCTCGATCAGCCGGTTGTACTTGGCGACCCGCTCACCGCGGGCCGGAGCGCCGGTCTTGAGCTGGCCGCAGCCGGAGCCGACGGCGAGGTCCGCGATGAAGGCGTCCTCGGTCTCGCCGGACCGGTGCGAGACCATCTGCGCCCAGCCGGCCGCACGGCACCGTCGCATCGTCTCCAGCGTCTCGGTCACCGTGCCGACCTGGTTCACCTTGATCAGGGCGGCGTTGCCGGCCTTGCGGGCGATGGCGTCCGCGACGATGTCCGGGTTGGTGACCAGCAGGTCGTCCCCGACGAGCTGCACCCGGCCCTGGAGCCGCTCGGTGAGCCGGACCCAGCCGTCCCAGTCGCTCTCGGCCAGGCCGTCCTCGATGCTCCACACCGGGAAGCGCTCCACCATCGCCTCGTAACGGGCGATCATGTCGTCGGTGGTCAGCCGCTCCCCCGCGACGTGGTAGCGACCGTCGCGGTAGAACTCGCTCGCCGCCGGGTCGAGCGCGATGGCCACGCCATGCGGTCCCGGCTCGTAGCCGGCGTCGGTGATCGCCTCGACCAGCATGCTCAGCACGTCCTCCGGAGCCTCGATCTCAGGCGCGAAACCGCCCTCGTCACCCAGCCCGGTGGCGAATCCCTTGCCGGACAGCTGACCGCGCAGGGCGGCGTACACCTCGGCGCCGGCCCGGACCGCCTCGGCGAGGCTGGGCGCCCCACGCGGGGCGATCATGAACTCCTGGAAGTCGAGCCGGTTCGGCGCGTGCATGCCGCCGTTGACGACGTTGAAGTGCGGAACTGGCAGCCGTGGCAGAACCCCGGCCGGGGTCAGATAACGCCACAGCGGCTCGTCGGCGAGCACGGCGAACGCGCGGGCGGCGGCCATCGACACGCCGACGATGGCGTTCGCACCCAGCCGCGCCTTGGTTGCGGTGCCGTCGGCCTGGATCAGGGCCCTGTCCACGGCCGCCAGGTCCACGAACCGGCGTCCGGCGACAAGATTCTCGATCTCCTCGTTCACGTTCGCGACAGCCCGCAGGACGCCCTTGCCCCCGTAACGGTGCGGATCGCCGTCTCGCAGCTCGACCGCCTCACGGCTGCCGGTGGACGCCCCGGACGGCACCCCGGCCCGCACCTGGCGTCCGTCAGGCAGGCGCAGCGTCACCGCCAGGGTGGGCCGTCCCCGGGAATCGAGCACTTCCGCGGCCTTCAGGCCGGCGATGGTCAGCGTCATGACAGGACCTCCTGCGCGAACTGCGGGCTATCTCTTCCGCGACTGTGGCAGCGTCCCGGCCGAGCGGCACGGGCCGAAGGTCCTGTCTGACCAGGCCGAGCCGGGTTCCCTCCGGCGTTCGTCGGCGAGGTCAGCCCGTCGTGCAGCAGGCGCAGGGCCTGGGCCAGCAGGCGGGAGACGTGCATCTGCGAGAGTCCGAGGGCTGCGCCGATCTCGGACTGCGTCCGCCCCTCCCAGAACCGCAAACGGACGATCTCGCGGAGCCTGGCGGGCAGCCGGTCCAGCGCGGCTCGCAGGATGAGCGCGTTGTCGGCGGCCTCGAAGCCGTCCCAGGGATCCGCGAGCCGTGGGTTGTCCGGAGCCAAGGACTCCGTCGAGGTGAAGTGACCGGACCGTGCCGACTGCCGCACCGCGAGCACGTCGACGGTCCGAAGACCCAGCTGTGCTGCGAGCTCGGCGTCGGCCGGCTCCCGGTGCAGGCGCTGTGTCAACTCGTCCTCCGCCGTCGTCACACAGCGCCGGAGCTCGAGAATGCCTCGAGGCGGCCGCATACTCCACACGTGATCACGAAGGTGATGGCGCAGAGAGCCCACCACGGTCGGCACGGCGTAGGCCAGAAATCCACGCCCGGCGCCGGGACGATATCTGTCGACCGCGCTGACCAGGCCGATGGCGGCCACCTGCCGAAGATCCTCGTCCATTTCACCCCGATGCCGGTAACGCGTGGCCAGACGGAACGCGAGAGGCAGCGCGAGGTCGATGATCCTCTCGCGGACGAGCTGGTGGCGGACGCTGCCGGGCCGGAGCCCGTCGAGTTCACGCAGCAACGCCTCCACCCGATCCTCGTCGATCGGTTCGAAGGTGCGCGCGACGGCGGCCGGTCCGCGACCACGATGACGCGAGTCGCCGAGGGTGGCTGCCTGTGTTCGATCCACCATCTCAGGACAACGCGGCGCGACCTGCGGCGACAGGGGCGAAAGCCCTTCGACGTGCGGGCGCGCCTGCTCGCCTCGGTCATCCTGCAGCCTGTTGCCTCGCACTCACCATTGTGTTCTTCGCCGCGCCGCGCAAGAGTGGAGCCGTCGGTGAAGCGGACGGAGCCGTCCTGCCAGAAGGCAGCTACTTCGCCCATTGCGGCTCCTGGAGGGCCTGGCGATGAGGACCACGACGCAACGAGACCTGGAAAGCGGCATCACCACCGTCATGGTCTCGGGTGCACTGACGAAAGCAACGAAGACAACGATTCGTTCCGCGATCGGGAAGGCGGCCGCGGAGTGCCCGGCGGCCGTTGTCGTCGATCTCTCCGGGCTCTCGCAGTCCGAACCGGGGGAAGTGCTGGTATTGCCCGTGGCCAGCCATGCCGCGCAGCAGACGTGGGGTGTGCCTGTGCTGCTGTATGCGGCCGAGCCGTGCATCCGGCGCGAGCTCAGCGCCTACCGGATGTTCGTGGCCCTCTACGACGATCGCTGGCAGGCGATGACGGCGGTGCGCGCCTACGTGCCACGCTGGCGGCGGCAGCACCTGGCACCCGTACCGGCAAGCGCGGCAGCAGCCCGCGCCCTGACCGGTGAGGCCTGCTTGGCTTGGAACCTGACCGCCCTGCGGGACAGAGCCCGGCTGATCACCTCCGAACTGGCCGCCAACGCCATCCAGCACGCCGCCACCGATTTCGAGGTGATGGTCGCGCACACCCGCTGTTACCTGCGGATAGCCGTGCAGGACGGCAGCCGGGTCCTGCCGCACACCATCGACCACAATCCGCCGACCGGCATGATCGTGCCGCCCGGCTCGGGCCGAGGGCTTCTGATCGTCGACGCCTCCAGCACCCATTGGGGCGCCACCCGGGTTCCCGGTGGGAAGATCGTCTGGGCGTTGATGCGCACCGGTGGATGACGACCGCGCCTGGCCCGTCACTGGCCGCTCGCCTCCGTGACGCACTACATCCGCGGCCGGCTCCGGACTGCACGGACCAGCGACACGATTTGGACGGGGACGGCAATGACGGTACCGACGATGGCAACCATCAGGACCACCCGAACCGTCACCGTCCAGCCCGAGGCCAGGTCGAACGGGAAAACCTGCCACAGGCGGAACAGCACGGCGAGTCCGATCCCGACGGTGACCAGGCCACCGGCGGACACCAGCCACGGCTCGGGCCACGCCAGGAAGATCAGGTTGACGACAAGCCCGGCCACCAGGGACACATTTATCAGCGTCAGGACGTCGTCCATGTCAGCGGTCAGGAAAGGAACCACCTCCCAGCCAGGACGCCCGTTGATCAGGTAGAGCAGCACAGCGTTCACGGCGGCGGCGACGGCATATCCCGTACGCGCAGTGGTCGTTCTCGGAGCCGAGGTGTTGACGGACATCGTTACCTCCCCCTGGACTTCCCTCCCACGTTAGGCAGCGGCGCGTCGCCTGGCAGCGGGCGCACGACCCGCTCTTGAGGGCCTTCGGCCCTGTGGTCCGGCCGTCGTCACGTCCACTCTGGGCAGCAGGAGTTCGCACCGGGGAGACGGCAATGACCTGGACGTTGACGGTGTCCGACCGTCCCGCGCCCCATCCGCTGATGGCGGATCTGCCGGAGACCCCTGTTCGGCGCGGAGTTCGCCGCCCGGCTGCTCACAGCTGCCCTGCGCGGGCTCGATGCCGCATACCGCCGGTTCAAAAACATGGTCCGTCCGGGAGACGTTCGGCCATCCGGGCTGAACGGGGCCAAACCACGGAACGGCTGAAAAAGGGGGTTTACCATGATTTTTCGCGACCGGGTCGACGCCGGCCGCCGCTTGGCGGAGCGACTGGCTTGCTTGCCGGATCATGACACAGTGGTGCTCGGGCTGCCGCGGGGCGGCGTGCCCGTCGCCGCCGAGGTGGCGGCGAAGCTGCATGCGCCCCTCGATGTGATCATCGTGCGCAAGGTCGGCGTCCCCTGGCAACCGGAACTGGCCATGGGAGCGGTCGGTGAG
Organism: Paractinoplanes brasiliensis; assembly: GCF_004362215.1. Lineage (NCBI taxonomy): Bacteria > Bacillati > Actinomycetota > Actinomycetes > Micromonosporales > Micromonosporaceae > Paractinoplanes > Paractinoplanes brasiliensis. The sequence goes on along the minus strand of NZ_SNWR01000001.1, from coordinate 6,262,492 downwards.
GCCGGCACCTCGGTGGTCAACCGTGGCGTAGTCCGTCGCACCGGGGTGAAACCGGACGAACTCGGCGCCGCACAGGCGCATGCGCGGGTCGAGGTGCAGCGGCGGCTGCAGGCATTGCGTGGCGATCGCGCGCCTGTGCGCCTGGCCGGGCGTACGGCGATCGTGGTCGACGACGGCATCGCCACCGGCTCCACCGCACGAGCGGCGTGCCGGGTGGCACGCGCCCTGGGCGCCGCGCGCGTCGTCCTGGCCTCTCCCGTCGGGTCGCCGGACGCGGTAACGGGTCTGGCCGACGTGGCGGACGAGGTCATCTGTCTCGAGCGTCCTGCCGGCTTCGGCGCGGTGGGCCAGTACTACAAGGACTTCCGGCCGACCACCGACCACGAGGTGCTGGTGCTGATGAACCATGCGGCCGACCGCACCTTGCGCCGCCGCCTGGCCGTTGATCGCGAGGTCGAGGTGCCGGACGGCGCCGTCGAGGGCGGCCGGATCTGGCCGGCGACCGGCTCGGCGAGGTCCGGGCCCCGACATTGCTGATCGTCGGAGGTCTCGATCGTACGGTGCTCGCCCTGAACCGGAACGCGGCGGCACGGCTGAACTGCCCACATCGTATCGAGGTCGTGCCGGGCGCCACGCACCTGTTCGAGGAACCCGGCACGCTCGATTCGGCGGCCCGGCCGGCAGCCGGTTGTTTCTCACACCCGGTGGGGGCTTGCCGTGCACGACAATGCACGACCCGGGACGTACCGCCGGCCGTTTCGCCGACGGCTGGTATCTCACCGGCGACCTCGCCCGCCGGGACACGGGCGGCCGGTACTGGATCGTGGGACGCCGGCCGTCGCCGCTCCGAAGGTGACGAACGCGCCCGGTGCGGGACTTTCAGCCCTGACATGGCCGGCCGTCCGGGAGAGAGACTCTCACGACAGGAACTTCCTCGTGGAGGTGAAGGGAATGAGCACTCAGCACCTGATCGTGGCGGGCGTCGACGGCTCCGAGGGCGGTCGCCGGGCGTTGGAGTGGGCGCTGCGGGAGGCCGATGCCCGCGGTAGCGCGGTCCAGGCCGTCATCGCGTGGTCGTGGGACGGCCTCGAGTTCGGCCCGGTCACCGCGACAAACCCGGAAGAGGCCAAGGAACGCGCCACCCGGTTGCTCGACAACGAGATCAAGGCCCTGCTCGCGAGCCACGGATCACACGTGCCGGTCGCCGCCGAGGTGATCGAAGGCAGCCCGTCCGAGGTGCTCGGAGCCTGCAGCCGGGCCGCTGATCTGCTCGTGCTGGGCAGTCACGGACACAGCGGCATCCGGCACACCGTGCTCGGATCGGTCAGCGACAAAACCATCCGCCGCGCGGTGTGCCCGGTCGTGGTGATCCCCATGCAGACAGCAGCGCCGGTGCCGGAGTCCCTCCAGACCCGCGGTTGAGCACCTGATCACGGCACCAGAACAGCGGCTCCGGTCACCTCATCCCCGGCCGGGTCCGCCAGCGCATCGGCAAAGACTCGGTTCTGAAAGGAGGCCGGCCATGAGCAACGACCTACGGGCGGCCGCGATCACTCGCCTGCGCAAGAAGAGAGATCTGCAGGCCCACTTGCTCTCGTACGTCCTGGTCAACCTTTTCCTCAACGGGATCTGGCTGCTGACCACCCCTGGCGGGTTCTACTGGCCCATGTTCCCGCTGCTTGGCTGGGGTATCGGGATCGCGTTCCACGTGTGGGACGTCTACGTCAGCTCCGACCCGTCGGAAGAGGCCATCCACACCGAGATGGAGAGACTGAGCCGGCGTTGAACAGGCGGAACAGCCGTGGCCTGGAGGAGTCCTCCGGGCCACGCCTGGGAAGCAAGGGTAGTCCAGCGCCGAAGCTCAGGTCCTTCGGCAGTGGCCGGCAGAGCAGCGGCCAGCCTGTCGCTCAGCCGAACAGCCGCCGGACGGCAAGGCCGGTGATCGCCGACGTCACCGCCGCCATCAGCAGGCCGCCGGCGGCCCCGATCGCGATCGTCAGGGCGAGCGGCTGACCGGGCCGCCACAGAGGCGTCGCGAAGCCAAGAAAGACTCCGAGGCCGACAAGCCACGCCACCGCCGTGGTCACGATCCAGCTTCCCGATCGAGGCCGCACCGACCGCAGGACAAGCCATTGGGCCGTCCCGATCGTCGCGAGCAGAGCCATGCCGAGCACCGATCCGGCGACGACAAGAACGGCCGGCGGAAGCTCACTCCATTGATCGGCCAGCGCGGAGGGCGACATCCCGATCAGGTACGCCAGCGCGGCGCCGGCGGCGGTCGCCGCCACCCACCGCCTCGCGGGCAGGCGCGACGACACCTGCCTGAGCACCATGGCCTGGGCCAGTCCCAGCATCGTGCCCTCCACGGCGCCGGCGACCAGGATCGCGGCCAGGCCGAGCAGGACCGGCGCCTGGGCGGTGAGCGCGCCGACGACTGCCGGAACGGCGAAGCCGGCGAACTCCCCTGCCGTGACGGTCAGCAGCCACCGTCTGAACAGCGGCCTGCCCCGCAGTCGCCTCGGCGGCCCTGGCGCGTTGTCCAGCTGGCGTGTCGTCATCACTGACCTCCGAGCGATCGGTCTCCCCTTCGAGGGGCTTCTGCGTGGGGTCTCCTCCGCGAGGACCTCAAGTCCGGTTCCACAATGGATCGCGGCGGAAACGTTCCTCGCCATAGGCACGGGCCGCGGCCTGTGCCCGCTGCCGGGTACGCCGGCCCGCGCCGCCAGCGGCATCGGTCGCTGGGACGGGGCCGGCGTCATGGCCGGCCTCAGGACGACAGGTGGGCCGGACGGTGCGTGAACTGCTCGATGTCACCCGCGGTCACGTCGAGCAACTGGTAGGCCAAATCAGCCAGAGCACGAGCGGTGGCCAGCTCGTCGCCGATCTCCGGAACCTCCACGTCGGCCGGACGCCGACGCGCCTCACCCTCACCACGCAACGGCGACCGCACACCGGTACGCAACACGGCCACGGCACGGGTCCGGCGCTCATCCTCGTTCTCGGTGATGCTCACCTCGATCGTCCAGTTCCGGGTGTGCACCATGACTGCTCCCTCCTCCGATGTCGATACCCCCATCGCAGCCCACACGCCTCCCACAAGCCAGAGCCGAAGGTCCCGGCGACCGGGTTCGTTACCCCTGGGCGCCATCCACGCCACGGGCAGGCCGGTGACCGGAGCCCGCCGGCGCCGATGGTCCCGACCGGCCGCAACGCACCGGAACGCATCCGCGGCCGGCGCCCGCCACGTCATCAGGACCTATGGCCCTGACGACGGTGCGGCCACAGGACGATGCTTGGCGGTGAGCCCACCGGAAGCGCCGGACGGGACGACCGAGCGGAACGAGGCGGCCGACGAGCCGCGAGACCCACCGTCGCCAAGACGGAAGCGCCGGCCGCACCCACCGAGCGCATCCGATGGGCTCCCGACCGAACCGTCATGCGCGCTCAGCCCGGCAACCGGATCGTGCTCGAGTGCACTCACCCGGGCGACATCCGCCGCATCGGCATCGCCGTCGCGGCGTGACAGCTGTTCCGCTGGAGCAACGGGCGGCGTGCCTGCCGCCCGTTGCTCCGCGCCCGATCAGCCTGTCGCGACACGGCCACGGGCGCGAACCGGGTCGCGCATGACCCGCAGAGGCACCCCCAACCCGTACGTGACGAAGTGGCCGGTGGGCCGGATCTCGAGAATCGAGCAATCGGCTCGCCGTTGCGGCGGCACCAGCCGTGACAGGTTCGGCATGCCCGCCAAATGATCGCCGGGATGCACCACCGCGACCCCGGGAAAGCTCACCGTCGCGGGCGGGATGGGGAAGATGAGAGACAGCGGGCCACCCCGCCGGATCGGGACGGTCACCGCGACGAGACCGTCGACGGCCATGTGCCGCGCCTTCCAGCTGTCTTTGCCCACAGCCACGAACAACCGCCGGTCCTCGACGGCGTAGACCACACCGCTGGACCGTGGCGCCCCAGCGGGCGTGACATGGCTGAGCACCGCGAACGATGCCCGTCGCACAGCGGACCACACATCCTCGGTGGTCAGCGCGACGGCGCGTCCGGTGTCTCGGATCGAGGTCGACATGACGGCTCCCTTCCCTCGTCCTCCTTGTGCTCCGGCACTCCCAGCCAACCCGGGTCATGCCGCCACGTCGTTCAGCGGGCAGATCACCGCCGTACGCCATGCGGCCGGCGAGTCCGTCAGCTCGGGCCCGACCAGATATTCCTCCCACATGACCGGAACTGTTCCCCGCAGACGCACGGTCAGCCGTTCCAGCACCCTGTCGTAGGCCGACAGCAACGACTCGTGGGGACCGGCGTGAACAGCGCGCGCGGCGGGTCCGGCCGGCAGCATCTCGCAGCCCAGCCCATCGGCGGGGGACGCGGAATCGATCTGATAGCCCGCCGTGACCTCGATGGCTCCGTCAGAACGCGGACGCAGGACCACGATCGGTGGTCCGACTGGCCGTGCGCCGCGGCGGCGAAGGGCCGCGGCCGCGTCCGGCAACACGTTCTGGGTCCAGTGCCGCAGCTCGGGGACGCGTACCACCGCTTGGAAACCGGCTATCCGCGCGCGCGAGCAGGTGACAACCTCCGCGTCGCGCAGCGCAGTCTCGCGGAGCGGATCGGCCAGGTCGAGGTTCGCCATTGCGACCTCCTCTCGGCATCTGCCCTTTCGTCCCACCGTGAGGTCGCACGGGTCCGCGCAACAGGGCCGGAAGTCCCGAAGTCGGCGCCCCGCCGCCGGCAGCCGAGACCACAGCGCCGCCTTCCCGCCCGCGTCCCCCGCGGCGGCAACCAGCGCGTCAGCGATCACTTCGCACGACGACCACGGGGCAGTGCGCATGCTGCACGCAGTGCTGGCTGACCGAACCCAGCAGCGCCCCGGCGAAGCCACCATGCCCGCGTGACCCGACCACCAGAAGGGCGGCGTGAGCCGACGCGTCGATCAGCACTTGGGCGGGATGCCCGCACACCACGCTCTCGAGCACGTCCACGTCGAAGGATCCGGGGCCCAGCGCCTGACGCACCGATTCGCTGAGCATCTTGCCCGCCGCCACGGCGATGTTCTCCGACGGGGGAACCGGGGTCCAGCCGTAGGAGGGGGGCAGTTCCCAGACGCACACGGCGTGCAGCCGCTTTCCCGTTGCACGGGCCTGTGCCAGCGCCCACCGCAAAGCGGCCAGGCAGGCCGGCGATCCGTCGACACCCACCACGATGTCGACGTCTCGGATATCGGAATCGTTGTGTGTCATCTCGCACTCCTGTCAGGCGATTGGTTGCGGTGGCCCTTCGGCCTCCGGGCGAGCGCACGCCACCCCGCACGGCCCAGCGACACGAGGTCCTCACCGGCCATCTGCCGCAGCGCGACCAGCCCGACCACGATGCCGCTGAGACCGGCGACCGCGTACAGCAGGCGGCTGTCGGCCAGCGAGACCGACCACGGGCCCAGGACTGCCCGATGCGGTGATCCGGCTCCGGCCAGGGCGCCGGCCGCGGCCACGGCGAGCAGCAACATGGCCCTGGCGGCGGTCTGGACGAACGCGAAGACCCTTCCCCGTACGGCGTCGTCGACCTCACCACCGATGAGGGTGATCCCGCAGAGGAAGGCCAGCCCGGCGCCGAACCCGACGACCACGACTTCGGCGAACGCCACCGCCGGACGCGCGGTGACGGACAGCAGGACGACCGCCAGGCCGGCCAGTTGCACGGACAGGCCGAAGACCACGCGCCGCGGCACCTGCCCGGCGAGCCGCGGCCCGGCGAGCACGCCCAGACCGAACCCGATGAACAATCCGGCGAACAGCAGCGCGAAGGTGGCATCGCCGCCGCCGAGCGACCGGCTGTAGAAGCGTGCGCCGCCAACCACGATGCCCGCGCCGGCGAAGGCTCCCAGCAACCCGATGGTCAGCCCGCGCAGCAGGGGGGTTCCCGTCAAGTAGAGCCATCCGGTCCGCAGCGCTTCACGGGATGTTTCGGCGGGCGCTGTGGCGGCGGAGGGCCTTCCGGAGATTTCCGGCACACCGAAGTAGACGACGACGGCCGACGCGAGGAAGGTCAAAGCGTTGAAGAAGAGCGCGAAGGCGGCCGCATCGGTGCTGCCGAGACTCGGGAGCCTCGCGACCGCCGCGAAGAACAGGGCCGCCAGCACAGGAGTGATCCCGTACGTCGTGATGATGGTCAACTGGTTCGCGATCTCGAGCCGGTGGCGTGGGATCAGGTTGGGCACCGCCGCCTCCTTGGCCGGGTTCCACACCATCGCGCCGGCTTGAGCGGCGAAGGAGGCGATACCCGCCCATCCGACGACCAGGGCGTCACTGTCCGAGAGCAGGGCCACCGTGGGGATGGAGGCGAACAGCAGGAAACGGGCCACGTCGACAACCACCATCGTGCGCCGCCGGTCGAAGCGGTCGGCCAGCAGGCCGGCGACCGGCCCGAGCACGAGCGACGGCAGCAGCTGGACGGCGATGATCGCGCCGAAGGCAGCGCCCTGACCTGCCGGCGAGCTCATCTGAGCCGAGGCGAACAACGAGGTGCCCAGCAAGCCCAGCCAGTCCCCCAGCGACGACAACCCGAAGACGAGCCACAGGCGCCGGAACGGGCGCAGCCGGATGACTTCCGCCAGCGCGGAGGAGTTCGGGTGCTGCCCCGTGGCCATGTCCCCACCATCAGACGCGGCGACCGTTCGCGTCAGGGCCATTGGACCGTCGCCGGCAGGCCCCACAGCGCGGAGCAAGGCCGGACGCGTGCCGGGCGGCCTGTATCGCCCCCGGACCGGTTCACGGGGCGTGACGCTGCGCCGGCCGACCTGCGAGGTAACGATGAGGTCCTCAGCGGCACACGGCGGGCACGAATCCCGGTAGGCTCAGGTGGCGTCCCGAATCGGGAGGTGCGATGACTGATCGACTATGGCGGACGATTCGGACAGGTGCCGCAGCGGCAGCGGCGGCGGTGATGCTGGCCTGCTGCTCGACGGACGACCCGCGCACCTCGACCAGTATCCCGACGGCGATGCCGAGCAGCGGCACCGCCACGGTGGAGTTCGCCGGCCGTGAGGTCACTGTGCACGTACCCAGCTCCTACGATCCGGCTCGGCCCGCACCGGTGATCCTGGCGCTGCACGGCTACAGCTCGTACGCGCAAGAGCTGGAGACCTACCTGCGGCTCACCCCCGAATCAGAGCGGCACGGGTTCATCTACGCCTATCCGGACGGATCGACCGACGACCAGGGTGAACGTTTCTGGAACGCCACGGACGCGTGTTGCGCCTTCACCGGCGCCAAGCCCGACGACTCGCGACAACTCAGCGAGCTCATCTCCGCGATCGCGGACTCGTACCGGGTGGACCGCGCCCGTGTCTATCTGATCGGACACTCGAACGGCGGGTTCATGGCGTTCCGGATGGCTTGTGATCACGCCGACCAGGTCACCGCGATCGTCGCCCTGAACGGCGCCGGCTGGAACGATCCCGCACAGTGCCGGCCGTCCGCACCGGTCAGCGTGCTCGCCGTTCACAGCAGCGCCGACGAGACCATCGCCTTCGACGGCGGCGAGATCAACGGCGTGACCTATCCGTCGGCGGCCGCCGTGGTTGACCAGTGGCGGGGCTACAACCAGTGCTCAGGGGACGGCCGCGAGTCCCCCGACCTCGACCTGGTCGCCGACCTGCCGGGGGCCGAGACCAAGGTACGGGCGTACACCCAGGGGTGCGCCGGGGGCTCGACCGTCCAGGCGTGGACGATCAGCGGTGGTCCGCATGTGCCGCAGCTGGGGCCCGGTTTCGCCCCGGCGGTGACCGACTTCCTGCTTGCCCAGGTGAAACGCGGCTCGTAACGATCGGCGAGGGTGTCGCCGCAGGAGCCGACGTGTCAGTCCATCGTCCGCGAGCAACTCACGGACCGGGAGCCGTCCGGCCCTGGACAGGCCGGGCCGTTGGTGGTGTCGTCGAGGCCGTGGCCGAGGATGCGGGCCGGGATCCCGGCCGCGGTGTCGATGATCGGCGGCGCGCGAGCAGCCCGCCGCCACGCCGGCTGGCGTACGTGGACAATGTTCGCGCCGCCATGGTCGCCTGGATCATCGGCGGGCATGCCCTGCTCGGGTACCTGGCGATCGGCGGATGGCCGTACGACGAGGTGAACGAGGTCACCATGGCCCCGCGGGTCGAGTGGGTGCTCACCGCGATACTGGGGCCCTCGGCCCTGTTCCTGATCGGCGCCTTCTTCTTCGTATCCGGCCTGGTGAGCCAGGCGGCGATGGCCCGCAGGGGACCCGGCCGATTCGCGGTCGAGCGCCTTCTGCAGCTCGGCGTGCCGGTCGCCGCGTTCATTCTGGTGATCTGGCCGTTGTTCATGTGGTTCGCCTACCTGGCCGCCGGCCACAACGTCTCGTACTGGTGGGAGTTTCGCCACCGGCAGCCGTTCCTCGACTCCGGACCGATGTGGTTCGGCGAGGTACTGCTCTACGTCTCGCTCGGATACGCCGCTTGGGGATGGGCCGCGGCACGGTCGGTCCGGCGCCCATCCCGGCCGCCGGCTCCGCTGCGCGGACGCCACCTGGTCGCGGTGGCCGGCGCCATCACCCTGGCCTCCTTCGTGGTACGGCTCTGGTTCCCCGCCCGAAGCACCCAGATCCTCGACCTGCACCTGTGGCAGTGGCCGCAGTGCATCGGCATGTTCGCCCTCGGCGTGGCGGCCGGACGCCGTGAATGGCTGGCCGAGGTTCCCGGCCGGCTGTACCAGGCGTGCGGCTGGGCCGTGCTCATAATCGTCGCGGCCCTGCCGGGGGCCGCGATCGCGGCCGGGGTCACCGACGTGGCCGCGGACGCCACCCCCTACCTCGGCGGATGGCACTGGCCGGCGCTCCTGCTGGCCGGCGTGGAGGGCGCGCTGGCGGTCGCCGGCTCGGTATGGCTGTGTGGCCTGGCGCAGCGCCGGCTGACCGGAACCGCGCTGACCACCTGGACACGCTCCTCGTACATTGCCTTCACCCTGCAGGCGCCGGTGCTGCTCACCCTGGCGATCGCTCTGCGTCCGGTGACGTGGCCGGCCGAGGCCAAGGGCGCCACGGTGGCCGCGCTCGGCATCCTGGCCAGCTTCTGGCTGGCCAGTCGACTGAGGCGAGCCCCGCTGCGACGGATCCTGTGATCCCGGGAACCGGCGGCATCGACGACGCCTGGGCCGGGCACGAACACCCCGCGCGGGCGATGTCCCGGATACTGCCGGCGGACGTGCTGTGCTACGTCGACACCGACGCGCACGCCTGCCCTGGCTTGAGAGCTTTCTCGCCGGAGGTGCCTGACGAGCGGGTCAGAGGACCCGGGCGAGCCCGCGGATCCGGCTGATCAGCAGCCAAGACAGCCGGAAGGACACGGCGACGCCGACCGTCGCCACGATCAGTGCCTTCGCCTCCGCCGGCAGCGGGACGGGACGCAGCACGACCGCGAGCCCGATGAGCACGGGAGTCTGCACCATGAACGCGCCGTAGGCACTCCGGACGGTCGCCGGGCCGGCCCAGCGCCGAAGTGCTCCGAGGTGACGTTGGGCGGCGCCGAGCAGCCACACCGGCCCGAACACCGCCAGCACCGTTTCCACCACCGTGAACCCCACGGCCGGCCACTGCGGGCCGCCCATCATGTCGTCGATCCGATCCAGCGAACCCACCACGCCCAGGAACACCAGCGACGCGGCGACGGCCGCGACCGCCACCGCGCGGCTGTCGCGATACACCCGGTCCGGAATCCGTTCCACCCATCCCTGGCGTACGGCGGTGATGCCCACCCCGAACATTGCGAGGCATGCCGGCCACTGCCAGAAGTTCAGGTCGGTGAGTCCACTGTCACCGCCGTACGGGTAGACCAGCCGGATCAGGAACGACGCGGGTGCCACCACCGCGGCCACCAGCAGCAACCGGCCCATCCTGATCGTCCGGCGTCCGGGCGCCGTGGCGCGCCGGCGCCCGGCCCGAACCCAGCCGGCGTACCCGAGGGAGAAGATCAGCAGAACACCCACGAACCACAGCGGGCCGGTGTCCATAGCGCCCTCGTCGTCGACGAAGTTGTCCCAGTACGATCCCGGCGCGTTGCCCAACGGGTGCTCCAACGCGTACATGACCGTCGGCTGTACGACCACGACGTACGCGAGGAACGGCACACCCAGCCGCAGCAACCGGTCCCGGACGAACCGCCCGGCGCCCTTGCGTTCCAGCGACGGCGGGGTCAGTAGCCCGGCGACGAGGAACAACAACGTCATGATGAACAGCCCGAACGGGGTGACCAGTACGAGCAGCACCGCCTCGGCCACCGGGTTGAGGGTCACCTCGCGGACCTCGGTGTAGGACCACGCCGTCATGGAGCCGGCATATCCGAGTACGGCGTGCATCGCGATGATGGCGGCGATCAGGGCCACCTTGAGGTTGTCCAGACAGGACACACGCCCGGCCGCCCACCGAGCCGGTTCACCGTCGCTCCGGCCGGATGGCGAACCGCTCGCGGAGCTCCTCGTCGCCACGCCTTGACCGTCGTGCCGGCCGCGACCACGACACCAGGGTCCATGGACCCCGCGCCACGAAGAAGGTCCCGGCTATTCCATGACGCGCAGGGTGGCAGGGATGTCCATCCGACGGGTCCGGCGCAGGGTGAACAGCGGCGCGACGGCGACGGTGAGCACGCCGAGCGCGAGCGCTTCGACCACGGTCCGGGTGGAGAGCATGGCGGTGACGCCGATCTCGGGCAGCACGGACGGGATCGTGGTGACGGTCAGCCAGCGCAGCAGCACGTAACCGCCGAGGATGCCGGCGATCGTGCCGGCGCCGCCGACCAGCACGGTTTCGACGGTCGTCATACCCAGCACGGTGCGGGGCGGAAGGCCGAACGCGAGCATGGTGGCGTGTTCGCGGGCGCGTTCGTCCACGCCGATGGTGGTGGTGTTGAACGCGATGAGCAGCGCCAGCAGGAGGGTGACCGCCGCGGCGACCTGCAGAATGCCGACGAACTCGTCCAGGCTGGCCTTCATGCCGTCGGTCGCCGCACGGGCGGTCTGGGCGGAGGCGACGTGCGGGACGGCCAGTAACGCCCGCCGTACTGCCTCCGGACCGGCGCCGGCAGCGGGCGTGACGGTCAGCAGGTTCGTCGCGCCCGTGAGACCGAACGGGCCGGCGGAGGCCTGATCGAGATAGGCCAGCATCCGCATGGGGTTGGGGTGGATGCCGGTGACCCGCATCGGGGTCTGCACGGTGCGCAGGCCGGTGGCGGTGGCTCGGGGATGTTCGACGGTGACGGTGTCGCCGGCGTGCACGCCGAGATCGCGGGCGGCCTTGTCGGCCAGGACGATGCCGCCGTGGACGGTGCCGCTGGTCAGCGTCGGTGTCCAGGCGGGGCGGGCGGCGAGGACCTCGATGGCCAGGTCGATCTGGTGGCCGCCGGCGCGAGCGGTGCCGCCCGTGAGCAGGCCCGGGTCGACGGAGGCGACCTCGGGCAGGCCGGCGATCTGCCGCACTACGTCGCCGTCGCGGGGCTGGAAGGTGTCCAGGGTGACGGCGACCCGATCGGGCGCGGCGTGCAGGAGTTCGTCGCCGGCCCGGTCCAGGGTGCCGCGGAAGGTGTCCAGGAAACCGAAGACGGTGACCAGGGTGGTGATCGAGGCGGCGATCCCGAGTGCGGTCAGGGCGCTGCGGCGTGGTGTTCGCAGCACGTTGCGCAGCGGGATCTGGTGGTACCCCCGTCCGGGCAGGCGCAGCCTTCGAAGGAATCGGACCGGGCCACCGCTGCGGGCGGCGAGATGACCGACGCGGATGGCCTGCACCGGCTGCACCCGCAGCGCTCGCCAGATCGGCCAGGCCACGGCCGCGAACGGCAGGATGAAGCCAAGCGCGGCGGCCTGGGCGAAGACGTCCCACTGCAGCGGGGTTCGCCAGATCGGCAGCGGGACCATGTCGGTGAACAGTGCCCGCAGCGGTATCCCGATCGCCCAGCCGACCAGCAACCCCAGCGCCACCCCGAGCAGCGCGACCTGGGCGCCGAACAGCAGCGGCCGGACGGCGAGCAGCCGCGACGGCACGCCCAGCGCCATTCCGATGCCGATCTCGCGGCGCTGGGCCTCCACGATCCGGGTGGTGAGGTTGAGCGCCGCCAGCGCCCCGCCGAGGAGCACCAGCAGGGCGACCACCCGCCACAGCCGGGCGTCGCCGTCGATGTCCTGATACAGGATGCGGTAGGCGTCGATGTCGTCGCGGGTGCTGACCGTGGCCGCGACCGGTGGCCGTGCCGCGTCGAGCGCGTGTCGCAGCTCGCCGGCGACGGCGTCGCGGTCCGCGCCGGGGCGCAGCGTCAGCACCAGGTCGTTGACCGCACCGGTCGCGCCGGTGGCCTGCTGGACGGTGTGCAGCGAGGCGAACAACACCCCGTACGCCTTCTGGCTCAGGAACGGGGTGCCACCGCCCTGGGCGCCGGTGACCAGGAAGTACTCCGGGGATTGACCACGCCCGACGACGGTGAGCGTGGCGCCGCCGGAGACGGTCAGCTCGGCCGGGATCGGCAGGTTGTTCTTGCCGGCGAAGACGGTCTCCGCCACCACTTGAGGCCGGCCGTCGTCGGCGAGGCCGAGCGCCCGGCCCGCGCTGATCCAGACGCCGTCGACCACCGGGCCGGGACGGGTGTCCGTGCCGACAAGTTCCCCGGTGACCAGCAGCCCGCCGGGACCGGCGATCTGGGTGGGGACGACGAGACGTTCCCGCGCCGCGGTCACGTCACCGGCGTGCGGCAGGCCGGACAGCACGGCCGCCAGTGTGCCCTCGCGGACGTGGCTGCCCTGCGGCAGCGCGACGCGCAGGTCGTGCGTGTGGAGGGCGGCGAAGCTGGCGTCGTTCGACTGGGTGCGCCACGCCGAGGTACCGAGCAGGCCCGCGTACGTGCCCGTGCCCAGCGCGATGACCAGGGCGATCGCACCGACCAGCACCCAGCGGCGTCGCAGGTCCCGCCAGGACCAGCGCATCCAGAACCGGAACCGGTTCACGCCGCACCCCCTTACCAGCGCAGGTCGGCGAGCCCGGCGCGGCCACCCGCGGGCGGCCCGTCCGCGACGATGTGGCCGCTGGACAGCTCGATCACCCGGTCGGCGACCCGCGAGATCTCCCGGTTGTGGGTGACCACCACGACGGTCTTGCCGGATTCGGCCTGCGCTCGCAGCAGCTCCAGGATCTGCACGCCGGTGTGGAAGTCGAGCTCACCGGTCGGTTCGTCGGCCAGCAGGATGGGGTTGCCGGTGGCCAGCGCCCGGGCGATCGCGACGCGCTGCTGCTCGCCACCGGACAGCTGGTGGGCGAAGTGCCGGCCACGCTCGCCCAGGCCGACCTGCTCGAGCACCTGCTGCGCCAGCCGCTCGGCGTGCGCGCGCCCGGCCACGTCGGCGCCGAACTGCACGTTCTCCAGCGCCGTGAGCGCGGGAAAGAGGTTGAAGCTCTGGAAGACGAAACTGACGGTGCGGCGGCGGATGCGGGTTCGTTCCGCCCGCGTCGCGGTGGTCAGGTCCGTCCCGGCCAGCCGGATGGTGCCCGAGGTCGGCGCGTCCAGGGCGCCGACGAGGTTGAGCAGTGTCGTCTTGCCCGACCCGGACGGGCCGAGCACCACCACGAACGCGGACTCGTCGACGTGCAGATTCACCTGGTCCAACGCCCTGACCACGACATCGCCGACGACGAAATGCCGGCACACGTCGTCCAGATCGATCCGGGTTCCCTTCGCACCGGTCCGCGCGTCCACCGCCGGGCCGAAATTCATCGTCGCGCCACCCATACCCTTCGGTCTGCCACGCCGGACCCGGATCGGACAGGGCCGTCCGGCCCGTTCCGGCGCGCTGTCGACCCCTCGCGCCGCGTCCCCAGGGTCAGTGCCTGCCAGGGCCGAACGGCCGGTCCTGGCGAGGACTCAGCCTCTCCCGCGACCGCGGAACGACCAGCGACGCTGGAAGCCTGATCCCGGAAGCAGGTGAAGTTCATGGACGACACCTCAGCCGTACGAGTGCTGGCCGGCTACGACGGATCGCTGTCGGCAGGAGCAGCGATCGAGGCAGGAGCCGTGCTGTTGCCGTCGGCTCATGCCCGGATCACGTTCTGCTGGACCCCACCGTTCGCCAGCGAGGCGATCCGCCGGCGGCTGCGGACCCGGACGATCGGACTGCAGGATCTCGTCGCGGCGATCGAGCGTGAGGGCGCGGCAGAAGCCGAACACATCGCCGGGACGGGCGTCACCCTGGCTCAGGCCGCTGGATGGGCGTGCGAACCATTGACCGAGAGGGTCTACGGAGGAGAGGGTTTCGCCATCGCCGATCTGGCGGCAAAGCTGGACGCCGACGTCGTGCTGGTCGGCGCCCGCGGACTCGGTGGTGCCTCCGCCGTGCTGGGCAGCGTCTCCGATGCGGTCGCGCACTACACTCCCAGGCCCGTCCTGGTCGTGCCCTATCCGCTGCTGAGCGACGAACGCGCGGATCTGGCCCGAGGGCCGGTGCTGGTGGGCTGGGACGGATCTCCCGGCGCACAGCTGGCCCTGAACACCGCCCAGAAGCTGCTCACCAGCCGGGCCACCGTTGTCGCCGCCGTGGCCGACGACGCCGTCGACCCGCCGAAGGCACCACACGAGTTCCTTCGGTTGCCCGCCCACGGAGGCCACCTCACGCCGGGCCGGGCGGTCGCTGAAGGGCTCGCCACGGCCGCTCGCGAGCGGCACGCGGCCGTCGTGGTGGTCGGTTCGCGCGGGCGCTCCGCCGCTCGGGAGATCCTGCTCGGCAGCGTCGCCATGGCGACCCTGCACCACGCTCACCGGCCGGTGCTGGTGGTGCACGACCCCGCCCGCGAGCCATGAGGTTTCTCGACCCCGAGGTGCTGATCTCCACCTTCGGCGTGGCCGGGATACTCGCGCTGGTCTTCGCCGAATCCGGGTTGCTGGTCGGGTTCTTCCTGCCCGGCGACTCCCTGCTGTTCACCGCGGGTCTGCTGGTCTCCCAGCAGACCGTCCTGCACCTGCCGCTGTGGCAGTTGTGCCTGCTGGTCACCGCCGCCGCGATCGCCGGCGACCAGGTCGGCTACGCGACGGGGCGGCGGCTCGGGCCGCCGCTGTTCCGCCGCCCGAACTCCCGGCTGTTCAAACAGGAGAACCTCCTCAGGACTCGCCGGTTCTTCGACCGGTACGGGCCCCATGCCGTGGTCCTGGCCAGATTCGTGCCGGTGGTGCGCACGTTCACCCCGATCGTCGCCGGCTCCCTCCGCATGCGATATCGCACCTTCACGGCCTGCAACGTGATCGGTGGGGCGCTGTGGGGCAGCGGTGTCACCGTGCTCGGCTTTTTCCTCGGGCGGGTGCCGTTCGTCCGCGACCACATCCAACTGATTCTGGTCGGCGTCGTCGCCGTCTCCGTTGCCCCACTCGGCATGGGATGGCTTCGCGGCCGCCGCAGCCACCACGCCGGCGCCAAGCAGTGATCGGCGTACCCGAGGCTCCTGCCGCCCGGTTTCGCCGGCGGTTCATTCCCCTCGTACGGACGGCCCTGCCCGACCGCCGTAGCTCCGGACCCGGGCAGCTCCTCGGGCCGCCAGGCCAGGGGCAGATGGTCAACGTCCTCGGGGCCGGGTGACCCTGGGCAGCCACCGATCGCCGATGCAACGTGGGAGAGGACGCCGAGGCGAGGAGGCGGCTGAGATGGCCAGTGACGTTCGCGTCGCGTCCGGTGGTGGCCCGGGTCTGTCGTCCGGGGAGGCCGCACGGCGGCTCGAACACGACGGGCCCAACGCGCTGCCGACGCGCAAACGCGTGCCGGTGTGGCGGCGGGTCCTGACTCAGCTGAGCGACCCGCTGATCATCGTGCTGCTCGTCGCGATCGCGCTGACCGTCGTCACCGGTGACTGGACCGACGCCGCGGTCATCGCCCTGGTCATCGTCGTCAACACCACCGTCGGCGTCATCCAGGAGGTCAAGGCCGACCAGGCCATCACCGCACTGGCCACCATGACCGCCCCCGAGGCCCGGGTGCTGCGCGATGGCCGGCAGCGGCTGATCCCCGCCTCCGAGGTCGTCGTCGGAGACCTGCTGGTCCTCACCGAGGGCGACATCGTGCCCGCCGACGCCACCCTGACCGAGGCTGCCGCCCTGCTGGTGGACGAGTCCGCCCTCACCGGCGAGTCAGTGCCGGTCGACAAGTCCGCCGACTCCGACAACATCGTCTCCTCCGGCACCGTGGTCGTACGCGGCCGGGGCCGTGCCATGGTCACCGCGGTCGGCACGACCAGCGCCATGGGCCGCATCGCCGGGCTGATGGCCACCGGATCCGGACTCACCCCACTGCAACACCGCCTGGTCGGCGTCGGCCGCATCCTCGCCGGCACCGCCGTGGTGCTCTGCACCGTCGTGCTCGCGCTCGGGCTGGCCCGCGGCGAATCGCTCGAACTGATGGTCGTCACCGCGATCAGCCTCGTCGTCGCCGCTGTGCCCGAATCGCTGCCCGCCGTCGTCACCCTCGCCCTCGCGTTGGGCGCCCGTCGGATGGCCGCCCGGCACGCCCTCATCCGGCGACTGCCCGCCGTGGAGACCCTCGGCTCGGTCACCGTCATCGCCACCGACAAGACCGGCACCCTCACGGAAGGCCGCATGGTCGCCCGCCGGCTCTGGACACCCACCGGCACAGCCGAACTCGACGGCCACGGCTACTCCCCCGAAGGCACCATCCGCCGCAAGCGCCGCCCGGTCACCGCGCACAACACCCCGGACGTCGGCCGGCTGCTCACCGCCGCCGCGCTGTGCACCGACGCCACCATCCACTCCCCCGCCGCCCCGGACGGGGACTGGGCCGCGCTCGGCGACCCCACCGAGGCGGCCCTGCTCGCCGCCGCCGGAAAGGCCGGCCTCGACCCCACCGCATTGAAGACCGCCCTGCCGCGCGTCGGGGAACTGCCGTTCGACAGCGACCGCAAACGCATGACCACCGTGCATCGGCAGTCCGGCGGCGTACGGATCATCTGCAAGGGAGCACCCGAGGTCCTGCTCAGCGCCATGTTCCTCGATGAGCCTCCCGCCCTGATCACCCGCTGCGCCGAACAAGCTGACACCCTGGCCGGCGACGGCTACCGCGTTCTGGCCGTCGCGCAGGCCGACCACGACACCGCCCCGCCGGTCGAGCAATGGGAACGCGGGCTGCGGCTGCTCGGCCTGATCGGCATCCGTGACCCCGCCCGCCCGTCCGCGGCCACGACCATCGCGGCGTGCCAGACCGCCGGCATCACCCCGGTGCTCATCACCGGCGACCACCCCGCCACCGCCCGCGCCGTGGCCACCGAGGTCGGCATCATCGACATCGGCGACGATGTGATCGACTGCCGGGTACCCTCCGCAACCGACCGGCTTCGCCACGCCCGCGTCTTCGCCCGCGCCACCCCGGAACAGAAACTCGACATCATCACCGCCCGCCGCCAGGCCGGCGACATCGTCGCCATGACCGGAGACGGGGTCAACGACGGACCCGCCCTGCGCCACGCCGACATCGGCGTCGCCATGGGGCTGCGCGGCACCGAGGTCGCCCGCCGGGCCGCCGACCTCGTGCTCGCCGACGACGAACTGGCCACTGTGGTCGCCGCCGCCGAAGAAGGCCGCCGGGTCTACGCCAACATCCGCCGTTTCCTGCTCTACGGACTGTCCGGCGGTGCCGCCGAGATCGCCGTCATGCTCGCCGGGCCCTTCCTCGGCCTGCCGCTGTTCCTGCTGCCCGCTCAGATCCTCTGGGTCAACCTGCTCACCCACGGCCTGCCCGGCGTCGCCCTCGGCAGCGAACCCGCCCCGCCCGACGTCATGAAGCGGCCACCCCGCCCTCCCGCCGAATCCGTGCTCGGCGCCGGTCTCTGGCAGCGCATCCTGCGCGTGGGCGTGGTCATCGCCGCCGTCACGCTCGGCATCGCCGTCTGGGCGAACGCCACCGACCGGCCCTGGCAGAGCATGGCCTTCTTCGCCCTCGGCGCCACCCAGCTCGCCGTCGCCCTCGGCTCCCGCGCCCGTCCTGGCAGCCGCGCCAACCCGATGCTGCTGGTCGCGGTCGCCGCCGCCCTTGCCCTGCAGTTCGCCGGCCTCTATCTACCGATGCTCAACGAGCTGCTCGGCACCGAACCGGTGCCGCTGCTCGACCTGCTGATCATCTGCGCGCTCTCGACCCTCGGCTACGCCGCGATCCGCCTGGACCGCCTCGTGCACCCCGGACGACGCCCGGCAACACCTACGCCGGGGCCGTCGCGGCGCTGATCCGCAGCTCCGCCCCGACCCGCAGCGTCCGATACCGATCGCCCAGGCGGCGGCCGAACTCCTCGAAGGTCCACGGCGTGCGGTCATCCCCGGACAGCGCCACCACCCGCGGGCCCCGGCATCCGCGTGGTGATCACCTTTATCGTGGTCCTCGCCGCCCTGGCCGCCACCGGCAAGGCTCGGCGGTGCCCGGCCCGGACGGGCGGTGCTGCGCCTGGTACTCGGCGGCGCCCTCGGGATGGCCGTCACCTACGGCATCGGAGCACTGCTCGGCACCGCCGTGGGATGACACCGGCCTGGCATGGCAGCGTTGAGTCGGACCAGCCAACGCCTCAGAGGTACTTGTCGAGGGTGGTGGCGATCTCGGCCCGCATCGGGTCGGGGTTGGCCCAGCTCCAGTTGGGGTGGGCCCGGTTGGTCATCAGCGACACGACCAGCTTCTTGCGCGGGTCGACCAGCAGCGAGGTGCCGGTGAAGCCGGTGTGGCCGAACGTGGTGGCCGCCGACAGGGTTCCCATGAACCACGGCTGGCGCAGGGTGACGCCGAGGCCGTGGTCGGACGGGCGGCCGGGGCGTTCCGGGTCGACCGCGGGCAGGCCGGCGTTGTGGTTGGCCAGCATCTGTTTGACGATCTCGGCCGACAGGATGCGCTTGCCGCCATAGACGCCGCCGGCCAGCAGCATCTGGCCGGTCAGGGCCACGTCTCGGGCGGTGCCGAACATGCCGGCGCTGCCGATGACGCCGCCCATCTGGTACGCGATGTCGTCGTGCACGGTGCCGCGCAGCAGGCCGCGCGAGGTGCGGGCATCGGTGGCGGCCAGCCGGGCCGCCTGGTCGGCCGCGGTGAGCCATGTGCGGGGGTTGAACCCCATGTAGCGGGCACCCAGGGGTGCGGTGACGCCGTTCTTGACGGCCGCGTCCAGCGCGAGGCCGGTGACCTTCTCGACGATCTGCCCGGCCACCATGAGCCCGACGCTGGAGTAGCGGAACGTCTTGCCGGGCACGGCGCCGCTGACCAGGGGGGTGGTGAGCACCTTGGCCCGCTGGGCCGCGACCGACAGGCCCTTGACCCCGGTGACGCCGACCGGCAGCCCGCTCGTGTGGGTCAACAGCATGCGTACGGTGACCGCGCTCTTGCCCGTGCCGGTGAACCCGGGCAGGTAGCGCACGACCGGCGCGTCCAGGTCGACCTTGCCCTGGTCGACCTGTTGGAGCAGGGCGATCGCCACGTACACCTTGGTCAGCGAGGCCAGATCGAAGATCGAGTCGGTCCGCATCGCGACCCGCTTGGCCGCGGCCAGCTCGACCGGGCCGGCGCCGTAGCGCAGCGCGTGCCCGACGGCGAGGTTGGCCGTGGTCGAGTTGTTGACCATGACGACCAGCGCTGCCCCGGCGTACGTGGGGTGCTTCGGGTTGGCCGTCGTCGGCTTCAGGTATTTGGCCAGCACCGCCTTGAGCGGGGCGACATAGGCCGGTGCGGCCGCGGCGGCGGCTCCCGCCCCCTGCCCACTGGCGGACCGCCCGTCGACCCAGCCCGACGCGTCGCGGCCGCAGCCGGTGACAGTGGCGGTCAGCGCGGCAGCGCCGGCGCCCAGGAGGTGGCGGCGAGTCAGCGACATGGCCGAGATCATGCCAAGTGTCGCTCCCCGTCGGCAATCCCCGAAGCGGGGAACTGATTGACAGGCATGACTCACTTAGGACCGCGGCAAAGTCGGTCCTGCTCTGCCTCACCCGCTTCAGAGAACTGACGAGCGCGACGAGAGGGGGCGAATCGATCTCCCCGGGCCGGCCGAGGGCCGAGGGCGCACGCCGCTTCAGGGCGACTCGAGCATATTTCGTCTTCTCTTGTCATACCCTGAACGGTATTGCGCTGATATCGGGGAACGCCCATCGGTGGGACAGAGGTTGTCATGGCGCTGATCCTGGTCACGTTGCTGTTCGCGTTCATCCTGGCGTGGGTGTCGTGGCGATATCTACGGCGCCGGGACCCGCTGCTGCGTGACGTGATGTGGATGTTCGCGTCGGTTGCGATGCTGTTCGTGATCGGAGTCGCCGGCCTGTTCGTGGGTGCGCCACCGCGAACGGTGATGATCCTCGCCGTCGGCTTGCTGCTCGCGAAACCCGTGTTCACGTTGCGGTTGGTCAGCCGGCTACGTCCGTTGCGCTCCTGGTGCCTACCGGCGGCGGGCACGGTGTGGGCGTTGAGCGCGTTGCCGGTCATGGCGTCGGCGGCACGGCCGATTCCGCGGCCGGCGGTCTGGCCGGCCGTGATCGTGTTCTTCGCCGTGGAGGCCGTCGCGGCGTGGTTGCTCGCCGCCGAGGCCCATCGGCGCGGCGGCGCGGCACGGGCCCGGTTGTGGTGCGCGTCCGCCGGAACCGGTGTGTTCGGCACAGCGTTGCTGATCTCCGCCACCGGCGCCGCGGTGCAAGCGCGAGTGCTCGCCGTGGTCTCCGGTGTGTTGTATCTGTTGGCCTTCGTGCCGCCGCGTGGGGTGCGTCGGATGTGGGCCCGGGCCGCGACCCATGCACCGATGCGCCGGCTTCTGGCCGTGCCCGCCAACGAGTCGGCCCGGACGTGGCAGAGTTACTGCCGAGACGCGGGAACGGTGCTGGGCGCGGACACCCTGGCGGTGTTGATGCCGGCACCGGATCGCTCAGTGCAGGTGGTGGGTTGCGCCGCTCTGCCGACGAACACGCTCGAGTGCACGACGGCCGGCCTGGACGAACTGCTGGGCGCCGACGACCCGATCGACGCACTGGCGGGCTGGACCCGCCCACCCGTCGTGGCAGTGATGTTGGCTCAGGCCACCGATACCCGGTTCGTGACCGCGAGACCGGTCGACGCACCGGACGGGCGCGGCGCGCTGCTGCTGCTCAACCGCTACCGCAGCCTGTTCGCCGAGGACGACGTCGAGGCCTTCACCGAACTCGCCGGTCACGCCGCGGCGCTGGCCGGGCGGGCGCAGACGTTGGCCGAACGGGAAAGCCTCGCCGCGATCGCCGAGTCGTCACACGACGCGATCATCGGCAAAACTCTCGGCGGGGTGATCACCAGTTGGAACGCCGGAGCCGAGCAACTCTACGGCTACCGGCGTGACGAGATCCTGGGCCGGCACGCATCCATGCTGTTCCCGCCGGGGCAGGAGCAGGCCGAGCAACAGTTGATGCAGCGCATCACCGCCGGCGAGAACATCGACCAGTACCGGGTTACGCGCCGCCGCAAAGACGGCTCAACGGTCACCGTGTCGCTGACCCTGTCACCGATCACCGATGCCACCGGCGTGATCACCGGGGTGGCGTCGATCTCGCGCGACATCAGCGAACGCGAGCGGGCCGAGGCGATGTTCGAGGGACTTCTGGAAGCAGCGCCGGACGCGATCATCGGCGTCACCCGCGACGGCACCATCACGCTCATCAACGCACAGGCGGAACGACTGTTCGGCTATCCCCGCGAGGAACTGCTCGGTCAACCGGTCGACGTCCTCGTGCCCGAACGGTTGCGCACCACTCATAAGCAGCACCGCGACGGCTACTTCGCCCACCCCCGTAGCCGGCCGATGGGGGCCGGAGCGGCGCTGACCGCCGTCCGCAAGGACGGCACCGAGTTCCCCGCCGAGATCAGCCTCTCCTCCGTCGACACGAACCGCGGCATGATCGTGACCACCGCCATCCGCGACGTCACCGACCGGCTGATCGCCCAGTCCGAACGGGAAAGGCTGATCGCCCAAGCCGAACGCGACGCCAGCGAACGCCGCCTGCAGCACGCCCGACGGCTGGAAAGCCTCGGCGAACTCGCCGGCGGCGTAGCCCACGACTTCAACAACATCCTCGCCGTGATCAGCAACTACACCGAGATGGCCATCGAAACCCTGGACAAGCCCGCCATCGACCCGGCCGAACTGGCCGAGGTCCGCAACGATCTCGGACAGGTCGGCCGTGCCGCCGAACGTGCCGCCCGGCTCACCAAGCAACTGCTGGCCTTCGGCCGGCGCGACATCACCCAAGCCACCGTCCTCAACCTCAACCACGTCATCGGCGACGTCGAGCAGATGCTGCGCCGCTCCCTCGGCGAGCACATCCACATGATCACCAGCCTCGACCGGCAGCTGAGGCCGATCCACGCCGACGCCAGCCAGCTCGAACAGATCCTGCTCAACCTGGCCGTCAACGCCCGCGACGCCATGCCCGCCGGCGGCACCCTGTCCCTCGACACCAGCAACGCCGACATCGCCGACGACGACAGCACCGGCGGGACCCTGCCTCCCGGCCACTACGTACGCCTACGCGTCAGCGACACCGGCAGCGGCATGCCTCCCGAGGTCATCGAACGAGCCTTCGAACCGTTCTACACCACCAAACCCAAGGGCTCCGGCACAGGACTCGGCCTGGCCACCGTCTATGGCATCGCCACCGCCGCGGGCGGCGACGTACGCCTGTACTCCGAAGCGGGCATCGGCACCACCGTCACCATCATCCTGCCCGCCGTCGAAACCTCCACGGAGCCCAGCTCCACCCCCGCTGCCGCCCTTCCCGCCGTCGAAACCCCCACCGGAACGCGACCCCACGAAACCATCCTGATGGCCGAGGACGAGGACGATCTGCGCCAAATCACCACCCGCGTCCTTACCCGCGCCGGCTACCACGTCCTCGCCGCCACCGACGGCGCCGAAGCCATACACCTCGCCCAAACCCACTCCGGCCCGATCCACCTGCTCCTGACCGACGTGATCATGCCCAGGATGATGGGCAACGAAGTCGCTGCCCGGGTCCGACAACGCCGCCCCGGTATACCGGTGCTCTACATGTCCGGCTACGCCGAGCCCGTCCTCACCGAGAACGGAACCCTGCCCGACGGCGTCACCCTCGTCGAGAAACCTTTCACCAGCCGCGAACTGCTCGACCGCGTCCGCGCCGTCCTGCAAACGGCGGGCACACCGGCCGAGCACTCCCTCACAGCGCAGTGAAAGCTCTACTCGCCTTCGCCGAATGCGCAGCCCGTGCTCGCTTGTGATTCAACAATCGGCGTACGGGCGGCGGCGGACAACGTGCGGCAAGGATCGTGATCGCTACGGCTGGGACGAATCGATCTGAACTGTCAGACGCTCGTCGCCGCATGACCGCTGTGCCGCGCGGTCTCGTTCGACGGCAGCGCGAGCGATCACCTTCCCGGACCCGGCGTCTCTCAGCATGGGATCGGCGATCCACGGTCGAGGAAGCCCTGAATCCGCAGGGCCCGATACGACACGATCACCACACACGCCGACCGGCATCGACCAGCCAAGGAGACCGCCCGTGACCCGCAACATCGACATCACGATTCCCGACATGACCGGCAAACTCGCCGTCGTCACCGGCGCCAGCGACGGGATCGGCTCCGTCATAGCCACCCGCCTCGCCGGAGCCGGCGCCGAGGTCATCATGCCCGTCCGTAACCTCGCCAAAGGAGAAAAGGCCGCCGAGCAGATCCGCGGCCTCCACCCGGGGGCGCAAGTCACCACCCGCGTCCTCGACCTGTCCTCCCTGCACTCGGTCACCGCATTCACCGATCAGCTCGTCGACGAGGGCCGTCCCATCAACGTCCTCATCAACAACGCCGGCGTCATGACACCACCCACGCACCAGGTCACCAAGGACGGCTTCGAGCTGCAACTCGGCACCAACCACCTCGGTCACTTCCTCCTCACCCAAGGACTGCTGCCGCTGCTGCAGCGAGGCAAGGCCCGAGTGACCCACCAGACCAGCATTGCCGCCCGCGGCGGAACCATCAACTGGGACGACATCAACTGGGAACACAGCTATGACGTCATGAAGGCCTACAGCCAATCCAAAATCGCCGTCGGCTTGTTCGCCCGCGAACTCCAGGAGCGCAGCCAAGCAGGCGGCTGGGGCATCACCAGCAACCTTTCCCACCCCGGCGTCTCCCCCACCAACCTGCTCGCCGCTCAACCCGGACTTGGACGTCAAACCGAAACCGGCGGCCGCCGCATGATTCGTGTGCTGTCCCGCGTCGGTGTGGTCGGCACCGTCCCCTCCGCAGCCCTGCCCGCACTCCTCGCCGCGACCGGCCCTGATTCACAAGGCGGGCAGTTCTACGGTCCCAAAGGCATCGGCAATGTCGGCGGCCCACCCGCACAACAGCAGCTGTGGGCCCCGCTGCGGAGCATGGACGACGCACGCAGAATCTGGGAGGTCTCCGAGCGGTTGGTCGGAGTGAAATTTCCCGCCTGACCCCTGCGGCAGGCTGTCGGCGCACCATCCGCAGCTGTGCGCCGGGAGACGTCGGCGGCCGGCTCGAATGATGCGGGCGTCGTCGTGGCTCGATGATCGGCACGTGATCCGTCCTCAGATCGCGCCCGGCCGCGGTGCCGCGCAGTTCCGGTTGCACGGCGGGATCAGGTTGTGTTCAGTGCTTCGGTGGGCGGCAGCCGCCCGGCGCGCAGAGCGGGATAAAGGCCGGCTGCTGCCCCGATCGCGATCGACGAGGCGACTCCCGCGGTGATCGCGGCGCCCGGCAGGATCACCGGCCAGCCCTGCAGGGAGGCGTAGACCACGGTCGCGGCGACCCCGAGGGTCGCGCCGGCGACACCGCCGAGAGCGGACAGGGCGACGGCCTCGGTCAGGAATTGCAGCAGGATCTGCCGGCGGCGGGCGCCGAGGGCACGGCGCAGACCGATCTCCTGGCGGCGCTCGAGCACCGAGATGATCATCGTGTTGGCGACGCCGACGCCGCCGACCAGCAGCGACACGGCGCCCAGCCCGAGCAACAGGCTGCTGAACGTGCTCTCGGCGTCGAGTTGTGCGGTCAGCGCGTCGGAGGGCCGGCCGACGTTGACGGCGTCCGGGTCCTGCGGATTGGCCGTACGAGCGAGCACGTCACGGACCGCGATGACGGCATCGGTGGCGGAGCGTACGTAGATGCGGGTGGGATGTCCGTCGAAGCCGAGGTGTTTCCGGGCCGCGTCCCAGCCGACCAGGGCCGAGGTGTTGATCTCCGGGGCGAGGTCGAGCGGCCGCAGGACGCCGATGACGGTGAACCATTGCCCGGCGATGAAGATCTGCTGCCCGGGCTGGTCGATGCCGAGCAGCCGGGCGGTGGTGGAGCCGAGCACGACCGCCGGGTATCGCGCGGTTGCCGGATTGAGCCACGCGCCGGCGGCGAGCCCGCCCTTGAGCGTGGACAGCAGGCCGGGGTGGGCGGCGACGACCTCGATGCCCTTGGTCTCGCGGGGATCGATCTTGTCGGTACGCCGCACGGTTGCGTCCTTGACGCTGCCGGTGGCGGTGGCGGACTCGACGGGGCCGATGCGCCCGATCATGCCGACGGCGTCGTCGGGCAACGGGGTCGGTTTGCCGAACAGGCTTTGCCCGGGAGTGACCGTGAGCAGGTTGGTGCCGAGGCCGGCGATCTTGTCGATCAGCCGGGCCTGGCCGGCGGCGCCGATGCCGAGCACGGCCACCATGGCGGCGATGCCGATCGCGATGCCCAGCGCGGACAGCACGGCGCGGAGTGGGCGGCTCCGCAATCCGGTGAGGCCGGCGGCGATCAGGTCGCCAGTGCGCAGCCGCGCAGCACGGGGCAGCGGGGGTGTTTCGATGCTCTGTTTCACGGCCTGTGGACCGCCCTCGCGCTGTCGTGGTGGATCTCGCCGTCGAGGATCTCCACCTGGCGGTGGAACGAGCGGGCGATCCCTCTGTCGTGGGTGATGACGGTGATGGTGGTGCCGTCAGCGTGCAGTTCGTGCAGCAGCGCGATGACGGCGTCGCCGGAGCGGGAGTCGAGCGCCCCGGTGGGCTCGTCGGCCAGCACGACGGCGGGCCGGGCAACCAGGGCGCGGGCGATCGCGACGCGCTGCCGCTCACCGCCGGACAGTTCATGTGGGCGGTGGTCGCGACGGTGTCCGAGGCCGACGCGGTCCAGCGCGGTCACGGCTTGCCGCAAGCGGTCCCGGCCGGAGACACCGTGATAGAACAACCCGTTCGCCACGTTCTGCGCCGCGGTCAGGTGGGACGTGAGATAGAACTGCTGGAACACGAAGCCGATCCAGCTCGCGCGTACGGCCGACAACTGTCGATCGGTGAGCCGGGCCACGTCGTGGCCGAGGATGCGTACCGTCCCGCTGGTCGGCCGGTCCAGGGTTCCCATGAGCTGCAACATGGTCGACTTGCCGGAGCCGGAGGGCCCGACGATCGCGGTGAGCTCATCCGCCCTGATTCGCAGGGAGGCATCGTGCAGGGCGCGGACCCCACCGGGATATTCCTTGGTGACCCGGTCCAGCTCGATGACCGGTGGTGTGCTGGTCATCCGGCCGGCACCGTCACCTTCATGCCGGCGGTCAAGCCGTCGCCCATGACCTCCACCTGGCCGTTGGCGAAGGCGCCGAGCCGGACCGGGACGATACGTCTGGTGCCGTCGACGGACACGTCCTGCACACCGAAGCCGCCCTCGGCGAGGGCCAGCAGCGCGTTGACCGGCACCGCCAGCACGCCCTCGCGGACGGCGCCGCGGAAGTTGACGGTGACCGGGGCGCCGTCGAGCGCGCCGGTCTCAGCCGGGTCGTCGAGCAGGACCGTCACGGGCAGGGTCGGCGTCTTGTCGCGGCCGTCCTGCGGGTCGTCCGGAGCCTTGGCGGTCGTGCCGACGGCGGTGATCTTTCCGGTGACCGTTCTGCCGTCCGGCAGCACCACGGTGACCTTGCTGTTGCGGACCGCGAGATCGGACTTGGTGGCGGGAAGGTCGACGGTGACCTGCTTGCGGGTGCCGGTGGCGGTGAGAACGTCGCCGCCTGCCCGCGTGCCGATCCTGGCCTTGACGTCCGCCACGCGAATTGCACCGGGCAGCACGACGACGTCGCCGGCGTTCACCCGCCCGGTCCGCTCGACGTCGCGGGCCTTCTGCCATTTCCGGACGGCTGCCGAGGTCGCCGCGGTGAAGTGCTCGTCGACGGTCAGCCCGCCGCCGTAGCCGAGCGCTCGCAGGTTCTGCTCCAGCACGCGTACGTCCGGACCATCCTCGACCCCGTTGTGCAGGTCGCGCCAGAACGGCAGCTTGCCGTACAACAGGGGCACCGGCACGTTGTCGAGGTCGTACACGTGTTGTCCGCGAGAGATGGTGTCACCCGGCTGCGGCAGCCAGGTCACCATCGCGCTGCTCGTGGTGGTGACCGTGGCAGATCCCGCATAGCCCAGCTCACCGTCGACCTGTTCGGTGCGCACCAGGTTCGTCCGGACGACGGCGACCGTCGGCTCCGGGGCGGCCGCCGTCGTCCGATCGTCACGGCTCACCCCGGGCACGATCAGGACGCCGGCGGTCGCGGCAGCCACCACCGTGACGGCGGCTGCCGTCCACACCTTCGTCCGGGTCTTCATCGACCACCGGCCAGCGGGACGCTCTGCGTGCACTTCTCGAACGCGGTCATGAACTGGGGCGTCTGCTGGGGCATCTCCATCGGCTCGCCGGGCTTCGGGTCGGGCCAGTCGACGCCCTGCTCACGCATGCACGACGCGAACTTGAGCCGCCGTTCCTGCTGGTCCGGGTCGTTCACGTCCACGCCGGTGCGTTGCATGACACCGACGCCGTACTGCTCGCACTTCTTCATCGCCGCGTCCAGCAGGGGGCCCGGTTCCGGCAGCGTGAGCTGACCCGAACCCGGCTCCGGGTCCTTCACGTCGAGGCCGTTGTCGCGCAGGCACTTCGCCAAAGCTGCCGGGTCGTTCGTGGTCGCCGACGCGCTCGGCGCGGCCGCCGGCGCCCGTCCTCCGGCACTGGCCACCCCGTCCTCGGCGGCCCCGCCGTCACCGCATCCAGCCAGCAGCCCACCAGCAAGCGCCAGAACCAGCGACGCCATACAGGTCAATCTCCGCATGATCACTCCATCCACCGGACAGTCGGCCGGCCGCCGCCGGTCGCTCGCCAAAGTTCTACGGAGCCCGGCGTTTCACCGGCGTTTCACCGGGTCGAAGCAGGGCTTGTTACGGCGGTGAAAGGTGGGCGCGGCTAGCGTGAAACACATGCGCGTGCTCGTGGTGGAGGATGAGAAGACGCTGGCCCGGTACATCGCCGAGGGGCTCCGGGACCGCGCCATGTCGGTCGATCTCGCCCATGACGGCACCACAGCGCTCGACAAACTGGGCAGCGGGGAATACGACATCGTGGTGCTCGACCGGGACCTTCCCGGCGCCCACGGCGACGAGGTCTGCCGGCGACTGATCGCCGACGGCGGGCGCGCCCGGGTGCTCATGCTCACCGCGATGGCCGACGTCGGCGACCGGGTCACCGGGTTGCGGCTGGGCGCCGACGACTACCTGGGCAAGCCGTTCGACTTCGAGGAACTCGTCGCACGGGTGGACGCGCTGGGGCGCCGCTCCCGGCCCGCGCTGCCACCGGTGCTGCGGCACGGAGGCATCGCCCTCGACTCGGGCCTGCGCGAGGTGACTCGGGACGGCCGGCCGGTCGTGCTGTCGAACAAGGAGTTCGGCGTGCTGGCCGCGCTCATGGCCGCCGGCGGCGCCGTCGTCAGCGCCGAGGAGTTGCTCCGGACGGTTTGGGACGAGAACGCCGACCCGTTCACCAACGCGGTTCGCATCACGATGCACCGGCTGCGCGGCAAGCTCGGCGAACCGACAGCCATCGAGACCCTGCCGGGCGTCGGCTACCGCATGGCCGGGCGGGCAGCGTGAACCGGCTGACCCTGCGCCTGCGGCTCACCCTCCTGCACACCGGCGTCTTCCTGGTCGTGGGCGCTCTGGTGGTCGCGATGGTCTACGTGCAGAACCGCCTGGTGATCACCAGAGTCGGCGCGGAGTTGCCATCGGAGTACACGGCGCCGGTGGGCGGCCGAACCGAAGCCACCAGTTCGTCGCACCTGCTGGACGCGATCGCCGTGCAGCGCAACGACGCGATCGGCACCATCCTCGTCCAATGGATAGCCGCCCTCCTGACGATGACCGTCATCGTCGGGTTGCTGGCCTGGTGGGTCACCGGTCGTGTGCTGAGCCGGGTGCACGCCATCACGGCCCAGGCACGCCGGATCTCCACGGACAACCTGCACGAACGGATCGCCATGGCAGGGCCGGCGGACGAACTCAAGGACCTGTCCGACACCCTCGACGGCCTGCTCGACCGGCTCGACGGAGCGTTCAACGCCCAGGCGCGATTCATCGCCAACGCCTCCCACGAGCTACGCACACCGCTCGCCGTGGCCCGTACGGCGATTCAGGTTGGCCTCTCCTCGGCCGATCCGGAACGCATCCGTCGGGCTCGTGACGAACTGCTGCGCAACAACGACCGCAGCATCGCGCTGATCAACGGACTGCTCACCCTGGCCCGAGGCGAACAGGGAACCCGCCGCAACGATCCCGTGCCGTTCGACACCCTCGTGCGGGACGTGATGTGCGAGGCCGTGCAGGACTGTCCCGCCGACGGGCCGGTTCTCGCCCACGACCTCGAGCCCTGCGCGGTCACCGGTGATGCGACGCTGCTCACCCAGCTCGTCCGTAACCTGCTCGACAACGCGGTCCGCTACAACATGCCCGGTGGCCGAGTGACGGTGCGCCTGGGACCCGACGGACACCTGACCGTCAGTAACACCGGACCGGTCGTGGATCCGGAGAACGCCGCCCGGCTGTTCGAGCCGTTCTGGCGCGGCGGCGGCCGCACCGCGGACAGCGACGGGGCGGGGCTCGGCCTGTCCATCGTGCAGGCCATCGCCACCTCCCACGGCGGGCAGGTCCACGCTCGACCGCTCGACGGCGGCGGCCTGGCGGTGGAGGTGCGGATTCCCGCCACCGGGACCACCGCACGCCGCGACTCCGGCCACTTCAGCGCCTCGCAGCCAACCTGATCGCGAACCGCCCGGCCGCTCACGATTCACCCCATCGCCGGCCTGTTGCTCCTGGACCAGCCGTTCGGCGGCGCCGCGACAGCCGTTCCGGCTCCGATGGCCATTCCGGTCAGCAGTACGACCTCATCGTCACCATGTCAGGAAGGACTGCGCACCGACGACGGCCAGCAGCTGCAGCTTGTCGTAGCTCTCGGTGCCCGGGACGGCGGTGTGGACAACTAACCGATGAAATTGGCTCGGGTCGATCAAATGGTGACCGATCAGGTCAAGTCTGCCGACCTTGGGATGGTCGAACCGCTGGACCTCACGCGGGCGAACGCCGATGGTGTGGTCCTCCCACAGGACTCTGAACTCGGCGCTGCGAGCCAGCAGAAGCTCGGCGAGGCCGGCGGCGCGGGAATCCGGACCTCGCAGGACAGCTGCTTCCCGTGTCGCTGACACGAACAACCGCGACATGAAGGCGTGATCGTCGGGCCGGTACAACCGTCGGGCGGCGGGATCGATGAACCACCTGTAGGCGATGCTGCGGGCAGGTCCGCGGTAGTTCGTCAGATTCCCGGTGAGCGCGACGCTGAGCTGGTTCTGCCGCAGTGTCTCGCCCAGCTCGGTGACGATCTCCGCGGGCGTGTCACCGAGACGATCGAGGATGCGCAGCAGGCCAGGGCTGATGTGGTCGCCGCCCACCCCCGGTGGAGGCGGGCGGTGCCCGGCGAGCCGGAAAAGTTGATCCCGTTCGTCGAGCGTCAGGTGGAGCCCCTGAGCGATGGAGGCGATCAAACGGGCCGATGGCCGCGACTGTCGCCCCTGCTCCAGTCGCGAGTAGTAGTCGGTCGAGATCTGGCACAGGGCCGCCACCTCCTCACGCCGCAGGCCGCCGGTTCTGCGGCGTTCACCGCGAGGGAGGCCGACATCTCCCGGTTGCAGCGATTCCCGGCGGCGCCGGAGGAACGTGGCCAAGCTCGTCCGGTCGATCACGATCTCTCCCTCGATCGGTGTCGCTCAGTGGAAGGTCTGGCCGTCGGCGGAACCTGACGCCGCAACCGCGGAGTCGCGCCTCTCTTCAGTGGTCACCGGGACAGGCCGACGGCAGAAGTAGACCAATGCCGGCGGCAGGTTCTTCCAGACCGTCCGGCTGACGACAACTTCCTCGAAACGATCCTGAAGAGAGCGCAACAGCCGCCGAGCCGGCGGCGCCCAGCGGGCGTGAACGTAGGCGAACGTGGTGAAGACCCCGGCCGGATGCATGACGGCGACAACCTCTGACAAGACATCCTGTTGCAGCTTCCGGTCGAAAGCCGCCCAAGGCAGGCCGCTGATCACCACGTCGACGGAGTCGACGCCCCGCTGTGCCAGCACCCCGCGCAGGGCTGCGGCGTTCCCGGTCACGACATCCACCGCCGGATGCAGCATGGCCAACTTGGCGGCGAACCGGGGGTTGAGCTCGATCGCGATGTGCCGACCGGATCCCGCCAGGCGCCGTTGAACAGGTGCGGTGAAGGCGCCCGTACCGGGACCGAGCTCCAGGACGACCGGAGAGCCCGTCGCAGGTACCGTCGCCGTGGCCACCTCTGCCAGTGCCGAGC
Organism: Paractinoplanes brasiliensis; assembly: GCF_004362215.1. Taxonomy (NCBI): domain Bacteria; kingdom Bacillati; phylum Actinomycetota; class Actinomycetes; order Micromonosporales; family Micromonosporaceae; genus Paractinoplanes; species Paractinoplanes brasiliensis. The sequence goes on along the minus strand of NZ_SNWR01000001.1, from coordinate 6,230,807 downwards.
CGCTTGCTTGGACGGCGCCCACAGTCAGGGGGTTGCGCATGAATTCGACAAGAAACGACACGGTCTACCTTCTTGAGATTGTTGTGCGGCGCCCATCAACGAGACGGCGCAGATCTTCCGTACCGAATGACGGCTTCGCCGACGGGGTCAGGAAATGGCTGCCGAGGCATTCATCGAGATCGCCGGCCGTCGTCCGCAGATGCGGTACCGACGATGCTGGCGTACGGAATAACCAAGATCCAGGGCTCGCTGATCCCAGGATGGACAGACCGTGCGACAGCGCCGGGAACAGGCAATCGACAATCCGGGGCGGCCGGACCGGCCGCGGCGTACAACGACCGTGCGGCATGGGGATGGGCGAGGCGAAAGCCCATGGCAAAAACGTTTTCAGCTCCCTTGACGCCGGAATCGCCTGCCGAAAGGGTTAGGAGCTGCAAACAATCTGTATCAGCGGACTTTCGGATCGCCAAGGGGGGATCGGCAATCCGTGGCTCCCCGGGCCGGCCCGCCGGTACAAATGGGGGAGCACCGAGAAAGGGCAACGGCATGACGATTGATCGGGCCGGTCTGGCGGAGTTTCTCCGGCGCCGACGGGAGTCACTGCAACCGGAGGACGTCGGCCTACCACGGGGACCGCGCCGCAGGACCGACGGCTTGCGCCGCGAGGAAGCGGCCGCGCTCTGCCACATGTCAAGCGACTACTATTCGCGACTCGAACGGGAGCGAGGGCCGAAGCCCTCGGGGCAGATGATCGCCTCGATCGCACAGGGACTGCACCTCTCGCTGGACGAGCGGGACCATCTGTTCCGGCTCGCCGGGCACCAACCACCGCCACGAGGCGGCGAGAGCGACTACATCAGTCCTGGCCTGTTACGGGTGCTCGATCGCCTCGGCGACACCCCGGCGGAGATCGTCACCGAACTCGGAGAGACCTTGCGGCAGAACGCGCTCGGCGTGGCGCTCACGGGCGAAACGACCAGTTACACCGGCCCAGCGCGCTCAATCGCGTATCGGTGGTTCACCGACCCGGCCTCCCGGCAGCTGTATGCCGCGGAACAGCAACCCTTCATGTCCCGGTTGTTCGCCTCCTCCGCACGGCAGGCCGTCACCATGCGCGGACCGGGTTCCCGGGCGGCCAGACTCGCCGACCGGCTTCTCGGCGAGAGCGAAGAATTCCGGACGCTGTGGGAACGCCACGAGGTCGGCCTTCGGCCCCCGGACGGCAAGACGTTCATGCACCCTGAAATCGGTCGCCTCGAACTGTACTGTCAGACGCTGGTCGACCCGGGTCAAGCTCACCGACTGCACGTCTACACCGCCACTCCCGGCACCGAAAGCCACCAGAAGTTGCAGCTGCTGTCCGTGATCGGCGCTCAATCGATGCGCTGACAACGGGGTGTCCCACTTCCGGTTTTCTTGACACGGCGCCGCACCAGGATCGACAGTCCGTCCTCTTGGCTTTTGGAACAGGTCCTCCGTCCGGAGGAACTGCTGTTCACAGCTCCCGGCGGTCCGTTGGGGGACGCGGGAACGTCGCGGCAGCAGTTTGCGGCGGGCGGTGGTCGCCGCGCAGCGTTGCCGACGGCGTACGCCGGATCGCGAGTCAGGCGTCAGGTGGGGCCTGAGTCACGATCCGGCGCGTGCCGCCAGCCCTCCCCGGCGTGCGCGAGCGCGTCCCGCACGATGTGGGCCACGTGGTCGTCGCGCAGGGTGTAGGCGATCTCGCGGCTCTGCCGCACGCCGCGGACCACTCCGGCCATGCGGAGCACGCGGAGATGCTGCGACACGTGGGGCTGGGTGAGGCCGGTCAGCTCGACCAGCTGGTGCACATAGCGAGGCTCGGCCGCGAGCAGGTCGACGATGGCCAGGCGGATCGGCGACGACAGCGCCTTGAACAGCTCCCCGGCCGCCTCATAGCGCTCGATGGCACCGTCTCGCATGCGCAGATGCTTTCACGGGCACCCGAGCGCGGCAATGCGCTCCGTCACCACGACGCTTTGCGAATGCCGGGGAGCTGCCCCTCATGTGCCATCTGGCGGAACCGCACGCGCGAGAGCCCGAAGCGGGTGAGCGCCCCTCGTGGCCGGCCGTCGACCATGTCACGGCTGCGCCGCCGTGATGGGCTGGAGTCGCGCGGCAGCGACGCGAGCTGCCGTACGGCGTCCGCTCGCTCCTCGGGCGAGGTGGCGGGGGCGGCGATGAGGCGTTTCAACTCGGCGCGGCGCTCGAAGTGGCGGGCGGTGAGTGAGGCGCGCCGCTTCTCCCGTTCGATCAGGGCTCGGCGGGCCATCAGCGCTCCTCGCGGAAGTCGACGTGCCGGCGCAGCAACGGATCGTATTTGCGCAGCACCAGGCGGTCGGGGTTGTTGCGGCGGTTCTTGCGGGTGACGTACGTGTAGCCGGTCCCGCCGGTGCTGCGCAGTTTGATGACGGGGCGGACGTCGGTCGAGCGGGCCATCAGAGCTTGACTCCCCGAGCGCGCAGCCGGGCCACGACGGCCTCGATGCCGTCCCGGTCGATGATCTTGATGCCCGTGGTGCTGACGTTGAGCCGCAGGTGCCGGTTTTCCGAGGGCAGGAAGTAGCGGCGCCGCTGCACGTTCGGGTTCCACCGGCGTCGGGTGCGCCGATGGGAGTGGGACACGTTGTTGCCGAAGCCCGGCTGTTTGCCGGTGACGTCACAGACGAAAGACATGCGGCTCACTTTACAATGAAAATCGTTTCCAACAAGATGGGGGTATGACCGACTCCCGTCCCCACGTGACCGTGCTTGCCGGATTCTCCGCCGCCGCCACTGACGCCGTGGCCCGCAGCTTGCTGGTCACCGACCCCTCGCTCGTGCTCGTCACGCATGACCTGACCGGTGTCCGCGACGGCGTCGTGCGCCGCACCGTGCGCACCGCCGATGAGGTTCTCGAGCAGGGCCGCACCGATCTCGTGCACGGCTGCGTGTCCTGCACCCTGCGGGAAGACATCCTGCCCACCCTCGTGCGGCTGAGCCGGGAGCGCCCGGGCAGCGACCTGGTGCTGGCGCTGCCACCCGCCGTCGAGCCCGAAGCGGTCGCCGCGGCCGGTCTCGCCGTCGCCGAGGCCGTGCGGTTCGACTCCTATGTCACCGTCGTCGAGGCCACCGCCGTGATCGACGATCTCACCAGCACCGACAGCCTGCGCGACCGTGACCTACATGCCGCCGGCAACGACGAGCGCGGTGTTGCGGACGTCGTGATCCGCCAGATCGAGTTCGCCGACACGCTGGTCGTGTGGAGCACCCCCGGCGCCGACGCGCTGGAGCGGGATCGGCTCGCCGCCCTCCTGCACCGGCTGGCGCCGTGGGCGGCGCACGTGCACGTCGGCGACAGCCCCAAGGTCGACTGCACGGGACTCGCCGGGCGGCTGCTGCGCTCCGGGCGTCACGATCCGGCCGTCCCCGGCATGATGGGCCGCGCGCTGGAGGGCTATCCGATCGGCATCCACGACCGGCCCGGCGAGCACGGCGTCAACGCGATGCTCTTCCAGAGCCGACGCCCGTTTCACCCGCAGCGGCTGCACGACGCCCTCGACGACCTGACCGCCGAGGCGCTGCGCGGGCGCGGGCAACTATGGATCGCCACCCAGCCCGGCACGGCGATCGCCTGGGAGTCATCCGGCGGTGGCCTGCTGCTCGGCAATCTCGGCCATTGGCTGGCCGCGCTGCCCCGCGAGCGCTGGGACGAGGCGACCGACATGCGCCGTCTCGCCGCCGACGCCACCTGGGACCTCTATTACGGCGACCGCAACACCATGCTGTCGTTCGTCGGCTTCGACCTCGACGTCGACGCCATGACCGCGACGCTGAGCGCCTGCCTGCTGAGCGACGCCGAACTCGCCGACGGCACGGACAGCTGGCGCGTACTACCCGACCCCTTCGCCGATTTCCTCCCCGCCGATGGCGACGCGGACCAGCCCACGGTCACAGAGCGCGCTACGTCCTGACGAATCCTCAGCGGGCACACCTGCGCCGCATCCTTGCCGGTTGCCTGCTCACCGACAGCGAGCTCGCCGAGGGTGCCGAGTTCCGGGCCGCAGCACCCGATCCGCTCGCGCGGTGCTTCCGGCTCGCCACCACAAAGGAGAAACAGAGATGAAGAAAGACACTCACCCGGCGTACGGCTACGTCGTCTTCCGCGACCGCAGCGCCGACTACGCGTTCCTCACTCGATCGACCGCGACCAGCGACAAGACGGTCGAGTGGGAGGACGGCAACACGTATCCGGTGATCGACGTCGAGATCTCGGCGGCCAGCCACCCGTTCTGGACCGGCCGCACCCGGCTGCTCGACACCGCCGGGCGGGTCGAGAAGTTCCGCGCCAAGTACGCCCGTGCCCTCGGCCCGAAGTGAGGCTGAGCCGGGACTCCCGAAGGGTGTCCCGGCACCCTCAGTCGGCGACGTACGTCAGCACCTCGTCGACGAGCCGGCCGATCGACTCGTTCGGCAGCGAGTAATACACCTGCCTGCCCCGGCGCCGTCGCTGGACCAGACCGGCGTGAATCAGATTGCGCAGGTGATGCGACACCGCGGTGGCGTGCGCCGGGACCGCCTCGCTCAACGCCGACGGGGTGGCTTCCCCGGCACGCAACAGGATCAGGATGTGCAGCCGATGCTCGTAGGCCATGCCCCGCAACGCCGCGACCGCCTTGGCCAGCGCGTTCGGGCTGATCACCGGTTCCGCGCTCATGCCGGTGCTCCGGCCGCGACGGTGAGCCGGTACCGCAGCGCCCGGAGCCGGGCCGGCAGCCACGAGAGCGCCAGCACCGCCGTAGCCGTGAGCGAGATGCTCGCGCCCGCGGCGACGTTCCACCGGGTGGAGATCCACAATCCGAAGAGCCCGCTGCCGACAGCGAAGAGGACCGCCAGCACGGTGATCACCGGCAACCGGTCCGACCACAGTCGCGCCGCGGCCGCCGGCGCGACGATCAGCGAGACGGCGAGAATCGTGCCCACGGCGGGCACCATGGTGACCACGACCACCTCGATGGTCAGCAGCAGCACGACGTCCCACCGGCCGATCGGCGTCCCGGCCGCCTGCGCCCCGGCCCGGTCGAAACCGATGTGCTGCAACGGCCGGGCCGCCACGGCGAGCACAAGCGCCACGGCCACGAGCACCGCGGCGGTCGTGATGAGATCCTGCGTGCCGACCGTGAGGATCGACCCGACCAGGAACGACGACAGGTCCCGGCTGAAACCGCTCTGCGTGGCCACCAGCGCCGCCCCGAGCGCGAAGCCCGCCGACAGCAGCACCCCCGTGGCCGCCGACGCGTCCTGACCCCGCCGGCGGGTCAGCGCCGCGACGCCGAGCGCGACGATCCCACCCGCGACGACGCCACCGACGAAAATGTTGACGCCGATGATGGAGGCGGCCACCACCCCGGGGAAAGTCGCGTGGGTGAGGGCCATGGTGAAGAACGACAGGCGGCGCAGCACGATCTGCACCCCGACAAGCCCGGCCAGCGCGGCGGCGAGGATCACCTCGACGGTGGCGCGGTGCAACGCGTCATCCCACCAGCTCATGGGCGGAGTTCCTCTCCGTCGCGGGCGGCGCCGGACGGCGCCGGTCCCGCAACAGTCGTACGGGGATGAGCAGGAGATAGGCGGCGACCAGCAGCAGCACCACCGACGAGGCCGAGGTGAGGGCCACGCCGTAGTGCAGGGACGCGGTCCAGCTGGCCAGGAGCCCGGCGTAGCCGGCGAAGCCGATCAGGACCGTGCCGATCACCGCCATGACCGCGAGCCGATCGGTCACCATCCGCGCCGCCGCGGCCGGGACGATCAGCAGGGCGACCACGAGGATCGTGCCGACGGCGCGAACCGCGGCCACCACGACCAGCGCGACGACGATGTTGAGCCACAGGTCGAGCCAGGCGACCCGGAACCCGGCCGCGGCCGCACCAGCCGGGTCGAAGGTGCGGAACAGCAGGGCCCGGGCGCCGATCAGCAGGGCGACCAGGACCACCACCGCGAGCACGGCCGTCTCGGCGAGCTGCCGCGGGGTGACGGTGAGCAGACGGCCGAACAAGAACGACGTCAGGTCCGCGGTGTACGAGGTGCGCCGCGACACCAGCACCACGCCGAGGGAGAACATGGCTGTCAGCACCACCGCGGTGGCCGCGTCGTCGGAAACCCGGCCACCCCGCGTCATCACGGTCAGCACCGCCGCCGTGACGACACCGGCGACCAGGGCGCCGACGAACAGGCCCTGAAGGCCACCGGCGACGAAGCCGATCACGACGCCGGGAAAGACCGTGTGGGTGATCGCGTCGGAGACGAACGACAGCCGCCGGGCGAAGACGAACACGCTGACGGGGCCGCAGACCAGTGCCAGCAGCCCGATCTCGGCCAGGGCGCGGGCCATGAACGGCAGGGTGAACGGCTCGATCACGGTTCGACCAGAATCATCCGGCCGTCGGGCAGGTCGACGGCGTGGCCGCCGTAGGCCGCTCGAAGCTTGTCGGCGGTGAGCGTGTCCGCCGGCTTTCCCACGGCCCACTGCCGGCCGTTGAGCAGGCTGACCTGGTCGGCCAGATCCCGCGCGACGCCCAGGTCGTGGGTGCTGAGCACCAGGGCGGTCCCGCCGTCGCTGAGCTCGCGCAGGACCCGGGTGATCGCCTCCTGGCTGACCACGTCGACGCCGTTGAACGGCTCGTCGAGCAGCAGCAGCCGCGGCTCGGCGGCGATCGCCCGGGCCAGCAGCACACGCTGGCGCTGGCCGCCGGACAGGGTGCCGAAGCGGTGCCCGGCCCGGTCGGCCAGACCGACGCGGTCCAGGGCCTCGGCCACCGCCCGGCGGTCGGCCGTACCAGCGGGCCGCCACCAGCCGATGGCGCGGTAGCGGCCCATCATCACCACCTGCCGGACGCTGACCGGGAAGTCGGCGTCCAGCGTGTCCGTCTGCGGCACATATCCGGCGCGGCCGCGCGCCGCGGCCGGGTCGGCTCCGAGCACGGTGGCGGATCCGGCCAGCACGGGCACCAGGCCCAGCACCGACTTGATGAGCGTGGATTTGCCGGCCCCGTTCGGCCCGACCAGCGCGAGGCGCTGGCCGGCGGCGAGCTCGAGATCGACGTGGGTGAGCACCGGCGCGCTGTCATACCCGACGCTCACCCCCGCGTACCGCAGGACGGGTGCCATGTCAGCCGGCCAGTGCCGAGACGATGACTTCGGTGTTGTGCCGTTCGGCGCCGAGATAGGTGCCCTCCGGCGTGCCCGGGGCGCCGAGGCTGTCGCCGTAGAGGGCGTCCTCACCGCCGATCACCTTGACTCCGGCCTGCTGGGCGATGGCCTCGGCGCTCTTCGGCGGCAGCGAGCTCTCGGTGAAGATGGCCTTGGCGCCGGTTGCCTTGATCTTGGCCACGAGATCGCTGAGCTGCTTGGCCGACAGCTCGGCCGAGGTGTCGAGGCTGGGGATGACCGAGCCGACGAACTCCAGCTTGTACCGGTCGACGTAGTAGCCGAACGCGTCGTGGTTGGTCACCAGCTTGCGTTCCGCCGGGGGCAGTCCGGCGTACGCGGCCTCGTTGTCGGCGTCGAGCTTGTCGATCTGCGCGGCATACGCGGTGAGGTTCTTGGCGAACGTCGCCGCCCGGGAGGGGTCGGCCGCGGCCAGGCCCTTCTCGATGTTGGCGACCATGATCTTGACGTTTTGCGGGTTGTGCCAGATGTGCGGGTCGTGCTCCTCCCCCGCGTGCTCCTCGCCTTCCTCCTCCGCGTGCTCCTCGCCCTCCTCGTGACCGCCCTCGCGCAGCGTCACCCCCTGGCTGGAGTCGACGACGGCGCCCTTGAAGCCGGCGGATTCGATCGTGCGGTCCAGCCATTCCTCCAGGCCGACACCGTTCTTGACGACGATTTTCGCCTCGCCGATCGCCTTGATGTCGGCCGGGGTCGGCTCGTAGTCGTGCGGGTCGACGTTCGGCTTGATGATCTGGGTCACGGCGACGTCGGATCCGCCGATGTTGCGAACGAAGTCGGCCACCTCGGGGGTCGTCGCGACCACAGCGAGGGCCGCGCCGCCGGAGGCCGCCGGGGCGGCCTGGCCGGCGTTGTCGTCCGAGCCTGAGCCGCAGCCGGCCAGCACTGTGGCGGTTGCCGCGGCGGCCGCGATCCAAAGTATGCGTTGCCGGTGTTTCATCGATTCCACTCCCTGTTACTGAGGAGCAGAACGATAATCGTTTTCACAAATAATCGTCTAATTGCGAGATGACAATCCTTGCATCGCGCCACCAGAATTGCGGTTATGAACAGTTGTGCATATATGCAGGACAGCTCGGAGCCATTCCGTATATGACAGAGCCCTGCGCGGGCACCCGCATCACCTCACAACGGAAACCTTTCCATTGAGGTCATTCGTCAGATCGATCGCAGATCCAGGACATGACGCAGGAAGGACTCCGCGTTGCCAGTCGTCCATTCCAGTACGCCGTTGCGGTACCGGACATTGCCGGCCTCCGGACTGACCCGCACGGTCCGGTTCGTCTCGATGTCGTAGACCAGCAGTTCGTCTCGCCCGGTAAGTTCCGACGCCGGGGTGACGCGTGCGAAGACCTCGAAGCGGCCGAGAACCGCAACGTCGGAGATGACGGTACGGGCAGTTTCCCGGGCGACCAGCCGACGCTCGCCACCGTCGGTCCGGACCACCTCGATCTTCGGGTAGCCGTCGTCGTCCAGCGAGACGGCCCGGCACCAGAGCGGAGTGCACGCTGTCTCACTCAGACGGGTGATCGGCACGGCCCGTTCCTCGCCGGTGACGAGGCTGCGCAGCCGGCTCGCGCCGGAGATGTCCGCCAAGCCGTCGACCATCCAAGGCCAGGCGGTCAGCGCCCAGTTGCCCGGCACGACCCGCTTCGCGACCGGCCCGCCGGTCAGCGCCACGGACCGGATCTCCGTGCCGGCCTCGGGCGCCGCGGCCACCCAGTTGACCCGCCCGGGGGAGATGACCAGGTCGTACTGGGTCTGGTAGAGCCGCGCATCACCGATGTCGCCGGTCAGCAGCCGCGCCGGCCGGCCGGCGCGCAGGTCGGCTGTCCACAAGTGCAGCCCGGCCCGGGTGCTTTCGGCCCAGACCAGGATGTCACCGGCGACGCTGGGGCTCACGAAGGCGGGGTTCTGGGTCAATGGCAGTCGCCGCAGTTCCCGGACAGCCTCGCCGGGGCCACGGATCACCAGGCGTATGTGCTTGCCGTCCCGGGTGGGGGCCGATCCGACCGACGTCCGGATGTCGAGGAACAGTCCGGGGTCGTACGCCGTCCCGTCCGGCAAGTCGGGCGGCAGCGTCCCTTTCTGCGCGTCCGGCCAGGCCTGCGCGGCAGTGGGAGGCGGCGGCGCCGGTTCCGCCGGCGACGGCGCCCAGATCAGCGCCGCGCCCGCCACCAGCGCCACGCCGAGGCCGGCCATCTGCCGTCTGTGCGCCTTCACGTCGGAACACACCTCAACGCATTTCCCGGCCGGCGTTTGCTCACGGATGCAGCTCGGCCGCCAGCTTGTCGATGCCCGCGACTCCAGCAGGTTAGTCGAATCGTCCCGAGGGAGGTGAACGATGCGACCGTCCTGTTCAGCGCGATCAGATCGACCGCGGCTCGCTCAGGGGGCAGCGGCTCAGCGAAGGGTTTGTCGGTCCCGGGCTGCGACCTGGACCGTCGCGCCGAACCCTCAGATGATCAACCAACGCGCGGACCGCAGGGAAGAAGTCAGGCGATCGCGCACAGGGCGGCATGAGCGCCGCTGCGCCAGACAACGCCGGCTTCTCGGAATCCGGCTGCGCGCGCCGCATGGCGGTGCCAGGTCTCGGCGGGAGTGAACTCCGCAGGCGCACGATCGGCGAACAGGGCTTCGCGCTGCCGGAGCCACGGCACGAGGGCGGGCTCGCGCTCGATCTCCTCCCACCACCTGGTCCAGGCCAGGCCGGCCGCCGCCTCGTCGGCGACGGGACGAGAAGAGCCCGCAAGGGAGGGGAGGTCACCGTCGGGCATGAGGTCCGCAACGACCATCAGACCGCCGGGCCGCAGTATCGCCCGGACCTGCCGGTAGAGTTCGCCGGCCCGCTCCTCCGGCAGGTAGTGCATGGTCATGACGATCGTCACGAGATCGACCGGCCCGGCGCCCACGACGGCGGCCGGCCAATGCGGCGAGGCCAGATCGGCGCGGTGCACGGTGACCCCGGCCGGGGCGGCGGTCTCGGCCAGGAGCAGGAGCACCGGGTCGAGGTCGAGCAGCCGCACGTCGGCTCCCGGCCACCGGGCCGCCAGACGTTCGGCCATCACGCCGGGCCCGCCGCCGAGGTCGAGAACCCGCGTCGGCGCGCCGCCGCGAACCGTCTCGGTCGCGGCGATCAGCGCCTCCTCGAAACCGCCGAGACCGGGCAGGCATCCGGCCATGACCTCGTCCCACGACTGGCGCCAGGACCGGGTCAGGGCGGGAGCAGGTGAGACCGGGGCGAACTGTTCCTGCGACGTGGAGGTCATGGGCAGCCTCGGGATCAATGGCGGGCGGGAGAGTGCCGCCAGCGCGGTCACCGTGCGTACCACTATAACGGAAGTCGTTTTCGATAACGTGTCGCTCTCACGCTTGCGTGTCGAGCTCGGCGAGGAGGCTCAGGAGCCTGTCGATCTCCTCCGCCGTGTTGTACACATGCAGGCTGACCCGTACCGATGTGGTTCTCTCACCGCGCTCACCCTGGCAGTGATCGTCCGCCCGGACCAGGAAACCGGCGTCGGCAAGAACAAAGCCCAGGTCATTGGAACCGATCCGATGATGACGGAAGGTGATAATTCCGTGACGCTGCTGAACGGCCGAGGCGGCGGGCAGGCTGTCCTGACAGCCGAGCACCTCGTAGGAGGGCAGCCGGCGCAGCCCATCGGTCAGCCGCGCGCCCAAGGCGACGGTCCACCGGGCAATCCGGGTCGTGCCGGCCGCGTCGAGCCAATCGAGCGCGGCCGCCAGGCTGACGATGCCGCTGGTGTTCGGGGTGCCGGCCCAGCCGCCCGGGGTGAAGACCGGACCCTGGCGGTTGGCGGCCCACACGACGCCGGTGCCTGGCAGCGCCATCGCCTTGTGGCCGGAGAAAACCACGAAGTCGGCGTCGAGGTCGCGTACGGAGATCGGCAGATGACCCGCACTTTGCGCGGCGTCCACGCAGATCACCACGCCGGGGCCGGCCACCCGGCGCAGCCGGTGCACGTTCATGTCGCCGCCGTACACATGATGCACCTGGGTCGTGGCGATGAAACGAGTCCGGTCGGTGACCAGCCGAGCCAGACGCGCGACGTCGTACTCCTGGGCGGAGTCGTACGGCATCTCGTGCACGATTACCCGGATCCCTTGCCGGTCCAGTAATTGGACGGCCTCCAGCCAGGGCAGCATGTTCGCACTGTGATCGGCGTACGGGATGATGATCTCGTCACCGTCGCGCAGGTATCCGGTCAGCCAATCCCGCGCGACAGTGCGCAGACCTTCGGTCGCACCGCTGACGAAATGCACCCCCGAGCGGCTGGGGTCGGGGTCGTCGAGAAATGCCCGTACCCGCATGCGGGCCCGCTCGATGCGCTCCGTGGTCCGGTTACCCCAGGTGTAGCTACCCCGGCTCGCGTTGGCGTTCTCACTGTTCAGATAGGCCCAGGCCGCGTCGAGCACCGGCTGGGGCTTCTGCGCGGTGGCCGCGCTGTCCAGGTAGGCGAGGCCGGGATTGGCGACGATGATGGGGAATTGCCGGCGCAACGCCGCCTGCCAGGAACGCAACTCGTCGGGAAAGGCCGCACCGTGGTTGTATCGGGCGACCACCGTCTGCACGCTCATATCAGTCGCGTACCAGAGCCGCGCCCGCGTCCCGCCAAGCGATGACGCCACCGTCGAGGGAGCGCGCATCGGGATGGCCCATCCTGGTGAGCAGCGCCGCATAGCGTGCCGATTTCTCCCCGACCGGGCAGACCAGCAACACCGGCCGGCCACGTCCGAAGGGCAGACCGCCCTGCAGCATCTCGCCGAACAGCTCGTCGACGATGTTGACCGATCCCTCCAGGTGCCGGGCCCGGTAGGCGAACGCGCTACGCAGATCGACGATCAGCGGGTCGTCCTTGACGATCCACTCCTGGGCGTCGGCGACCCCGACGACCTTGGCGGCGGCCAGCTCGTCACCGGTGAGCGTGCCGACGCTGTTGCCCCGCGCCGGCTGCCGGAACAGCTCCGGGCGGCGCTCCCGGACGTAACTCATGTAGCTCTCGACACGGTCGCAGACGATGAACACCGCCGTACGGCGTTCGGTGAGCTCCGCGTCCAGACGGCGCAGGTGACGCACGGCGCCCTGATAGGCGCCGCCCCCGGTCGGCCCGGCCAGGGTGCCGCAGCGGCGCACCAGGGTCAGCAGCCCGTCGATCGCGTCGTCGGCGCTGATCGTCTCGATGGCGTCATAGACCTCCGGGTCGAACAGTCCCACCTCGTGCACCTCGTCGATGTTGCGGATCCCCGGAATGAAGTCGGACTTCTCCGCCACCAGGCCGACGACGGTAACGGTGGGGTCGTGCTCGCGCAGCGCGCGGGCGACGCCGGTGGAGGAGCCTGCGGTGCCGACGCAGGCGATGAAGTAGTCGGGCACCAGGCCGCCCAGGTCGGCGACGATCTCCGGGCCGGTCCCCCGGGCGTGAGCCTCGACGTTGAGGTCGTTGAAGTACTGGTCCGTGTGCAGGAAGCCCGCGCCGCCGGCCGTAATGGTCTGGTACATGCGGGTCAGCGGGTCGTCGGTGTCGGTGGGGTCGAGGCACTCGGCCCGGCCGGGCAGCTCGTCGATCTCCGCGCCCAGCAGGAGCAGCAGGTCCTTGATTTCCGGGACCTTCATCCGGTTGGTCACGCTGCGAAACGGCAACCCGTGCAGGCCGGCGATCAACGCAAGGGCTTTGGCGGTGTTGCCACTGGACAGTTCGACCAGAGTGTCGCCGCGCTCGGCGGCCCCCGCCAGATGCGGCCGCACCATGTTCCACGCGGCCCGGTCCTTGAGCGACCCGAACGGGTTGAGCAGCTCCATCTTGGCGTACAGGTCGATGTGGCGCAGGCCGTGCACCGCTTGGTCGATGCGCACCAGCGGCGTGTCGCCGATGACCTCGGTGATGCTGTCGTACTTCATGCTGTCCCCTCTCGGCGGTCGACGGGCCAGTACTGCTCGTCCAGGCACCACAGCCAGGAGCCGCCGTCGCGGTAGGCCGCGATGGTCTGAGCGGTGGGCTGCATCAGCGGCCGCCCGGCGCTGAAGTCCATGAAGTAGCCGGCCGTGTTGGGGAACGCGAGCAGGTCACCGGGGCTCGGCAGGGTCGGCAGAAACACTTTGCGCCGGGTGATCAGGTCGGACTCGAGACAGAGGTTGCCGAGCAGATAAACCCCGTACGGGCCGTCGCCGCCGGGCCGATCGCCGCCCACCAGCACCGGGTCGAGCAGCACGCCGTGTTCCTCGAGGCTGATGTCGCGCGCGTTGGCCGCGACCCGGATCAACAGGTCGCCGCCCGGGCCGGGTCGAACCTCCTCGACCCTGGTCAGGACCACGCCGCACTGGTCGAGCAACGCCCGGCCCGGCTCGGTGTAGAGCTCCCCCATGCTCTCCAGCAGCAGCGAGCCCAGCGGACGGCGCAGCGACGGCGATTCACTCGCCAGCAACCGGTCGAGATAAGCCGCACCGGTCAGCGGCCGGTAGGCGGGATAGAGACCGAGCACGCCGCGAACCTTGCCGTTCTCGTTGCGCAGGCCGTAGCCGTGACCGTTCCAGGTCAGTGGAGGGGTTCGCCCGAGGACCGCGCTGGTCAGCTCGGTTGTCCACTGTTCCCACTGCGCGCCGTGAGCCAGATAGTTGACGCCGAATCCGCCGCCGATGTCGACTGCGACCGGGTTCAGCCCACGCTCGAGCGCCTCGTCGAGGACACGGAGGCAGCCCTCGAGCGCGGCGATCTTTTCGGGAAGTCCGACGGTGTCGAGGTGGTAAGCGAAGCCGTGCAGATCGAGCTCGTCGCGGTACTTCTCGAGGACTTCCCACAGCGGACCGAGATCGTCGGCGGGGATGCCGAATCGGCTGGCGCGGACGAGGACGTTGACCCCGGCCGGGGAGAACCCGGAAAGCCGGGCCATCACCCGGACCGGGGGAAGCCCGTGCGCCGCGACCAGGCCGGCCAGCTCGGTCAGCTCGGCCGTCGAGTCAGCGTTGACGACAGCGCCGACCCGGGCCGCCAGCCAGAGGAAATCCCGGCTCTTCGGACCAGTGGCCATGATGCGGTGGCCGGCGAATCCGGCGCCCAACGCGTGCTGCAGCTCGCCGAGCGACGCGACGTCGATGCCGGCGTCGGTGGCCGCGAGTTCGCGCACCAGTGCGCTCGATCGGTTGGCTTTGTGCGCGAAGAAGATCTGCCCGGCCAACCGATGATCGCGATGGACCGCCCGGAAAGCCTCGACGTTGCCGACGAGCTGATCCGGTAGCACCAGGTTGAGCGGCGATCCGAACGCATCGACCAGCGTGCGGAGCAGATCGTGTTGCTGCAGAAGTGCCCGCAGGTCGCCCTCGACCCGCGCTTCCAGGTAGGACGCCATGGCTCTCCCGTCCTCGAGGTTGCGGATGCGCCGACGACGAGATACGCGACGGCAGCGCCCCCGATCGGAGACCACGCTGACTACGCCGGTGCCTCAAACGTAATCGATGAGACCTCCCACACCAAGAGGATCATGAGCGTTAAGTAATTTGATGGCTACCCTATGCAACATTGCCTATATGGTCAATTGTTGATATCAAAGGCGGGGCGAACGGAAATCACCATTAACGGCGTGCCTTGCTGGCAATTTGTGATGAGGTCGGGCACGACCTCGCCAGTCACGGTGAGGCGCGCGCCGGCCCGGATGACCGAGCGGTCACCTCCGACAAGCAGGTATCCATCGAGTAGCAGGCACTGGTGCTCGACTCCAGCCGACACCGTTCCGGTCAAGGTGCGCAGATTCTTGGCCAACGTTCCCTCATCCTCCCGCATTAGGACCGTCGCGAGATCTTCCAACAGGTCGACGTTTGTCAATAGGCTCTGGCCATTGTGAGCGTTCGATCGAGCATCGGAGGATGCCCGTGTCATCGAAACGACCCGTCCGGATCGCCTTGGCCGTCGCCATGTCGGCGGTCTTGGTGGCCGCCGACGCCGGCGTAGCCCGTGGGGCGCCGGCCCCGGCTTCCAGCCTCTACATAGTGCAACTGGCCGCGCCGCCCGTGGCCACCTACGTCGGCGGGGTATCGGGCATCCCGGCGACACGGCCGGCGCCCGGCAAGAAGATCGACTTGGGCAGCAGCGCCGCCAAGGCCTACCGGACCCATCTGAAGTCCGAACGGCAACGAACGCAGCGCCGGGCCGGGATCTCGGCCGCCGAGACCCTCTACGAGTACGACGTCGCGTTCAGCGGCTACGCGGCCCGGATGTCCGCCGCCGAGGCCGACACCCTGCGCCGCAGCCCCGGCGTGCTCGCGGTCTCGAAGAACACCGTCCACAAGGCCGACACCATCTCCACGCCGGAGATGCTCGGGCTGACCGGCCGGGGCGGTGTGTGGCAGCGCGAGTTCGGCGGCTCGGCCAAGGCCGGCCTCGGCGTGATCGTCGGCGTGATCGACTCGGGCATCTGGCCGGAGAACCCGGCATTCGCCGCGCTACCGAACCCCCGGCCGGACCAGCGCGTCATCGACGCGAAGTGGCGCGGCGTGTGTCAGCGCGGTGAGGAGACCGACCCGGCCCGCAACGTCACCTGCAACAACAAGCTGATCGGCGCCCGCTACTTCACCGAGGGCACGCTCGACGAGACCAATCCGGGCGAGTTCCGGTCACCGCGCGACTTCAACGGGCACGGCTCGCACACTGCGGGCACCGCAGTCGGCGGCCACAACGTGGACGCGACCATCGACAGCCGCGTCGTAGGCAAGGCGTCAGGCATGGCGCCGGCCGCCCGGCTCGCCGTCTACAAAGCTCTGTGGGACCAGGGAGGCGGCAGTAGCGGCAGCACCGTCGACCTGGTCGCCGCGATCAACGCCGCGGTCGCCGACGGCGTCGACGTCATCAACTACTCGATCTCCGGATCCACCTCTTCGTTCGTCGACCCCGTCGAGCTGGCCTTCCTCAACGCGGCCAACGCCGGCGTCTTCGTGGCCGCCTCGGCCGGCAACAGCGGCCCCGGCGCGAGCACGGTCGCGCACAACTCGCCCTGGATCACCACCGTCGCCGCCAGCACACACGACCGCGGCTACGAGAAGTCGGTGACCCTCGGCAACGGCACCACCTACCAGGGCGTCGGTCAGGGCACCGCCGTCCCGTCGGCGCCCTTGATCGACTCGGTGCAGGCCGGCCTGTCCGATGCCCCGGCGTCCGAGGTGCAGCTCTGCTACTCCGGCCGGCTCGACCCGGCCAAGGTGACCGGCAAGGTTGTGCTCTGCCTTCGCGGCGGCAACGCCCGTACGGACAAGAGCCTTGCCGTCAAGCAGGCCGGTGGAGTCGGGATGATCCTCTACAACAACCCCGACAACTCGCTCAACGCCGACTACCACTTTGTGCCGAGTATCCACGTCAACAGCGCGGCCGGCCTGGCGGTCAAGGCATACGCGGCGACCGCGGGCGCCACAGCCACCCTGTCGGCCGGCACCCAGGTCAAGGTCCGGGCGCCGGAGATGGCAGCCTTCTCGTCCCGGGGCCCGGCCCTGGCCGGCAACGGTGACCTGCTCAAGCCGGACATCACGGCGCCCGGCGTGGACGTCGTGGCGCCGGTGGCGCCTCCGGGCAACCTCGGCCGAACGTGGGACGCCTACTCCGGCACGTCGATGTCGAGCCCGCACATCGCCGGGCTGGCAGCCCTGATGATCAGCGAGAACCCCGGCTGGTCGCCGATGTGGGTCAAGTCGGCCATGATGACCACGGCCGGTCAGACCGACAACTCCGGTCAGCCGATCCAGCGGGCCGGCGCCGCCGCGACACCGCTGGACTTCGGCGCCGGACATGTGCGGCCCGGACCCGCGTACCGGCCGGGCCTGGTGTACGACTCCACCTATCCCGAGTGGATCCGCTTCGCGTGCGGCAGCGGCGCCACCGGTGCGGCGTGCGACGAGTACGGCTCGGCCGACCCGAGCAACCTGAACTATCCGTCGATCGCCGTCGGTGACCTGGCCGGTCAGCAGACCGTCACCCGTACGGTGAAGAACGTCAGCAAGCTGCCCGGCGTCTACGAGGCGAAGATCCAGGCGCCGGCCGGCACCACGGTGACGGTCACGCCGAAGCGCTTCGTGATCCTGCCCGGCAAGTCCACCTCGTTCAAGGTGACCGTGACCCGCACCGACGCGGCGATCGGGCAGTGGACGTTCGGCGCGCTGACGTGGGTCAACAAGGCCGGGGCAAACGGGCTCATCTCGTCCGACGTACGCAGCCCGATCGCGATCCGGCCAGTGGCGCTCGCCGCGCCGCGCGAGGTCGCCGGCAGCGGGGTCAGCGGGTCGGCCGCGCTGCGCGTCACCCCTGGATTCTCCGGCACACTGACCGCCACCCCGGCCGGTCTGGTGCCGTCCACGGTGAACAGCCTGCACCTGGTCGGCACGGAGCCGGACTTCGACACCGGCGCCCCGGCGGCCGGCCCGGCGGTCGCCAAGGTGACGCTCACCGTGCCGGCCGGCACCCGTCTGGCCCGGTCGGCGACCTTCGACGCCGACCATCCGGACGGCACCGACCTCGACCTGTTCGCCTACCGGGCCGGCACCACGACCCTGGTGGGCTCGAGCGCGGGGGCTACGGCCGAGGAACGGCTGACGCTGGCCCCGGGTACGTACGACATCTACGTGGTTCTGTTCGCCGCCGCGCCCGGGACCAGTGAGCTGGATGTGAAGCACCACTCGTGGATCGTCGGCGACACCCCGGCCGGCAATCTGACGGCGACCCCGCCGGTCCAGACGGTCACCCGGGGTCAGCCGGTCACAGTGACGGCGGCGTGGACCGGCCTGACGGCGGGCGCCAGATATCTGGGCCTGGTCGCTTACGGCGACGGCACAACGGGGATAGGCCAGACGGTCATGGCGGTCACCGCCTGAGACGGCGCGGGGGCACAGCAGCGTGCCGTGTCCCCGCGCCGCACCAAGAGTGCACGGCGAGTGGCTTCCGCGCCACAGCGTGCTGCCCGGTCGCTGCAACGCCGTGGTGATGCGCGGCGGCAACCGTGTGTCCGGCATGGTGTGCGCCGGTCGGTCCGTCGGCGCAGTGTGTGCTTGTCGGTTCCCTCAACTGACCGCGCTTCGTGTCCGGGCATCACACAGTGCCGCCTGCACCCGTCCTTGGCCAGGATGCAGGCGGCACTGCCGTACGGCTACTTCGTGATGCTGGTGAAACGTCGCAGCCGCAGACTGTTGGCGACGACGAACACCGAGCTGAACGCCATCGCCGCGCCGGCAATCATCGGATTGAGCAGGCCCGCCGCGGCCAGCGGCAGGGCGGCCACGTTGTAGGCGAAGGCCCAGAACAGGTTGCTCTTGATGATGCGCAGGGTGCGCCGGGACAGGCGGATCGCGTCGGCGGCGGCCATCAGGTCACCGCGGACCAAGGTCAGGTCGGAGGCCTCAATCGCGGCGTCCGTGCCGGTGCCCATGGCCAGCCCCAGGTCCGCCTGGGCCAGGGCGGCGGCGTCGTTGACACCGTCACCGACCATCGCCACCACCTTGCCCTGCTCCTGCAGCTGTTTCACCACGTCGACCTTGCCGGCCGGCAGCACCCCGGCGATCACCTCGGAAATGCCGACCTGCCCGGCCACGGACCGCGCGACGGCCTCGTTGTCCCCGGTAAGCAGCACCGGCGACAGTCCTAGCGCACGCAACTGGGCGACGGCGTCGCGGCTGGTCGGCTTGACCGTGTCGGCCACGGCCAGCACGCCGCGGGCTTGACCGTCCCAACCGGCGACCACCGCGGTCTGCCCCGCGGCATTCGCGACGGAGACAGCCTGCTCCACGTCGGCCGGAAGGCTCAGTCCGGCCTGGCTCAGCAGCGCCGGGCGGCCGACGTGCACGGTGTGGTCGTCGACGGTGCCGGTGACGCCCAGGCCTTCGGTGCTGGCGAACCCGGTCACCTGTGGCAGCGGCGCGCTGTCGGCGGCAGCGGCGGCGATCGCCTGGGCGATCGGGTGCTCCGAGGCGGCCTCGACCGCCCCGGCCAGCCGCAACAACTCGTCACGGTCGACGCCCTCGGCGGGAACCACGTCGACCAGGCTCATCCGGCCGGTGGTCACGGTGCCGGTCTTGTCGAGCACGACGGTGTCCACGGCCCGGGTCGACTCGAGCACCTCGGGGCCTTTGATCAGGATCCCGAGCTGCGCGCCGCGGCCGGTGCCGACCAGCAGCGCCGTCGGTGTCGCGAGGCCGAGCGCACAGGGGCAGGCGATGATCAGCACGGCGACGGCAGCGGTGAACGCGGCCGTCCAGCCGGAACCGGTGCCCACCCACCAGCCGAGCGTGGCTACAGCGAGGGCGATCACGATCGGCACGAACACGCCGGAGATCCGGTCGGCGAGCCGCTGGACGGCGGCCTTACCGCTCTGGGCCTGCTCGACCAGCTTCGCCATCTGCGCGAGCTGCGTGTCGGCACCGATCCGGGTGGCACGCACGATCAGCCGGCCACCAGCGTTGACGGTCGCGCCGACCACCGCATCGCCCGGAGCGACCTCGACCGGCACGGACTCACCTGTCAGCATGCTCGCGTCCACGGCCGACGTGCCGTCCTCGATGACACCGTCGGTGGCGATCTTCTCCCCTGGCCGGACCACGAACCGATCCCCCACCGCCAGGTCGGCGACCGGGATCCGCCGTTCGATGCCGTCGCGCAGCACCGCGACGTCCTTGGCGCCGAGCTCCAGCAGGGCCCGCATGGCGGCCCCGGCACGGCGCTTGGAACGGGCCTCGAAATAGCGGCCGGCGAGGATGAACGTGGTGACCCCGGCAGCGGCTTCCAGATAGATGGCGCCCGCACCGTCGGTGGTGCCGATGTCGAGGCTGAACGGGTGCGTCATCCCTGGGGTGCCGGCGGTGCCGAAGAACAGCGCCCACAGCGACCAGCCGAACGCCGCGATCGTGCCCATGGAGATGAGGGTGTCCATGGTCGCGGCGCCGTGGCGCAGGTTGGTCCAGGCCGCCTTGTGGAACGGCAGCCCGCCCCAGACCACGACCGGCGCGGCCAGGGTCAGCGACAGCCACTGCCAGTAGGTGAACTGCCAGGCCGGCACCATCGCCAGCAGCACCACCGGCACGCTGAGCACGATCGAGGCGAACAGCCGGGTCCGCAGCGCGTGCAACTCGTCGACCGGCTGCGTCTGCTCGGCCGGGTCGTCGCCGGGCGGTTGCGGTGGTGGCGGCAGTTTGGCGGTGTAGCCGGTCTTCTCGACGGTGGCGATCAGGTCCTCGGCGCTCACACCGTCGGGGTAGGCGACGCTGGCCTTCTCGGTGGCGTAGTTGACGGTCGCGACCACGCCGTCCATGCGGTTGAGCTTCTTCTCGATCCGCGCGGCACAGGAGGCGCAGGTCATCCCGCCGATCGCCAGCTCGATCCGGTTCGGGGCCACGGGCAGCGACCCGGCGGCGGTTGCCATGACTCTCTCCTCCTAGTCGTGGGTGTGGCCGTCGGCGCCGTGCCCGGACGGGCTCGGCGTGGCGGAGGCGGCCGTCGGCGGGAGGCTCGGCACACCGGTGACGCCTCCAGCGACGGCCGTGAACTCGGCAGTGCGGACCTTTCCGGCGTGCTGGAAGTCCAGGTAGAGCCGGTAGGCGCCGGCGGACGGCACCTCGGCGTGGAAGGCAACCTCGGGGCCGGCCGTGGTGCGGCCGTCGCCTGGTTCACCGTCGGGGTGCACATGCAGGTAGGCCAGATCACCGTCGCGCAGCGCCACCAGATGACCGTACGCGCCGAGGTAGGGCTGCAGGTCGGTGACCGGCTTGCCGCCCTTGCTCACCGACAGTGTCACCCTGGACGAGGCGCCAGGTGTCAGGTCGCCGGTGAGGGTGACCGTGTAACCGTCGACCGTCGCGGTCCGGGCGGGCGCCGGAAGCGGAGTGGGCTGATAGTCGCCGGGAGCGGGAACGTCGGCGCCGAGGGTGAGACCGTCGTGGCCGGCGGGCTGGAAGTCGGCGAAGACCCGGTACTGCCCGGCCGCGGGCACCGCCAGCGGGATGGACCAGGCGCCGTCGCTACCGAGTTCGGGGTGAACGTGCTGGAAGCCGGACAGGTCCCGGCGGACCACGATCAGGTGCAGGTCCTTGTCGTGGCTGGTCGTGTAGGCGGTGACCGGCCGGGAGTCCGGGCCGGTGATCCGGAACCGGAACGGCTGCGGTGCACCCGTCGACAGGCTGCCGGTGAGTGGGGTGAGCCGGTAGCCGTCCTGGCTGATCTGCAGGCCGGCCGGCAGCCCCGCCGCCGGGGTGTTCTGCTCGGGTGGTGTGCCGGTGTGGCCGCCACCGTGGGCGGCCGGGGTGGCCGGTGCGGATGCCGGGAAAAGGCTGCCGAGGCCGAGGGCGGCCGTGAACACAGCCGCCAGCCCGACCCCGAAACCGCCCAGCTTGATGACGGTGTTCATGACTACCTCGCGAGTTCGTAGCCGGCCTCGTCGACGGCCGCGGCCACCGCGGTCTCCTCGACGGGCCGGTCACTGGTGACGGTGACCGTGCCGGAGGCAAGGTCGACCTGAACGTCGGTGACACCGGGGATCGCGCCGACTTCGGCGCTGACGGAGTTGACGCAGTGCGAGCAGGTCATGCCTGTCACGGTGTAGGTCTGGGTAGCCATCACGATCTCCTTGCCGTTGGACGTGAGCGACGGGACGTCGCCACCCACCGACAACCATACCCATACCCCCCTAGGGTATCAAGGCCCGGGGTGGTGACGCGCTGCACGCCTTCGGCCGTGGCACCACGAAGTGCCCGCCGTGGCGATTCCCGCCGGCCAGGCGGCTGACCGGCAGCGCACCGACGTGGCCCGAGGCTTGCCCCGGGCCACGTGGTGGTCAGGCCAGTCGCAGCGTGGTCAGGCAGGTCGGCGCGTCTGCGCCGGTGCTGATCTTCGACTCGGCGGTCCTGCCGTCGGAGGTGATCCGCAGGGTGCCGGTGATGTTGCGCGGCAGCCAGAACCCGACGAAGCCGTTGGCGAAGGTGGTGCGCGACTCATCCACCAGGACCGCGCCGTCGGCATCGTTCACGATCTTGACCTGCACCTGTTTGCCGGCCAGTTCACCCTTGCAGCCGGTGGGCGCGTGGAAGAAGCAGTCGTGGGTCTGCTGCAGGTACGGGCCGACCGACAGATAGAACCGGTCGGCCGGGATCGGCAGGCTGTGCTCCTGTCCGCCGTCGGAGATCAGCAGTTCACCGGCTCGCACGGATGCCTTCAGGCCGGCGGGGCGCCGCTGCGGGTCCAACCGGTCGAGCTGGTCGATGACCTCCACCGTGCTCTTGCCCGCCAGACCATGGCGGGCCAGCAGCGGCTGCGCCTCAGCCGACGACGACGCCGCCACGGTCGCGCCGGCCGGTCCGGCGACGGGAGCAGAACCGCCGGTGCCGCCGCAACCGGCCATCGTCAAGACCGACAACGCACCCACAACAAAGAGCCGTCTCATACTCAGAATTCTCCATCGGTAATCGGACACACGGTTGACCGGGCGCACAGGTCAGGACCAGAACAGGCCATCCTCCCCCTTCGTGACGGCAGCCCGGCACGCAGACACCCGCCTGTTGGCCCTTGCCGTGCGAGTGGTGCGCCACCGTGAAGACGGCGTCACTCGGCCGGTTTGGCGGACTCGCCGCACACCGTGTGCGAGACCGCACGTACGAGCCGGCGGGCTGGGGCGGCCAGGCGGGTCACGCCTGACCGCCCGCGCGATCCGACGGATCAGAGGCGTTCGAGGATGGTCCTCATCGTGGCGATCTCGGCCTGCTGATCGGTGATGATCTTCTGCGCGAGGGCCTTGGCCTCCGGGTTGGAGCCCTGCTTCACCTCGGTCCGGGCCATCTCGATGGCGCCCTCGTGGTGGCTGATCATCATGGTCAGGAAGTGCTTGTCGAACGCCGCGCCTTTGGCGTCCATGAGCTTGTTCATGTCGTCGTCGGTCATCATGCCGGGCATCGAGCCGTGCTCCCCGCCGGAACCCATGCTCATGTGCGGTTCGGGGGCGGGCTTGCCCCAGGCGGTCAGCCAGCCGGTCATGGTGTCGATCTCCGGCTGCTGCGCGGCCCGGATCTTGCCGGCGAGCTCTTTGACCTCGGCATCGGCGACGCGGCCGTCGGCCATGTCCGCCATCTGCACGGCCTGCTGGTGGTGCGGGATCATGGCCTGGGCGAAGGTGACGTCGGCGTCGTTGAAGGTGCCGACCGCCGAGGCGGCCGGGGACCCGCCGGTGGTGGCGCCGTGGTTCATGCCGGTGCCGGTCGAGGAGTGGTCGTTGCCGCCGCAGGCTGACAGGACGAGGGTGGCGGTGACGGCGGCGCCGGCGAGCAGGGCGCTGCGCAGCACGGTGGCGGGCAGCTGGGAATTACGCATCATTGCGGAACGTAACCTTTCGGCAGGATGTCGGGTACGCGCGAACGCCTCGACACGACCGTTGGCCGGTCGACGTCGAGGTGGCGTTGCTATATGCGCAGTACCGCTGCCGATGCCAGGATGAGCCCGGTGGTGCGATCCGGTGGTGCCCGTGGGGACAGTGACCGCGGCACGGCGGGCACGGGAAGCAGACGATGGCCCCCGATTGCGGTGAGCAGCCAGAGCAGCATCATGATCACGGCCAGGCCGGTCAGGATGGCCAGGCAGGCGCTCCACGCTCCGGAGCCGTGCCCGCCGTGGCCGTCGCAGTGCCCGTCCGGACACGGCTGCGCCGCGGTTACCACCGCGGACAGCATTCCGGCGGCATCTGCCGCCACAGCGGTGCTCATGCCGGTCATCGCCGGGTGTGGGTCGGCGCGGACGCCGGTGTGACCGAGTGTGTGCATGAGCGTCAGCCCGAGAGCGGTCGCGAGCAGCAGCGCGAGGCGGGCCGTGCGGCCCACCGTGGTCGCTGCTGTGCTCGTCACGGCGTCCACGGTAGCGCGTGGCGTGACCGTCACCGCCGACGACCAAGCACCTCTGGTCCGTGTTTCCCCCGCCGCGCGCCGGTGAGCCCCGTTCGTGAGGCGCCGTTGTCATACCCGCGTGGTAGACAGTGCGCTCGTGACGACTCCACCCTTCACCGTGTCCTACCAGCAGACGCCCACCGGTGTGCTGCGAATATGCTTGTCCGGCGAGTTCGACATGAGTGCCGGGAGCACTCTCACCCAGGCGCTGGTCGACGCCGCCGCCCGGCCGCACGTTACGCAGATCCTCGTCGACCTCGAGCACACCCGCCTCATCGACTCTTTTGCCGTAGCCGCCTTGGTAGCCGGCTACCAGGCCGCCACCGCAGCTCAGCGCACATTCACCGTCGTCAACGGTCACGGCATCGTTCAGCAAGTCCTGGACATCACCGGGTTGTCGGAAGTTCTCTGCCGCTGACACCGCTCGCCCGAAGGCGCTTTCGTGGCGTATGCCGGCTCACGGCTCCGGTGCCGGCGGGAGCCGGATGGTGAAAGCCGCTCCCTGACCTGGTTGTCCCCAGGCGTCGATCGTGCCGCCGTGACCGGCGATGACTTCCCGGGCCAAGGCCAGGCCGAGCCCGAAACGGCGGTGATCGTCGTCGCCGGCCCGGGCGAAGCGGGCGAACAGGCGTTGCGCTTGAGCCGGGTCGAAACCTGCGCCGTCGTCGCGGACCACCACCGTGACCATGCCGTGCTCACGACCGATGACGACGCTCACGTGCCCGCCGGCCGGGGTGTGACTCAGGGCGTTGTCGACCAAGGCCGTCAGAACCCGCCGCAGGGCCACCTGGTGACCGCGCACCATCGTGGGCGCACCGATACCAGGGTCGAGTGTCAGCGCCACGTGCTGATCATCCGCCCGAGGGGCTTGCTCGGCGATGACGTCGGAGGCGACGACCTTCAGATCGACCGGCAGACGGATGTCGTCGCGGCGGGTGAGCTGGGTGGACAGCAGCAGGTCTTCGACGACCTCGCCGAGGTGCCGGGTGCCGGTGACGAGATGGTCGACGTCGGCGGTGACCTCGGTGACGGCGGCGCCCGCGCGCAAGTCCATCTGCAGCAGTTGAGCCCGGGTGTGCAGCTGAGTCAGCGGGGTACGCAATTCATGGCTGGCGTCGGCGACGAACTGCCGCTGCCGGCTGAGGGCTTCGGCGAGGGGGGCGGTCGCACGGCGGGCGAGCAGCCCAGCCGAGAGGGCCGCGATGAGCAGGCCCACCAGTTCACCGACGGCGAGGGCGCCGAGCAGCCGTTCGCGTTCGTCGTGTTGTTCGTGACGGCTCATGACGACCTGCACGGTCCGCGAGCCGCGCCGGCTCGTCAGGGCCAGATAGCCGCCTTCGCGGCCGTCGATGGTGGAGAGCACATCGCCACCGCCGTCACGGACCTGGTCGAACCCGTCCCGGTCGGGTAGCCCGGTGGGCACGTCTTCGGACGCGTCGATCCTGCGGTCGGCGTTCTGTATGAAGATCCACACCCCGGGTGGTGGGTCGTCCACGTCCTCCGCGGTGGCTGCGGTCTGCCGCAGCAGGCTCGTCGCGGCGGCATTCTGGCTGTGCACGACCACGATCAAGGCCAGCACGCCGACGACCAGCAGGCTCACGGTGATCGCAGCCGCCGTCTGCCAGGCGATCACCCGCCTCGCCCGCGACAGCGGGATCCGATCGGGATCGGTTCCGGCCACGGCCCGGTTCCTCATCCTGCCCCCAGCCGGTACCCGACACCCCGCACCGTGGCGACCACCGCCGGGCCGAGTTTGCGGCGCAGGTAATGCACATAGGTGTCGACCAGAGCGACCCCGGTGGCATCGGGGAAGACCCGGGTGAGGATCTGCTCCCGGGTGAACGCCCGCCCCGGGTGCTGGGCCAGCAGCCGCAGCAGGTCACTCTCGCGGCCCGACAATGCCACCACCGACCCGTCGGGGTCAGTCACTGTCCGGGCAATCAGATCGAACGTCGCCCGGCCCACCGGCAGCTGCTCCCCCGCTGTCGTGGACCGCCGGCGCAGCAGCACCCGGACTCGAGCGAGCAGTTCATCGACCTCGAACGGCTTGACGAGATAGTCCTCGGCGCCGCTGTCCAGACCGGTCACCCGATCCGCGGTGGTGCCGAGCGCGGTCAGCACCAGCGCCGGAACATCGACCCCCGACTTGCGGAGCCGGCCGAGCAGGTCCAGGCCCTCGACAGCCGGAAGTCCCCGGTCCAGGATCATGGCGTCGTAGCGGCGGGTCAGGGCCAGGTGCAGACCGGCCTGACCATCCGCGGCCAGGTCCGGCTCGTACCCGGCGCCGCGGAACAGGCGCAGCAGCAGCGGGCCCAGCTCGCGGTCATCCTCGACCACCAGCACCCGGGCCGCGGGCACGACAGCATCGGTCATGACATCACTGTCGCAGGTCGGCCGCTCATCGCAGGTGTGCCGCGTCGGGTGCAGCCCGCAGCGACTGCTCGGTAGCCGTCGCTGGTCACGGTGGCGCCGCTGACCCCGTCGATCCGGGCGCTCCGAGCCCGCAGGACCTGCTGGCGCAGCTGCGGCAGGGCGTACGCGTTGATCTGGTCGTCGTGGCTGTTGCCAGTCGGATGCTGCAGCACCCGCACGCCGGTGATCTTCTTCCCGACGATGACAGCCTGGATCTGGACCGGCCCCCATCGGGTCTGCGGCACCGTTCCGTTGACGGTCGTAGCGCGCACGGCAGGTGTGCGGGACGCGGAGCCGGTGTGTTCACTACGCGAACTCCTCGGTACGGATGTGATCAGGACCGACGCCGGCCTCACGTAACGTGGCCTGTGCACCCACAACGCCACCACGACGACCGCGCTGAGCAGTGCGGCCGAGCCGGCCAGATCGGCCCACCACCGCTGCGGCACACGCGGTCCGCGGCCCGTGCGGCCCGTGGGGGTCAGCCGGACCCGTCCTGTCACTCTGGTCATGCTCACGGCGGTTCACGGCCCCTTTCCCGTTCGGCCGGCCGCTCCAGCGTCTCCGGCGAAGATGGGAAGACTCGAAGATTCGGTCCATAGCCTTCGCCCCGGACGCCGGGCCGATCGTGAGTCAGCCGGTTCGCGTCACCTCCGCTGCCGACTTGGAAGGACATTCATGGGCTCCGTCAACGGACTACCGGCGCATATCCTGCTGGTGCACGCCATCGTGGTGTTGCTCCCACTCGCCGCGCTGCTGCTCGTGCTGACCGCCGTCTGGCCGGCGCTGCGCCGTCGCCTGGCCGGCCCGAACGCGATCCTGTCGGTGCTGGTCGTCGCGCTGGTGCCCGTCACCACCAGCGCCGGGGAATGGCTGGAGCACCGCGTCGCCGAAACCGAGTTGGTGCGTCACCACGCCGAGCTCGGCGACACCGCCATTGGGGTCGCCCTGCCGGTGGCCGTGCTGGCTCTGCTGATCTGGTGGCGGCAACGGGAGGCCACCGCCTCTGCCGGCACTACTGGTACTGCCGGAACCGGTCAGCGGCGCACCTATCTGGCCCCGATGTCGGTCACCATCACCCGGGTCGTCGCCGTCCTCGCGATCCTCGCCGGCGCGGCCGCCGTCTACGACACCTACCGCATCGGTGACTCCGGGGCGAAAGCCTCCTGGACCGGCAACTTCAGCCCCACCGCCGTGCCCGGGGGACCCGACGGCGACTGAGCGGCCGGCGTGCTGGGCGTTGACGACGGCATCGTGTCGACCGCGGGCCTCGTCGTCGGATTGGCCGGTGCGACCCTGGCCGGCGGGCCCATCATCACCGCAGGGTCCTGGGTCTCGTCGCTGGTGGGGTGTCGATGGCTCCGGGCGAGTACGCCTCTGCCAGCAGCCGGCACGACACCGGACGTGCCCCGCTCGCCAAGGAACGCGCCGAGCTGGTCGAGTCCCCCGATCAGGGACTCGACGAGCTGACAGCCCTGTACGAGGCCAAGGGCCGACCGCGACGAAGCGGCGTTCCGGGTGATGGCTCGCGTTCAAGCCGGACCGGGCTGACGTCTCGGATCAGGAGGTGGACAACGGCGGCGCCAGCGAGGCCTCCACGCCCGCGGAGAGCTCCGACGGGGTTGACGTGATCGGCCGTTCAGGCGATTTTGCGACGGTAGACAGCCATGGCGAACGCGTAGGCGACGACCAGGATGCCGGCACACCAGGCGAGCGCGATCCAGATGCCGGTGCCGACCGGCTGCTTGTCGAACAGTGCCCGGATGGCGTTCACGATCGCGGTCACCGGCTGGTTCTCGGCGAAGGCGCGCACCGGGCCGGGCATGGTCCCGGTGGGGACGAAGGCCGAGCTGATGAAGGGCAGAAAGATCAGCGGGTAGGAGAAGGCGGACGCGCCGTCGGGAGTGGAGGCGCTCAGGCCGGCGATGATCGCGAGCCAGGTCAGGGCCAGCGTGAACAGTGCAAGGATGCCGGCCATGGCGAGCCAGGCAAGCACCCCGGCCGAGGTGCGGAAACCGATCACCAGCCCGACTCCGACGATGACCGCCGCCGAGATGCCGTTGGAGACCAGCGAGGTCAGCACGTGCCCCCACAGCACCGAGGAACGGGCGATCGGCATCGAGTGGAAGCGTTGACCACCGCCTTGCCGCCGTCCGGCTTGAGCAGGGTGGACAGGATGCGTACGACCGTGGTCTTGCCGGCGCCGTTGGATCCCAGCAGCGCGAAGATGTTCCCCCGCGCCACTTCGAAATCGACGCCCTCAAGGACGGACAGTTCCCGGTAGGTCTTGCGGAGTCCGGTGACCCGGATCGCTGTTTCCATCTTTCGCCTCCAGTACGGCGGGCAGCAGTCATCGCCGGGCGGCCGACGTCGGCTCGTCCGTGGTGTCAGACTCGGGTCAGATGTCGAGGTCCTCGATCGTGCGCCCTCGGACCGCTCGAGGTGCACGACGTACTTCTCCGTGCGCGTGCGGTAGACCCGGTCGGTCTGGCGCACACGCGATCAGTCAGCGCCGGACTCGGTGGGCGTATCCTTGATCAGGTCGTCGACGAAGGCCGCGACATCAGTGCCGGTAACTTCGAGAACCCCCCGACCCGCTGCGGCGCTTTCCTCGAAGAACTCGACGAGTTCTGGAAGCAGCCCACCGTCGAGCAGGCCGACCGGACCGACCTTGAACAGATATCGCTGGATCTCGTCGTAGACGATCCGATAGTCGGGTGGCAGCGCCTTGACCCGGGCCACGTGTCCCCGCCACTGCCTCTTGCCCTCGATCATGTCCTGAAGACCCATGTCAGTCCCCCAGCCGGGCCAGTTTGCGAGCGACGTTGCGGTTCAGCTGCTCGCGCCAGCGGTCGCGGTAGTTCCGGGCCCCGGCCCCGCCGGCCAGAGCCGCCGAGAAGCCCGCAATGTCGTCACCGATCACCTCATGAACGCTCTGCCCCTCGGCCGAAGCTTCCTCGAGCAGCCCCAGCGCCGCGTCGGCGATCGGCGTCAGATTGCGCCCCGTGAAGCTTCCGTACGAGAAAAGGTGCGTGACCATCTGCTCCCACGCGGCCCGATAGTCGCCCGGCAAAGCTTGCGCCCGAGCCTCGAACGCCTTCCAGTCCCGGGTCAGATCACTGCCCGTGACGGTTTCCCAGAAACTCATGATCCTCCCTCCCGAAGTTTGTCGATCCGCGCGGAGACGTAGTGCCATTTGGCCCAGAACGTCGCGAGTTCCCTGCGCCCGGCGTCGTTGAGCGTGTAGAACTTGCGCGGCGGGCCCACCTCGGACGGTCTTTTCGTGACCTGGACGAGCTGGTTGCGCTCCAGCCGCAGCAGGATCGTGTACACCGTGCCGTCGATGACGTCGGTGAAGCCGAGGTCGTTCAGCCGGCGCGTGATGGCGTACCCGTAGGTCTCCTCGCGGCTGATGATCTCGAGCACGCAGCCTTCGAGCGTGCCCTTCAACATCTCCGTCAGATCTTCCATCGCACCTCCTTCAGACCCGGTACCCAGTGCCACCAGGTACCAGTACACGGTAACACCGAGTACCGCTATCCGGTAGTACCGAGTACCGACAGATCGGGGCGGAGCCGGTAACCCGCGCCCGGCTCGGTGAGGAGGTGCTGCGGGCGGGCCGGGTCGTTCTCGAGTTTGCGGCGCAGCCGTGCCATGTACTGACACAGCTCACGACCCGGCTGAACGCGGTTTCGATCAACCGATCGATGCAGCCACCCCGTACCCTGTCCCGGTGAGTGAGCAACCCGCCCCCGTTGAGGTGCCGCCGGAGTACGCCGTGCCGGCGGTCATGGCCTCCCCGGCCCACGAGGTCCCGCCGTCGCAGGGGGTGGCGGGCTGGCTGCTGCGGCATCGGGTGCAGCCGGTCGGACCGGCGGCCGGTGAGGGGAACACCGAGCAGCACTCGTGGTGGAAGGTCATGTGCCTGACCGGGGTGGACTACTTCTCCAGCCTGGCCTATGTGCCGGCGATCGCCGTCGCCGCGGCCGGGGCGGTCTCCCCGCTGGCCACCCTGCTCATCGTCGCGCTCACCCTGTTCGGGGTGCTGCCGATGTATCGCCGGGTGGCCCGGGAGAGCCCGCACGGCGCCGGGTCGGTGGCCATGCTCGAACGGCTGCTGCCGTTCTGGCAGGGCAAGCTGTTCGTGCTGGTCCTGCTCGGCTTCGTCGCCACCTCATGGCTGATCACCATCACCCTGTCCGCCGCGGACGCCAGCGTGCACGTGGTGGAAAACCCGTTCTTCCCGTCCTTCCTGCACGGGCATGAGGTGGCGCTGACCGTCGGGTTGCTCCTGCTGCTCGGCTTCGTCTTCCTGCTCGGCTTCAGCGAGGCCGTCAGCGTCGCCATCCCACTGGTGGCGCTCTTCCTCGGCCTCAACGCCCTGGTCATCGGGGCCGGCCTGGTCCACGTCGTCACCGATCCCGGGGCCTGGTCGGCTTGGACGGCCGCGCTCGGCGACGTGGGCGGCGGTGACGTAGGCGGGCTGCTGCAACCCGCCATCGTGGCGTTTCCGCTGCTGGTGCTGGGCCTGTCCGGTTTCGAGACCGGGGTCAGCATGATGCCGCTGGTCTCGGCGTCGAACTTGGAGCAGCGGATCCGCAACAGCCGGCGGCTGCTCACCACGGCCGCGTTGATCATGAGCTTTTATCTGCTCGCGGCCAGCTTGGTCACCACCGTGCTCATCCCGCGCGAGGAGTTCGGGCCGGGTGGCGAGGCCACCGGCCGGGCGCTGGCCTGGCTGGCCCACGAGCAGCTGGGCGAGGTGGTGGGCACCGCCTACGACATCAGCACCATCCTGATCCTGTGGTTCGCCGGCGCGTCGGCGATGGCCGGGCTGGTCAACATCGTGCCGCGTTACCTGCCCGGCTACGGCATGGCGCCCGAGTGGGGCCGGGCCGTGCGCCCGGTCGTGCTGGTCTACACCGCCATCACCGTGATCATCACGATCGCCTTCGACGCCGACGTCAACGCGCAGGCCGGCGCGTACGCCACCGGCATCCTGGCCATGATGGTCTCCGGCGCCTTCGCCGTCACCGCCTGGGCCTTCCGCCACCACAAGCACGCCAGCACCGCCGGGTTCGCGCTGCTCACCCTGATCCTCGGCTACGCCCTGGTCGAGAACATCATCGAGAAGCCCGACGGCATCGCCATCTCCGGCCTGTTCATCGCCGGCATCATCACGGTCTCGCTGATCTCCCGGGTCAGCCGCACCACCGAGCTCCGCGTGGACAGCATCGAGTTCGACGAGACCGCCCGCCGCTTCATCACCGAGTCGATCGAGCTCGACGGCGCCCTCGACCTGGTCGCCCACCGCCGCCAGACCGGCGACGCCGCCGAATACCAGTTCAAGGAGCGCGAACAGCGCGGCGACAACCCGGTCCCCGGCACCAACGACATCCTCTTCCTGGAGGTCGATGTGGTCGATCCGTCCTCGTTCAGCGACACCCTGACCGTCCGGGGCCTCGACGTCGACGGCTACCGCATCCTGCGTACCGAGGCACCGGCCGCGCCCAACGCCATCGCCGCGATCCTGCTCGCACTGCGCGACGCCACAGGCGTACGCCCGCACTGCTACTTCGCCTGGGCCGAGGGCAGTCCCCTGGTCCACATGATTCGCTACTTCCTCCTCGGCCGCGGCGACACTGCCCCCGTCACCCGCGAGATCATCCGCAAGCACGAACCCGATCAGAGCCGCCGCCCCGGTATCCACGTCGGATCTTGAATTGATCCGATCCGCGATGCCCTCCGATGGTTGAGGCAACCGTCCGGGGTGAGGTTGAGGCTGAAGGTGAGGATCCCCCTTGGCCGGCGAGCCATCACGGCGTCGATCGGTGGAGGCGGGCTCAGGCGGAGCACGTCTCGAGCGCGCGGGCTGACGACCGTGCCGCCCGAGCCGTTCAGATCGTGAAACGGCCAACGATGCGGTGCAGGTCGGCGGACATCTGAGTGAGCCGGCCGGCCGCCTGGTGCGCGTCGTCGGCGCCGCTGGTGGCCGACCGCACCGAGGCGGCGACCTGGTTGATGGTGCCGGCCACGTGACCACCGGCGCTGGCCGCCTCGGCCACGTTGCGGCTCATCTCGTTCGTGGTGACGGTCTGCTCCTCGACGGCCGAGGCAATCGTGGTCTGGAAGTCGTTGATCTGCGCGATGGTGGCGCTGATCTGCTCGATCGCGGTGATCGCGCCGGTGGTGTCGGTCTGAATGGCGGCTACCCGCCGGCTGATGTCCTCGGTGGCCTTCGCGGTCTCCTGCGCCAGGTCCTTCACCTCCGACGCCACCACCGCGAAGCCCTTCCCCGACTCCCCGGCCCGGGCCGCCTCGATGGTGGCGTTGAGCGCGAGCAGGTTCGTCTGCTCCGCGATCGCGGTGATCACCTTGATCACGTTGCCGATCTCGGCCGAGGAATCGCCCAGCTTGCTCATCACGGTGGTGGTCGTGGCGGTGAGGTCGACAGCTCGGCCGGCGACCTGAGCCGCCTGCGTGGCGCTGTGGCTGATCTCCCGGATCGAGGCGCCCATCTCCTCGGCGCCCGCGGCCACAGTCTGGATGTTCGACGACATGATCGCCGCTGACTCGGCCACCGCGGCGGCGTGCCGCGCACCGGCCTGCGCGCTGACCGAGCTGTCGCTGCTGGTCGCGGAGAGCGAGGTCGCCGCGTCGTCCAGGGCGCGCGCCTGCACCAACAGGTCACCGAGCGTCGCCCGCAGCGAGCCGGTGGCCCGGCGCAGGCTGCCGGCCATCTGGCCGAGTTCGTCGCGCTGATCGACATCCGCGTCCTGGGTGAGGTCGCCGTCGGCCACCGCCTGCAGGACGGTGGAGACCTTGCGCAGCGGTGTCACGATCATCCGGGCTGAGGCCAGGGCGAGCAGAACGGCAAGGACGACCGATGCGACGAACGCGACGAGGACGACCTGGCGCGTGGACTGCACGGTGGCGTCGAAGTCGCGGCCGGCGATGAGGGCCTCGTCGGCACGGGTGGTCTCGTCGGCGAGCAGCGTCTCGTAGGTCTTGCGCAGGTCACGGTTGGCGCCCAGCGCGACCGAAACGGCTGCCTGGCGGTCGCCGCCGGCGTACGTGCCGAACTCGGTCTCGAGCGCGGCGAACCACGCGTCCGTCGCCTCCGCGATGTCGTCGATGGTGGCCCGCTCGGCCGCCGCGCCCAGGGCACGGGCCGCGGCCAGCTCGCCGTCGACCGCCTCCTTGCGCCCGAGCGCCTCGTCCCGGAACGCCTCGTCTCCCGCGATCAGGTAGCCGCGTTCGTCGTTCGCGGCGGCCTTCGCCTCCAACGCGGCCTTGTTCAGGCTGGTGATGTAAGGGACGGCGCGCTGCAACTCGGCCGCTCGGGTGCTCTGCAGATCGCCGATCCCGGCCAGGGCGAGCCCACCGGTCACGATGGTACCGGCCACTGCCACGCCGGCGACCGCCAGGATCTTCGTGGCGACCTTGCGATCCCGTATCCAGCGTCTCGCCTTCACCAGTCACCCGTCCTCTGCCTACGCCGGCCCTTCCTTCTCCTCTGTTCGACACGAAGCGGCACAGAACAGAGCTATTAACCAAATGTTCATCTTTCGGACAGCAGTCGCGGCCAGTTGCTGCGGGGCCTCGAGGGCGGCGTGGGTCATAGTGCCGTGCGGGGTGCGATGACCGGGACGGTGGACAGCTCGGCGGCCAGGGCCGTCGGCCTGGCGCCTGCACGAGGTTCATCCGGACAGCGTGATCGCGATGAGGTCGGCGCCGTGCCGGTGCTCACCGCGGCACTCGCTGGTGGCCGGCCGACGGCAGGCCCGGTGACTCGTCGCGCCTTGCGACGCCGGGAATGTCGGGCGGGCTTGCGGACCGGCGGCGTACGAGAGCCCAGACGCCCCCGGCGGTGACGAGCCCGGCAATGGCCGCCCAGAGGATCGGGTTTGTGAGCAGGCCGGTCGGCGACTGCTGCGCGAGGACGAAGACGCCCATGACAGCGACGAACCAGCCGAAGGTCTTGCGGAGCAGTGGTTCGGGGATGCGTCCGGCGAGTCGTCCGCCGGCGAGGCTGCCGAGGACGGCGGCGGCGGTGACGGCGGCGGCGAGCGGCCAGTTGATGTGGACGCTGGAGAGGTAGCCGGCCAGGCCGGCGTAGGACTTCATGGCGATCACGAGCAGGGAGGTGCCGACTGCGACGGGCATGGGTAGGCCGCCGAGCAGGGCGAGGGCGGGAACGACGAGGAAGCCGCCGCCGGCGCCGACCAGGCCGGTGACGAGGCCGACGATGATGCCGTCGGCGATGACGTGCA
Source organism: Paractinoplanes brasiliensis (assembly GCF_004362215.1). NCBI lineage: Bacteria > Bacillati > Actinomycetota > Actinomycetes > Micromonosporales > Micromonosporaceae > Paractinoplanes > Paractinoplanes brasiliensis. The sequence continues at coordinate 6,195,999 of NZ_SNWR01000001.1, read as the reverse complement.
GGACGGGTAGTTCGTGCGGTGCGGTTTTGCCGGGTTTGGGGCGGCGGCCGCGGATCATTGCGATGGAGGTGGCGAGCATCATCAGGGCGAAGCCGGCGAGCAGGACGGTGCCGGGGATGTGGGCGGCGAGCCGGCCGCCGGCGTAGGCGCCGGTCATGCCGGCGGCGCCGAAGATGAGGCCGGTGCGCCAGCGGACCCGGTGGGCGCGGGCGTGCGGGATGACGGCGACGGCGCTGGTAGTGCCGACGACCAGCAGCGAGGTGGCGATGGCTTCCTTGGCGGGCAGTCCGGCGACGTAGACCAGCAGCGGTACGGCGAGGATGGACCCGCCACCGCCGAGCAGGCCGAGGCTGATGCCGATGCCGACCGCGAGCACGATCGTGAGCGCGAGGGTCATGGCCTGTCTCCGGGCGGCGCGGTGTCGCGAAGCCGGCCGACGATGCTGTCGAAGTCACAGCCGTCGACACCGCGGTTGTAGGGCAGTTTGGCCAGCAGCATGCCCATGGCGCAGGTGTTGGTGATCGCCGCTGCCGCCAGGCCGGCGCCGAGCAGGCCCGCGACCCACTGCAGGCCGGGCAGCAGCAGGGAGCCGAGGACGCCGGCCAGCACGATGCTGCCGGCGACAAGGCGGACCTGCCGTTCCAGGTCCCAGCGGGGCCGGACCCGGTTGACCGGGGCATCGGTGGCCTGCCAGGCGAGCATGCCGCCGTCGAGGATCCGCACGTTGGGCAGGCCGGCCTCGGCGAGAGTCTGCCCGGCCTGGGTGGCGCGGGCGCCGGAGCGGCAGACAAGCACGACCTGGTCGTCGAGGTGGGCGCGTAGTTCGGCGCGGTGTTCGCGGAGCAGGTCGAGCGGGACGTTGTAGGCGCCGGGGATGTGCGCGCTGTCGAACTCGCCGGGCGTGCGCACGTCGAGCACTCGCGGTCCGCCGTGCGGGGAGGCGAGCAGGTCGCGCAGGGTGGTGGCGTCCACGGCGCCAGGCTGGGTGGGGTTCATGACTCCTCGTTCGGCTGGAATGTGGGCAGGCTGGATCACGGGCAGGGTTGTCCGCCGGGCAGCCAAGGGGAGGCCGCCCGGCGGTGATCGGGGCCGGGATCAGGCGACGGCGAGGGTGAGCAGGCCGTCGGCGCGGGCCTTGTCGAAGTCGTCGTCGATGACGACCGCACGGCGGCCGTGGGCGGCCAGCAGGCCGGCGGCGATGGTCGCGCGGTAACCGGCCGCGCAGTGCACCCACACCTCGCCGAGAGGCACCTCGTCGATGCGGCGGAGCAGCTCGTGCAGCGGGATCTGCACGGCACCCTCAATGCGCGCCTCGGCGGCCTCGAGGTTGCGGCGCACGTCGAGCACGGCGGCAGCGCGGTGATGGAGGACCTGGGCGAGGTCGGCGAAGGTGGCCCGCGGCATCGTGGCGAGGCCCTCGCCGCCGACCCAGTCGGCGGGCGTTCCGGTGGCGTACGCGGCGGGCCGGTCGATGCCGATGCGGACCAGTTCCCGCTGCGCTGCCTCGACCTGCTCCGGGGTCTCGGCGAGCAGGGTCACCGGCGTGCCCCACGGGATGAGCCATCCCAGGTAGGTCGCGAAGCTGCCGTCCAGGCCGAAGTTCAGCGTCCCGGCGACGTGCCCGGCCGTGAACGCGACCCGGTTGCGCAGGTCGACCACCCACTCGCCGGCGGCGATCCGCTTACGGATCTGCTCGGCGTCGGCCCGCTCCGGCCGGGTCAGGTCGGGCTCGGCGGGTCCGGCGCTGTTGGCCGGCGCCATGTGGGCGTAGTAGGCGGGCCAGGCGTCCAAGCCGGCGAGCAGTTCGTCGACGAAGGTCTGTTCGTCGCGGGTCAGCGCCGGGTTGGCCAGTTTCTCCGAGCCGATGGTCGCGGCGTCGGCTGCGCTCTGCGTGGCGGAGCAGAAACTGCCGAACCCGTGCGTCGGATACACCCCGGCGGCATCCGGCAGTTCGGTCGCGAGCCGCTGCGCAGAGGCGTACTGGTGCCGGACGAGGGCGTGGGTGTGGTCGGGACCGAGCAGGTCGGGGCGGCCGACCGACCCGTACAGCAGGGAACCACCGGAGAACACCGCCACCGGTTCGCCGTTGGCCGCCAGGGCGTACGACAGGTGGGTGAAGGTGTGCCCGGGAGTGGCCAGGACCCGCACCCGGAGGCTGTCGCCCACGGCGATCACGTCGCCGTCGCGAACCGGAACACGGTCGAACGTGACCGGATCGTCGGCGTTGACGTGGTACGCCGCGCCCGTCGCCGCCGCGAGGGCGTGACCGCCGGTGACGTAGTCGTTATGGATGTGCGTCTCGAACACGTGAGTGATCCGGACGCCCTCGCTTGCGGCCAGGTCCAGCACCCGGTCGATGTCACGCTGCGGGTCGACCACGAACGCCACCTCGCCGTCGTGCACCAGATAGCTGCGGTCGCCCAGGGTCGGGGTGTCGATCGGCAGGATACGCAACACGCTCGGAGCTCCTTCTACAGTCATCAACGGGGGTCAGGCCGCGGCTCTCGTGCCGCGCACGACCGGGCGGCCGGCGCGCTGCCACGCTCCGGTGCCGCCCGCCACCGACCGGGCGTCGATACCGGACGCGGCCAGAAAATTGGCGGCGGACAGGCTGCGGTTGCCGCTGGCGCACACGACGTAGACCGGCACACCACGCGGCAACTCGGCCGCCCGCGCCGGCAGCTGCCGCAACGGCATCAGCGCCGCACCGGGCACATGCCCGGCGGCGTACTCGAACGGCTCCCGGACATCCACGACCACGGCGCCGTCACGATGGGCGGCGGCGAACGTGGTCTTGTCAACTTCACGCATCTGCTGGAACTCCTCCTTCGCATACCCCCGGGGGTATCTGCGGCCACCGTAGCGCACGGATCGGCCGCTCCGTCAAGCGCGCGGGCCGCCGCCTGCTTCGCCGGAGGCGCCGGCACCGCCCGCACGCTGGGCATTGGCGATCGGCGATGGATTTGATTACAGTTCGGTATACTCCCCGGGGTATACCGAACTGGGTTGAGCGCGACGGACAGGCGAGCAGGAATGCGCCATGAGGCGGTCATCATCGACGGAGGGCCGAGGCAGGGGCGCCGGACCGGTCCGTCTCCTCCGCTTGCATAAACGCAAAAGCTCAGCAACTATTGAGTCAATGAACGCTGAAGCTTCTTTGCTGACGGCGCGGGCCCGAGTGCACGCCGCGCTCGGCGAACCCGCCCGCCTCGCCATCGTCGACGCGCTCACCCTCGGCGACGCCTCCCCCGGGGAGATCGCTGCCGACCTCGCCATGCCCACCAATCTCGTCGCCCACCACGTCAAGGTCTTGCAGGAGGCCGGGCTGCTCGTGCGGACCCGGTCCGAGGGCGACCGTCGCCGCACCTACCTGCGACTCGTGCCCGGCGTACTGTCCTCGTTGACCGCGCCGCGGCTGGACAGTGCCGAGCGGGTGGTGTTCGTCTGCACCCACAACTCCGCCCGCTCCCAACTGGCCGCGGCCCTGTGGCGTGACCGCGTCGGCGGCCCGGTGGCCTCCGCCGGCACGATCCCGGCCCAGCGAGTCCACCCCCGCGCTGTCCGGGTCGCCCACGAGCACGGTCTCGCCCTCGACCCGGCCGGCACCCATCACATCGACGACGTCGTCGGTGCCGGTGACCTGGTCATCGCCGTCTGCGACAACGCCCACGAAGACCTCACCGGGCCGATCCGGCCGCGCCTGCACTGGTCGGTGCCCGACCCCGCCCGCGTCGACACCGACGAGGCGTTCGAGGCCGCCTACACCGACCTCGCCGACCGCATCGACCGCGTCGCGCCCACCCTCAACCCCGGAGCCGACCATGGCTGATCTGCTTCACTCCGACCAACGTGACCTCTCCGTCGACCAGGAGCTCGCCCTGCGCACCGCCGCCGTCCGGCTGGCCGGTGAGTTCATCGGCCTCTACGGTCCCGAGACCATCGAACGGTTCCTGCACACCAGCTACGACCAGTTCGCCACCGCCCACACGATCCCGAACTACCTGCCGCTGCTGGCCGAACGCTTCGCCCGCCAGCGCCTGCAGGCCCTGGCCCGCGTCGAGGGCCACCATCGCGACGGCAAACCGGTCGTGTTGTTCCTGTGCACCCATAACGCCGGCCGCTCGCAGATGGCCCTCGGCTTCTTCACCGCGTTCGCCGGTGACCGGGCGGTCGCCTGGTCCGGCGGCTCCGAACCCGGCGCGCAGGTCAACCCGGCCGCGATCGCCGCGATGACCGAACGCGGCATCGACATCACCGGCGAATACCCGAAACCGTGGACCGACGAGATCGTCCGCGCCGCCGACGTCGTGATCACCATGGGCTGTGGCGACGCCTGCCCGATCTTCCCCGGCACCCGGTACGAGAACTGGGACGTCGACGACCCCGCCGGCCTCCCTCCGGAACAGGTGCGCCCGATCCGCGACGACCTCGAACGCCGTATCCGCGTACTGCTCGACCAACTCGCCATCCCCGCGAACTGAACCGGAGTCGTCTCAGGCCATGCACCAGATCACCTTGTGGCGGCGGCTGCTCGCCGAGTTCCTCGGCACCGCACTATTGGTCACCGCCGTCGTCGGCTCCGGCATCATGGCGGTCAAGCTGTCACCCAACGACGTCGGCCTGCAACTGCTGCAGAATTCGGTCGCCACCGCGTTCGCCCTCGGCGCGTTGATCCTGACCTTCGGCCCGGTCTCCGGCGCCCACTTCAACCCGGTCGTCTCCGCGGCCGACTGGTTCCTCGGCCGACGCCACGGCACCGGCCTCGCCGGCAAAGAGCTCGGTGGGTACGCCGTAGCGCAGACCCTCGGCGCCATCGCCGGGTCGATCCTGGCGAATCTGATGTTCGACCTGGCGCCGGTCACGATGTCGACCAAGGACCGCGCCGACGGGCATCTGTGGCTCGGCGAGGTCGTCGCCGTCGTCGGCCTGCTCCTGCTGATCTTCGCGCTGGTCCGGTCCGGCCGGGCCTCGGTCGCCCCGGCCGCGGTCGGCGCCTACATCGGCGCCGCCTACTGGTTCACCAGCAGCACCAGCTTCGCCAACCCGGCCGTCACCGTCGGCCGGGCGTTCACCGACACCTTCGCCGGCATCGCCCCCACGTCGGTGCCAGGCTTCGTCGCAGCCCAGCTCGTCGGCCTGCTGCTCGGGGTGGGCCTGGTACTGGCGCTGTACCCGCACGCCGGCGAGAACGCCGGCGCCGTCGTCGTCCCACACGACGCCGACCCGGCTCACCGCCTGTGAACACCGACACCCAGGCGCTGCTCGCCACAACGACCGCCAGATTGACCGCACGCTTTGACGGCGTCCACACCAACGACACCGTGACCCGCTACGTCGCACCGCACCGCCTCCGCCGACCCCCGGCTGCCGGAACTCACCGAACAGTTCGCCGCCGACCGGCTCGCCGCCCTCGCCACGGCCGGCACCACGCACCAGCTGCCCGAGATCGACACCCGAATCCCGAACCTGCCCAGCCGGCTCACCGCCACTCCTCGAGAAAGACGCCTGTCATGAGCGACACCAAGCCCACCGTCCTGTTCGTCTGCGTCCACAACGCCGGCCGCTCCCAGATGGCCGCCGGCTGGCTGCGCCACCTCGCCGGGGACACCGTGGAGGTCCGCTCCGCCGGCTCCGAACCCGCCGACCAAATCAACCCGGCCGCGGTCGAGGCGATGAGGGAGGTCGGCATCGACATCACCGACCAGACCCCGACCAAGCTGACCTGGGACGCCGCCAAGGAGTCCGACGTCATCATCACCATGGGCTGCGGCGACGCCTGCCCCGTCTTCCCCGGCAAGCGCTACGAGGATTGGAAGCTGGAAGACCCGGCCGGCAAGGGCGTCGAGTCGGTCCGGCCGATCCGCGACGAGATCAAGTCACGCATCGAGGTGCTCCTCGCCGACCTGATCCCCGCCTCCTGACCATGGACGCGATCCGCGATCTGATCATCATCGGCTCCGCGCCGGACCTTGATCGAAATAGACGGCATATCCGGCCTCGCGTCAGCAAACGCCGATGGCCCATCAGTCCCTGCCGAACGAGTCGACAGGATCTACGCAGTCCAACGACGGTCGGTGGATGCTGCGAGGGTGAACACTTCAACGGCGATTGCAGCAAGCACGATCGAATCGGCGGCGCTGCTGGGTGCGGTCGCTGACCCGGTGCGGTGGCGGCTGCTCACCCATCTGGCCGACGGCCGGACCCGATGCGTCTGCGATCTGCAGCCGGTCGCGGCGGTAGCGCCGAATCTGCTGTCGTACCACCTCAAGGTGCTGCGTGAGGCGGGCCTGGTGCGCGCCCGGCGGCGGGGCCGTTGGGTCGACTACACCATCGCCGACAACGCGGCCGCCCGGCTTCAGGCCGCACTTCCCACCTTCCCAGGCAGGCCGCGATGACCAGCAGATCGCAGCCCGCACCGGCCGTGGGCGGCTGGCGCCGACCGGCCGCGCGGGGTGTGACGCTGGTGGCCGTGGCGTGTTCATGGCTGATCGCATATCAGCTGAACCGGCCGTGGTGGGACCTGGTCGTCTACGAATGGATCGGACTGAACGCGGGATCCCGGCTGGGATCCGGCGTGCACTTCTTCCTCTACGACAGCGTCAAAATCCTGCTGCTGCTCACCGGCATCATCTTCATGATCACGATCGCCCGTTCCTACCTCAGCCTGGAACGCACCCGCGCCCTGCTGGGCGGGCGCCGCGAAGGCGTCGCCAACCTCGCCGCAGCGGGACTGGGGGTCGCCACCCCGTTCTGCTCGTGCTCCGCGGTACCGGCGTTCATCGGCTTCGTCGCCGCCGGAGTGCCCCTCGGCGTCACCCTGTCGTTCCTGATCGCCAGCCCGCTCATCAACGAGGTCGCCGTCGTGCTGCTCTACGGCATGTTCGGCGCCCGCATCGCCGCCCTCTACGTGATCTCCGGACTGCTGATCGCCACCATCGCGGGGTACGTCCTCGGCAGGATCAGCCCGGCGCGCTGGGTGGAGGACTTTGTCTACCACACCACCCTGCGCGGCACTCCCGTCGTGCCGGGGCAACAGCTGACCTGGCCGGACCGCATCGCGATGGGCCGCGAAGAGGTCGCCACGATCCTGCGGAAAGTGTGGCCCTACCTGCTCGCCGGAATCGGGCTGGGCGCCGTGATCCACGGCTGGGCACCGGCGGACTTGTTCACCCGCGTCGCCGGACCGGACAACCCGTTCGGCCCGCTGGTCGCCGTTGCCATCGGGGTGCCGCTGTACTCCAACGCCGCCGGCATCCTGCCGCTGGTCGAGGTCCTGTACGCCAAAGGCATGGCGATCGGCACCGTCCTGGCCTTCATGATGAGCGTCGTCGCGCTCTCACTACCCGAACTGATCCTGCTGCGCCGCGTCCTCAAACCACCACTACTCGCCGCGTTCGTCGGTGTGGTCGCCACCGCCATCGTGGCGACCGGCTACCTGTTCAACGCCATCCTCTGAAAGGAACGGAACCATGATCATCAAGATCCTCGGGCCCGGCTGTACCAACTGCCACACCCTGGAGAGGCTCACCCGCGACGCGCTCGCCGAACTGAACCTGACAGCCGAGGTCACCAGCGTCACCGACTATCCCACCATCGTCGGCTACGGCGTCATGAGCACGCCCGCCCTCGTCGTCAACGATCACGTCGTCCTCGCCGGGCACATCCCCACCGCGGCCCAACTACGGGATCTGCTGACCAACGCAACCGTCTGACCGCCCACAATCGACGGGCTCCTCATCGAATGCCGTAAGCCGCGGGTAGATCGTCGACCGCAGGGACTACCGCGGACAAGCGCAGCCAACTTCCATACCTCGCCACCGACCACGGCCATGGATTCACCGGCCCCAGCAAGACCGGCCAAACAGGCGAAGATCACCGTACGAGCGTTCGTCTCATCGAGGTGCGGCACGTCATCCAGTTAGGAGGCACCAACGCATCGACGTCCGGCATCGCCGACCAGGAGACCCGTTCACGTCGCCATACGCTCAATGCCAGCATCCATCTTCATGTGCACAGATTCGAATCAGACGGCACCGCTATCTCGTCCAACCGGGATGTAGAGCGTCGCGGCAATCAACAACTGACCCCGATTGTTGATGTCGCGCACACCGTGGGCCACTTCCGCCGGCACGCCGGCCAAGGTGAGGTCTCGCAGGGTTCCACGGCTGTAGAGGAACGCGTGCTCGTCGGCCGAGAACGGCGCGACGTTGCCACTGCCGAGGATCACCCCATGCTCGTTGATCGCGACCGCGCCGCTGGCATTGCCGCCCGGCAGGGACCCGAGGAAGGTCATCCTGCCGTGCAGCCAGCGTACGGCGCGGCTGATCGGCTCGGTGGTCCCGTCGGTGATGCTGCCCACGATCTCACCGCGGTCATTGATGGCGTGCGCTCGGCTCCTCGTGCTGGTCGTCAACCATGTCACCGTGCCGTGTTGCCACAGGAACGCGTACTGTGGTCCCTCGACGCCCCGGCCGGACCAGCCAACCACTTGACCTTTGTTGTTGATGTCGAGGGGCTGGGTGAATCCGCCGACGCCGAGGTCGCGCATCCGTCCGTGCTGCCAGATGAACCCGCGTGGTTCGCCGTCGGCGGTCCAGCTCGTGCCGACGATCTGTCCACGGTCGTTGATGGCCGAGGCGTAGCTGGATCCGCTGCCCAGATCTCCGAGGTCGACGATGTGGCCTCGCCGCCACAACACCGCCCGCTGAAGGCCACCGCGGTCGCTGCTGCCGACCACGTCGCCATGGGCGTTGATGTCCCGGGCCATGCCGCGTTCGTCCGGGCCTGTCTCCAGAACCCCGAGGTCGGTCATCCGCCCGCGTTCCCACCGGAAGGGATGCAGGGCACGATCCGCGGTCTCGAACTGGCCCACCACCTGCCCGCTGTCGTTCATCGCGAACGCACCGGCCCGTTCACCGTCCACACCGACCAGCGGCACCGCCCGGTATTGCCAGGGCAGCCGCGCCGCCTCGCCGGCCGCGGCTGGTCCGGCGGCGGCCGCTGTGGCAACGATCGCGCAGGTCGTTGCCACCAGGATGCGTACCAGCCGAGCCATCTCAGGCCTCCGTCCGTCCGAGAGTCGCCGCCCGGCGCAGCGCCGGGCCGATCAACCGCTGGACCGTGACGCGATCGCCGGAGCCGTACTCCCATCCGAGATCGGCCAGCACCACGACGGCGCGGCCGGCGCGGGCGACGATCACGTACGTGGTGTGGGTCAACGGCTGCCCGTCCGGGTACTCCCAACGCTCCCGCAACCGGATGAGCAGCGAGTCCCGCCCCGCCACGCCGGCGCGCACGACCGTCCACTGCCCCACCGCGTCGGTGCGTCCGCCACAGCGCAACACCGTACGCAGCTCACGCAGATATCGGGCGGCACCGGCGCCCCGGTAAACGGCGACGTGCTCGACCAGCGCGGTGTGGAAGTCAGCCGTCGGGTAATCGATCACCACGGCGCCCTGAGCGCGCAGCGACGCCTGGCTACGATAACGCTGAGCACCTCCCGGCAACGGCGGGCGCAAGTGCCGGGCGTACCCGTCGTCCGCCGGCCGGGCCTGCACGCCACCAAGGTCCCGTGGTTGCAGAAAGGCCGAACCCGGAACCACACCGACGGCAGACCGGCCCTGGGCCTGGACCGGCTCGGTCACCATCACGACACCTCCGGCGACGAGCAGCACCGCGAGAAGCCGAACCAGATTTCGTGCGGACGTGAACATCATGGCCATGATCTCCTCCCTACGTGCGGGCGACATCCGGCCGGACAGATCCAGCGGGGCAGGGCAAACGGATTCACTCACGCGGATACATCCGACCCTCAACCCCACAACGTAGCCTCCGGCGCCCGACCCGCGACAGGGCCGTTGGTCCTCGACGGGTCGGGAACCATTCCCGGCTGAACCTCATCGGTCGAAACCTTCGTCCCTGCCCGCGGGCCGGTTGGCCAGGGCGCCGGCCGGGCTGCACCGGATCGCCGCGGCAGCGCATGGCCCTGTGGCCTCACCGGGGTGGGCTGTCCGGCTCTGTCCGAGTTCCACGAAACCCGCGAAGAATCGAGGCTGATGCGCACGAGGGAAGGGAGATCCCGGTGAAAGTGCTGGGGATTGACAACGTGTTCGTGCCGGTCGGCGATTTCGCCCGAGCGGTGGAGTTCTATCGCGACGTACTGGGCTTCCCCGTCACGAAACGGTTCGACCAGATGTCCACGGCGCTGTTCCAGGTCGGGGACGAGACGCCCGGGCTGGGTGTGGGAGTCGCCGACCCGCCCGCCGGCCGGCAGAAGGTCTGGTTCGAGGTGCCGGACGCCCGCGCCGCCGCGCAGGAACTGTCCGTCAAAGGGGTGCGGCCGCTGCGCCCGCCGTTCCGGATCCCGACCGGCTGGGCGTTCGAGATCCACGACCCGTGGGGCAACGTCCTCGGTTTCGCCGATTACCTCGGCAAGCCGGAACTCGGCCGCCGGCTCGGTGACGGCGGCTAGACCCTGGACTTATCGACCGGCAACCGGCCACGACCGCCGATGTCGACCGGGCAGCCATTCCTGTTCTGCGCCGACGCTACCGACGGCCGCGGACGGCTGCCCCACCACCGCTACGACGGCCACTACGGCATCGTGACGCCCGCCGGCTGAGCCGGAGCTCGAGCAAAGACCGCAGAAGGCGGACTGGCGCATGGCCTGCACCAGCCTTCGACCGAGGAACCGGACGCCACCCGCGCCGGTCAGGCCGGTCGGCGCGCGTACGAAATGTTGATCGCCGCACCGCCCGACCGGCCGTGACGAACGTCCCGGACCTATGAGCAACTCGGCCGGCGGTCAATCGAGCTGCAGTCGACCACCATGGATACGATGAAGCCGCTTGCGCAGCATCCAGACGGCGTACCGCCGGGCTACCCGCGTGAGTACGAGCGCGACTTACGGCTCTCGGACGGGCGGCGGGCGTTCATTCGCCCCATCGTTCCCGAGGACAGCGCTCACCTCGCACAGGCGATCCGAACCGCCGACCCGGAAACCCTGTACCGCCGCTTCCTCGGGTCACCGCCGCGCATCACGCCGACGCTGCTGGCACACCTCTGCACGGTGGACTACCAGAAGCGGTTCGCCCTGATCGCTGCCGACCCATGCACCGCAGACGGCATCGCCATCGCCCGCTACGAACACAGCGCGGCCGGTGCCGCGGAAATAGCCGTCGCCGTGGACCCGGCATGGCGGCGGGCCGGTCTGGCCACCGCGCTGGTGGAAATGCTCGCCGAAGCCGCACTCGACCGCGGGATCCGCACCTTCAGCGCCCTCTATCTGGCAGAGAACCGGCCTGTGACAGCCCTGCTCGACCTGGTGGGCAGCGGCAGAAAAGAAACCATCCGGCAGGGTTTCGCCGAGGCCGCCGTGGCTCTGGACAGCGACGATGTGGCGGCCGCCGTGCACCAGCTGGGCGATCTAGGCGATGACCGGTGAGTCACCGGCTCCCCGCTGACGACCGCTCCACGGTGAGGCTGCCGTCCGGGTCCAGACCGATCCATACGTCGAAGTCGCGGCCCGCCTGCCGCAGTGTGTTCTGCAGCCATCGGGTGTCGCCGGTGGATGCCCCGTCGTAGCCGCCTGCGGTGTGTCTGCAACGGCAGCGTGCGCAGCTGCACGGCCGAGGTGCCCACCCTGTACGGACCGGCTCCTCGATGACGCTCGGGACCGACGGCCCGCCCGCCGCCAACCGATGGCCCTGGCATCGCTTGCCGCAGCGTGCACATGGTCGAGGCAAGCATTCGTCGAGGCCGAGGTCGTGGATCTGCGGACACTTCGGCCGATCGACGATCAAACGATCATGGAGTCCGTCGCCCACACCCACCGCGTGGTGATCGTCGACGAGGCGTGGCGTTCCGGCAGCCTGGCCGCCGAGGTCAGCGCCCGCATCGTCGAGCAGGCCTTCTACGAGCTGGACGCCCCGATCAGCCGGGTCTGTTCAGCCGAAGTGCCCATGCCGTACGCCGCCGCCCTCGAGCACGCGGCGCTTCCGCAGCCGGAGGACGTCCAGGCGGCCGCGGCCGGGCTGGTGAACGGCGATGGCTGAGTTCCGGATGCCCTCGCTCGGCGCCGACATGACCGAGGGAACGCTGCTCGAATGGCTGGTCCAGCCGGGGGCGACCGTCCACAAAGGCGACGTCGTCGCCGTGGTGGACACCAGCAAGGCGGCCATCGAGGTGGAGTGTTTCACCAGCGGCACCGTCCGGCGGCTGCTCGTCGAGCCGGGCACCCAGGTACCGGTCGGCACCCCCCTGGCCCTGATCGGGGAAGAGGAACCGGTGGCGCCGATCGCCCCGCCGCCGCTCACCGGTCACCCGGCGGCGCCTGTGCTGTCGCCGCTGGTACGCCGGGACGCCTCGGCGCGGCACGTCGACCTCGGCACCGTGCACGGCACCGGGCCGGGCGGCCGGGTCACCCGGCTGGACGTGGAGCACGCCGTCGAGGCCCCCGCGCCGCCGCCGGCCGGGCCGGCCCGTCGCCGGGTCTCGCCACGAGCCCGGCGGCTCGCCCGGGAGACCGGCATAGACCTGTCCGCCATCAGCGGAAAGGGCCCGGCCGGCATCATCCGGGCCGCCGATGTCGAAGGTGCCGAGCCCGCCGTCGCCCGGCCGGCCCCGCCCGCCGCGGAACCCGCGGTGCCCACCACCGCGGAGCAGGCCGCGCGGCGCGCCGCCGCCATGCGAGCCACCATCGCCGCGCTCATGGCCCGGTCCAAGCGCGAGATCCCGCATTACTACCTGACCGAGACGATCGACCTCACCGACGCCCTCGCCTGGCTGCATGACCGCAACCAGGATCTGCCGGTGCCGCGACGCGTGGTCCCCGCGGCGCTGCTGCTGAAGGCCGCGGCCCGCGCCGCGCGCGAGGTGCCCGAGCTGAACGGCTTCTGGATCGACGAAGCCTTCTTGCCCGCACCCACGGTCAACCTCGGTGTGGCGATCTCGCTACGCGGCGGCGGGCTGGTGGCGCCGGCCATGGCGGAGGCGGACACGCTGAACCTGGACGAGTTGATGGACCGGCTGAAGGACCTGGTCTCCCGGACCCGAGCCGGGCGGCTACGCGCGTCGGAGTTGTCCAGCCCGACCATCACCGTCTCCAACCTCGGCGAACAGGGCGTTGAATCGATCATCGGGGTGATCTATCCCCCGCAGGTCGCGCTCGTCGGATACGGAACCGTCACCGAGCGCCCGTGGGCGGTGCGCGGCCTTCTCGGCATACGCCGGACGGTGACCGTGAGCCTCGCCGCGGACCACCGGGCGACCGACGGGGCGACCGGCGCCCGCTATCTGCGCACCCTCGCCCGGCTGCTGGAACGACCGGAGGAGCTGTGAATCACATGGAGACCATGACGATGATCCGTACGACGCTGCGTGAGGTGGCGCCCGAGGCCGACCTCGACCACCTGGAGCCTGGCGCGGACCTTCGCGAGGCCTTGGAGCTGGACTCGCTCGACTTCCTACGTTTCGTCGAGCTGCTGAGCGAGCGGAGCGGCCGGCGCATCGACGAGGACGACTATCCGAGGCTGGCCACGATGTCCGGCGCCGCGATGTTCCTGGACGCGGCCGCCCATGGCACATCCTGAACCGCGTCGGCGGCGACCGGCCACGTGGGACCTCGCATCGACCGCCGAACTGCATCAATGGTTCTGACACCGGCAACGGCCGCACCATTGCGGACGCGGACAACGGGCGCGGCGACACGACAGCCGACGTGGTTCACCCCGTGGGGTGACGCCCGTCAGCGCGTGCCGAACCCCAACCGCGAGCCGTGGACCTGGCTGTCGTCGAAGCGGTACTCCAGCGTGGAGGTCATGTCGACGACACCGGCGATCTGGCGGGTCAGCCGTTCGGCGATATCCGCGGACGACCAGCGGTCGACCTTTCCGGCCAACGTGACGACACCGTCCACCACGTTCACGAGGACAGTCTCCGCTTCCTCAGGCAGGAACCTTTCCACGACGTTGATCCGGACATCGGCGAGGATCTCGCCGTCCGACCGCAGGTGCACCTTCAGCAGGTCACCTCGAGTGACTATGCCGATCAGCCGGCCGCGGACGTCGACCACCGGAACCCGTTTGACGCCCGCCCGGTCCATCGTCCGGGCCGCCGACATGATCGAGGTCCCCCCGGGCACGACGACCGGGTGGGTGGTCATGAGCTCGGCCGCGGTACGCCCCTGCGAGCGGCGGAGGTCGTCCCGGCGGCGCGGGCCGTCGAAGACACGCGGTTCGCTGCCACCGGCGTACTCGACCTTGCGGAGCAGATCCGTCTCGGAAACCACGCCCAGGACCCGTCCCAGTTCGTCGATCACCGGTATGGCGCTGATCCGCCGCTCGGCCAGCAGGTCGACGAGCTCTCGGTAGGTCGTGGCAGGCTCGGCCGACACCACCGCGCGGGTCATCACATCATCGACAGTCCACGTCCTCATCACGGTCGGCCTCCCTCGTTGCTCCAGTTCCGATCGTATGGCGGCGCGCACCGTGTCGGCAGGGACGAAGGTCCCCGGAATGCGGGTCCTCCGCGGAACGCCGAGCCTGTGCGCGGAGTCGCAGCACGCCGGGCTCGTCGTCCTGGGCAGCGGCGGCATCGCCGGCTGGCAACTCGGCTCGGTGAGCTACCAGGTGCTGCACCGCTCGCGCGGACCCGGACCGGCCTTGTCACCGTTTTCTTGACTCTCCGGCTACCGCCGGATCTCCTGCTGGAGTAACAACTAGGCGTTTCGGGCGTCGTACGCGCGCTGGAACTCCTGAATCTCGTCGCTGTGGGCCAGGGCCCATTCGTACAGCCGGGTGAACGGTTCGCGGAACGACTCGCCCAGGGGCGTGAGGGAATACTCGACCCCGACCGGCGAGGTCTCGAGGACCCGGCGGACGACCAGGCCGTTGCGCTCCAGACGCCGCAGCGTCTGGGTCAGGACACGCTGGGTGACGCCTTCCAGCTGCCGGCGGATCTCGTTGAAGCGGGTGGGTTCCTCCAGCACGGCCAGCACCATCATCGTCCACTTGTCGGCGACCTGGTCCAGGATCGGCCGGGTCGGGCAATCCACGACGAATCGGGGACTCGTACTGGGGGCGGTGACGGGCATGGGTATCCCTTCCGATCCTTGGTGCTCCGGGAGTGCGTTTTTGACCAGCACTGGCGGCCCGGCCAGTGTGGTATGCACAAGGAACCTACACCTCCCTCGACAACCAGGTACGTACTGCCGACGACCCGCCCTCTCCCGCAAGGAACATCCACGGACACCGCCACGTCCACCGTCGTCACGGGCGCCAACAAGGGTCTCGACCGAGCGCGCATTCCCGCGGTAGCCCCGGCCCGGACGGCGTCTCCGCGGCCGGCGCTCAGATGTCGGCCGAGACCTGCCGCAGGAAGCCTTCGAGATCACGCTCAGGCCCGGCGGTCTGCAGGTCCCGCTCCATCGCGAGCCTCATCTTCCGGCCCGGCGCGTCCCCGCCGACGAGCCGGTACCACTCGTCGTGCTCCACGTTCAGGCCGCGCGTGAGATCCGCGGCCGGAAGCGCGCGCTTGACCCCCTCGATCACGCCCGGGTCCAGCGCCGCGATGTTGCCGGCGAGCCGGGTCACGAACGCGTCGAGTTCGGCGTCGGGAACGGCGCGGTTGATCCATCCGTACAGCGCCGCGGTCTCCGCATCGAACAGGTCGGCTCCCAGCACCACCTCGAGCGCACGGTTGCGGCCGGCCTTTTCGAGCAGGAGCTGGGTTCCACCGCCGCCGGGGATGATCCCGAGCAGGACCTCGCTCTGCGCGATCTTCCCACGCTCCGTGCCCGCGAACGTCATGTCCGCGGCCGCCACGAACTCCGCACCGCCGGCCCGGGCGATGCCGGCCAGCTTGACGATGGTGACCTGCGGCTGACTGCGCAGCAGTTCCCCGATCCCCTGATGGACGTTGACATGCAGATAGTCCTTCCGGACCGCCTCCAGAGCCGGGTAGCTGTCGAAGATCCCGAAGTCGACGTGGGCGAGGAAGAACTCGTCGTGGGCGCTCTCGAACACGATCACCCGGGTGGTGTCGTCCGCCCGCAGGCGCCCGAGCAGATCATGCAGGTCGAGCATCATCTGCCCGTCCAGCGTGTTCACCGGCGGGTGGTCGAGAGCCACCGTGGCGACGCCGCCGGCGAGGCGTACGTGCAGGGACGAGTAGCTGGGAAGGTGCATCGTGATATCCGATCGGTTGTCGACAGGCGTGTAGGTTCCTCACGCATACCAATCCTCGACTCGCCGGATCGTGCGTCGCAAGAACGCACTTTCGCGGTACCAGAGATCCCCAGGGGTACCTACCCGGCCTGCCGCAGCTGGGCGCACCCGAAGACCCGGACTGCTCAGTGGTCCGGCGCGGCGCCGTGGCCCGCTGTGCGACCGGTCGGCCGGACGTCAGAGTTCGCGGCGGTCACCGAGCCGGACCGCGCCGGTCAACGCGAGGACGATGAGAATCAGCGTCACCGCGAGGCCCGGCAGATAGTCGCCGGGCGCCCGGCCGGCGGTGAGCTCGCCGAGGGCGCCCAGCAGCCCGGTGGGAAGCCACGTGCCCACCCGAGCGGCGCTGCCGAGGATGCCGATGAGCAGCAAGACGGCCAGCGCGCTGCCCGCCGCCGCGAGCACGCTCCGCACCAGGGCGGCCATGAACGCCACGAGGGCGACGGCGAACGCCAGGGACACGGACCCGTAGGCGATCCCGGCCAGCATGGCGGTGGCCGGTGGGGCGCCCAGCAAGATCGCTGTCTCGTACCAGGCACAGGCCGTACCGAGCAACAGGCCGGCCACGGCGCCGGCGACGTTGATCGCGTACGCCGGCAGGACGATCGAGCGTACGCCGGCGACCCGCGTCCGCAGAAAGACGGCCATCTCCCGGCGCGCGTCGAACGCCAGCGCCGACGCCGAGACCAGGACGACGACGAGCAGACCGATCTGCGACGCGTTGCCGACGAACTGTGTGATGCCGTCGGCCGGCGTGGGCTCGGGGAATTGCACCTGAACGCCCTCGGTGCCGATGGCATCGAGAATCCGATCGAGATAGCGGGCGGTGAGTGGGCCGGTCAGGCCGAAGAACGCGTACACCGCAAGGAGCGCGACCAGGCGTCGCGTCCGCACCAGACGCAGCAGTTCCAGGCGCCACAGGGTCATGACGTCAGCTCCAGGAACACGTCCTCCAGCTCGGCCTCGCGCGGGCCGACGCTGATCACCTTCGCGCCGGACTGGGCGAGCACGCCGGCCATGTGGGTCTCCGCCTCGTCCATCGTGCGTACCCCGACGATCAGCCCGGCGCCGCCCGGACGTACCGAAGTCACCCAATCCTGGCGCCGCAGCAGCGCCTCGGCCTGATCACCACCGCTTCGCAGACGAAGCTCGACCGAGGGCGTCGCCCGGCCCACCAGCAGTTGATCCAGGCTGCCCTGAAAGAGCAGGCGGCCGTCGCGCAGGATGCCGATCCGGTCGCAGACCTCCTGCACGTCGGCCAGGATGTGACTGGAGAAGATCACGGTCGCGCGGCCGCGCAGCCGGGCGATCAGGTCGAGCACCTCCCGGCGGCCGGCCGGATCGAGGGCGGACGCCGGCTCGTCGAGGAGTAGCAGAGACGGTTCGCCGACCATGGTGGCGGCCAGTCCCAGCCGCTGCAGCATGCCGCGCGAATAGCCACCGGCCCGGCGGGCGGAGGCCTCGGCGAGCCCCGCCTCGGCCAGCACCTCGTCCACCTTGCCGGTCGGCGTCGAAGGAGCCAGACGAGCCGCCAGCGAGACCACTTCCCGGCCGGTGAGCCACGGATCGAACTGTGGTGTGTCGGGCAGAGTCGCGACCCGGTCACGCTCCACCTCGAGCCGGATCGATCCGCTGGTCGGACGACGAAGCCCGGCGAGGATGCCCAGGAGCGTGGTCTTGCCCGCGCCGTTCGGCCCGACCAGCCCGTACACCGAGCCGGCCGGGACGGCCAGATCGACACCGTCCAGAGCGGCGTGTGCCCCGTAGCGCTTCGTCAACGCCGAGGTCTCGACGATCACCGGTGGCCACGGCCCACGAGCAGGTAGACGATTCCCCCGAGCGGGATCGAGATCACGCAGATCAGCGCCCAGGCCCACTTGGGCAGGTAACGCACCTCGTGGCGGGAGAGGTCGTAGAAGCAGTAACCGAGGAAGGCCACGCCGAGCAGGATCAGGGGCAGGAGCGCAAGGGTGGTGTCGCTCATGGCACACGATGGTAGTGCGCCAGGAATGACGCGCCCGCCCTCACGGGACAAAGATCTGCCGAAGGTCCGCCGGGAAGGGGACTTCGGCCCCTGCTGACCCGTCTCCGTTCCTCGTGCGGCGAAGACGCCGGATGCGATCGTCACCCGGAAAGTCGGGCCTTTCGCCTCTCGCGGCGCGGACCGCCCCGCGTTACGACACAGGGAGGGAAGGGAGACCTCCATGTTCAGCAACGTGGACCGGGCGTTGGGAGCCGCGGCCGCGGTCGTCCTGGCGCTGACAGTCGCGCCGGGCGGCGCCGCCGCGGCGACCAGGCGCTACGAGGCCGTGGATCTGGGATTCGGCGGGGAGGCCCGGGCCATCAACGATCGCGGCGACATCGTCGGCGAAGGATCACTCACCGCCGGCTCGGGCACCCACGGGTTCCTCTGGTCAGCCGGCCGGCTGACCGATCTCGGTGTGCTGCAGCCGGGCCAGGGCGAGTACGGACGGGCGACGGCGGTGAACAACCGCGGTGAGGTGGCCGGATTCAGTGTGGTGCACTGGGATCCGGAACAGTCCACGGCGCACGCTTTCGTCTGGCGGCACGGCACGCTGACCGACATCGACCCCGGCAGCGTGGACAGCATGGCCACCGCCATCAACAACCGGGGCGAGGTCGTCGGAACCCGGTACACCACCGCGGGCCAGCGGGCGTTCCGGTGGCGGGACGGGAGAATGACGGAGCTCGGCACCGGGTACCCATGGGACATCAACGACCGCGGCCAGGTCATCGGGACGGACCACGTCGGCGGGACCGGGGCCACGATGTGGTTCGGCGGCCGGACGTACGACCTCGGCGCGCCGGCCGGATACGACGACTGGTCGCCGGTCGCCATCAACGACCGGGGATGGATCGTCGGGAACGCCAGCTTCATCACCAGCCGCGCGTACCTGCTGCAGTCGGGCACCTTCCTCGACCTGGGCACCTTCGGTGGTGAGGCCGCATACGCGATCGACGTCAACGACCGCGGTCAGGTTGTGGGCTTCGCCGAGACAGCTTCCGGCGCCATGCATCCGTTCCTCTGGCAGGACGGCGTCCTGCGGGATCTGACGACGGCCGGCATCCCCGACCACGTCACCGTCAACGCCTTGGGCGACCGCGGCCAGATCGTCGGCACGGTCGGCAGCCAGTTCGACCAGCACGCCGGCTACTTCCGCTGAGAAACCGTCCGGTCCCGGCTGGGCGTCACGAATCGGGGCGCGCCCTGGGCGCGCCAGAAAGGTCGTGGTGGACATCATGACTACCGACAGAGCTCCCGCCTTCCACATGACACGCGCACGCCGGATCGGGGACCGCGTCGTGAGCGTGTTGATCCGCGCCGGTCTCGTCCCGCACTCGTACCTGCTCACCACCCGCGGACGCAGAACCGGCCGGATGCGCACCACCCCGGTCACCCTCATCGAGCGCGACGACCGGCGCTTCCTGGTGGCGCCGTACGGGGCGGTGGCCTGGGTGCTGAACGCCCGTGCAGCCGGCCGGGTGACGCTCAGCCGCCGTGGGCACACGACGCACTACGCCGTCCGGGAGGTGGGCGCGGACGAGGCCGGTCCGGTGCTGAAGCAATACATCCTGATCGCCCGGCCGACCCGGCCGTACTTCGACGCCGCACCGGACGCGCCGGTATCCGACTTCGTCGCCGAGGCCGGCCGGCACCCGGTCTTCGAACTCACCCCGGCGGACCGCCCCGGCTGAGCCAGCCAAGCCTCAGGGCGACTCCCTATGGGTCGGCAGACCGGTGCCACCGTCGCGGGCCGCCAAGCCGGTTCATGGCCTGATCCTGAACCCGGCCACCGGTCCCTGGCCGGCGATGCCCAAGGAACCCATCGCCGGCCCGCCACGGCGACCGGACCCGCTCATGCCGCTGGGGTCCGTGCGCCACCTGTCAGTCGGTGATCGGGGTGGCAGCGCGAAGCAGCCCGACGACGTTGCCTTCGGGATCGCGGAACAACGCGAAGGACATCGAGTCGTCGATCGGGGTCGGTGGGACGAGCGGCGTTCCGCCCAGGTCACCGATCAGCTTGAGGGCGGTCTCCAGATCCTCGACCTGAACATAGATCGTCACGTACGGCGGGGCCTGCTCGCGTGCCTGCATCAGGCCGCCGCCGAGCCCGCCGCCGACGCGGTCCACCATGCGGTAACCGGGGCCGCCGTCGCGGATCGTCCAGCCGAACGCCTTGGCGTAGAAGTCCTGCAGAGTCTCGAGGTCACGACCGCCGATCTCCCAGTGCACCACCGGATTTGGCATGTCTTCCGTCCTCCCTCATCAGGCCCCCGCGGACGACGGCACTTCCAGGTTGCGAGGCGCGGCCCCACGGGGACGGTCGGATCGTGCTGACGTCTACGACACCCGCGTCCGATCGGCCGCACCAGGGGCGAACGACCTGTGCTCCGAGCGTTCCGTCCCGCGGAACCGGCATCGACGGAGCGGGTGGTCTTCGCGAGCGCCCCCCGTTTCCTTCCGCGGCGGAGGACCGGCGAACCGGCGCCGGCCGCAAGGTTCAGCTGCGCCTGGAGGTGTTGCCGGCGCAAGGCCGGAACCGCCCTCCGGACCCGCGTCTGGCCGGCTGGTGGTCGCGGGTCAGGCGGTGGCAACACATGACCTTCGGCTCTGGCTTCGCCACGGCCACCGATCCTAGGGTGACGGCGAGGTGATCCTGCCGGAGGAGGCCTACACATGTCTGTGCACGAGAAGGCGACCCGACCGTGGCTGCCCCCGCGCTGGTTCATTCGGTTCGCCTGGTCGGTTCATCGGACGCTGTACCGGGTGAGCGGCGGCCGGGTCGGGTTGCGACGGCCGAGCGCGGGGCGCTACGGGATGATGCGGCTGACCACGATCGGGCGGCGTAGCGGGGTCGAGCGCGGCGTCATCCTGGCCTACTTCGAGGACGGGCCGGATGTGGTGACGCTGGCGATGAACGGGTGGGGGAAACCCGAGCCGGCGTGGTGGCTGAACCTGCGGTCGAACCCGGAGGCGACTGTGGAGTTGCCGGACGGGCGGCGGCTCGTACGGGCACACGCGGCGACCGGGGAGGAGCGGGCGCGGCTGTGGGGTCGCTGGCGGGAGATCGATCGGAAGCTCGACGCGTACGCCGCGCTGCGGCCGACGGAGACGGCGGTGGTGGTGCTGGCTCCGCGGTCGCGGGAAGAAGAGCAGCGGTGATCGACAGGAATCGCCGGCGTGGCGACAGCGGCGGCGGCGCACGGCATCGAGCCGGTCCCGCTGCGACGCCGGTGGGTGATACGGGGCGGATCAGAACCACTGGAGCACCCGGACCCTGAAATCGGCCGAGCGAACTCGCCTGCCGGCATGGGCCGGGCAACGTCGAAGCGCCGCTCCTCGTACGCCTCGGCCGGGTTTCAGACGACATCGCGCCGTACCGTCGTCAGAGTGGCGGCGGCCGCGAAGACCACGGCGTAGGCCGCCAGCGCCAGACCGGCCAGCCACTGCGGCGGGCCGTCGGTGGCGGTCGGCAGCGTGTCAAGGGCCGAGCCGAGGGCGAACGGGAGCCAGCCGGCGGCGTCGCCGACGAGCTGGCCGACGATGCCCTCGACCAGGGCGATCCAGGCGAGGGCGGCGGCGATCGCGCCCATCAGGTTGGTGATCAGCGCGCCGACGCCCACGCCGATCGCGCCGAAGAGGGCGTTCCACAGGATGCCACCGGCGATGGTCTGCCAGAGGTCGCCGGAGGTGACGGCCAGGGACTCGCCTCGGGCGGCCAGCCAGATGGCGGCCGAGGCCAGGGCGGTCGCGGCGGCGGCCACGCCGAAGACCAGCCCGGCGATCGAGTAGACACCGAGCTTGGCCAGCACGACAGGGGCGCGGTCGGGCGTCGTGAGGTACGTGTCGGAGATCGTGCGGTGCCGGTACTCGCCGGCGACCGCCATGATGCCGAGGACGAGCGCGAACAGCGACACCAGGCCGATGTGCGAGACGGCGGCCCGCTGCGTCTCGGTGGCCGCGATGTCGTCGCGCCTGGCCATGACTCCGGAGATGCCGGCGATGACGAGCAGTTGCGCGGCGGCGAACAGGATCAGCGGGGTACGGGTGGTGAGCAGTTTGCGGATCTCGGCGCGCACGATCATCGGGGAGCCTCCTCGGTCAGCCGCAGGAACGCGCTCTCGAGCCCGTCCCCGGCCAGTCGGTCCAGGGCGCCGGAGTAACGCAACCGGCCGCCGCTGATGACGATGACCCGGTCGACGGTCTGGGCCACCTCGGCCAGCACGTGGCTGGAGATCAACACGGTGCGGCCCTGATCCGCCTGCTCGCGGAGCAGTTTGCGCAGCCAGGCCATGCCCGCCGGGTCGAGGCCGTTGGCGGGCTCGTCGAGGATCAGCACGGCGGGGTCGCCGAGCAGCGCCGCCGCGAGGCCGAGTCGCTGGCGCATGCCGAGCGAGAACCCGCCGACGCGCCGGCCGGCATCGGCGGCGAGGCCGATCTGATCGAGCACCTCGTCGACCCGGGCAGCGGGCAGGCCGCTGCCGGTGGCCAAGATCAGCAGGTGCTGGCGGGCGGTGCGGCCGGGGTGGAAGCCGGTCGCCTCGAGGACTGCTCCGACAGCACGGCGGGGATGCGGAAGGTCGGCGTAGCGCTTGCCGTCGATGGTGGCTGTTCCGGCGGTCGGCCGGATCAACCCGAGCAGGATGCGCAGGGTGGTGGTCTTGCCGGCGCCGTTGGGACCGAGGAAGCCGGTGATCCCAGGCGTCACCTCGAAGCTGAGATCGCTGACGGCCTCCACGGCGTCGAACCGCTTGGTCAGGCCGGTCACTGTCACATGGCTCATGGACCTGACTGTGTCCGGACGAAGGGCTCTTGTCGTCGCCCAGCGGCGGCATCTTCGGCGTACAGCAACCGCGGTATCGTCTCCGAGCCGCAGCACCCCTACCGTGTGCTCATGGAGGCTTTCAGCCGCCCGCATGTCGCGGATGGCGCCGTGGCCGGTGCGGTCCTCGTCGCCACGCTGCTCGGCCGGGCCGGCGGCGATCACCTGCACGACGGCGTCGCGGTGCTGCTGGCCGCCGCGGCGGCGGCCCCGCTGCTGCTACGAAGCCGGTTGCCGTTCACCGTCCTGGCCGTCAGCACCGTCGCGGCCGAGGTGTACATGGCGCGGTATCGCGGGGACAACGGCATCCTGGCGCTGAGCGCTCCGCTGGTGGCGCTCTACACGGTGGCTGAGCATTCGGACCGCCGCCGGTCGCTGGTGCTCGGTGGCGTGGTGGTGCTGTCGATCGGCGCCTTCCATACGTTCTATGCGCCGAGCCGTGTGCTGGGGCCGGAGAACCTGACCCTGGTGGCCCTGGGCGCGCTGGCGGTGGCCGCCGGCACGGCCGCCCGGCATCGCCGCCGCTACCTGGCCGAGAGCGAGCACGGCCGCGAGCTGGACGCTCAGCGCCGCGTGGCGGAGGAACGGTTGCGCATCGCCCGCGATCTGCACGACAGCGTCGGTCATCAGCTGGCCCTCATCAACGTGCAGGCCGGCGTGGCGGCGCACTTGCTGACAGACCCGGTGCCGGAGGTGCGCGAGGCGCTGCGGCATGTCCGTGACGGCAGCAAGGCGGCGCTGGAGGAACTGCGCGACTCGGTCGGCTTGTTGCGCCAGCCGGGCGAACCTGCCGCGCCGGTTGAGCCCACTCTCGGCCTGGCGGGGCTGGATGATCTGCTGGCGTCGTTCCGGCGTTCCGGGTTGCGCGTCGACGTTCACCGACAAGGGGCGCCGCCGGCTCTCTCGCGGCCCGTCGACCTCACGGCGTACCGGGTCATTCAGGAAGCGCTGACCAACGCCTGCAAACACGCCGCCGGTCAGCCCGTACAGATCACCATGTGCTTTCGCCGAGACGAGCTGCAGCTCACCGTCGAGAACGACGGACCGCGCGCGGTGCCGGCCGCGGGTCACGGCATCGCCGGGATGCGTGAGCGGGTCGGGGCGGTGGGTGGGTCGCTGCGCGCCGGTCCCCGGCCGTCGGGCGGTTTCCTCGTGGCCGCCACACTGCCGGGCGGGGTAGCGACGTGATTCGCGTGGTCATCGCCGACGATCAGCCCGTCGTCCGGGCGGGGTTCGCCACCCTCGTACGCTCCGCGCCGGACCTGACCGTCGTCGGCGAGGCCCGCACCGGCGCCGAGGCGGTCACGCTGGCCCGCACCGAGCGCGCCGACGTCGTGCTGATGGACATCCGGATGCCCGAGCTCGACGGCCTCGGCGCCACCCGCCTGATCACCGCCGACGACGATCTGGCCGGCGTCCACGTGCTCATCCTGACGACCTTCGAAATCGACGAGTACGTCTTCGCGGCCTTGCGCAGCGGCGCCAGCGGCTTCCTCGGCAAGAGCGCCGAACCGGACCAACTGCTCGACGCCATCCGCCTCGTGCACTCCGGCGAGGCCCTGCTCAGCCCTGCGGCCACGCGCAGCCTCATCGCCCGGTTCCTCGCCCGCCCCGATCCGGGGCGGCTCGTCCCGCCCGCCCGGCTCTCCGGCCTGACCGACCGGGAACGCGAGATCCTGGCCCTCGTCGGCTCGGGGCTGTCCAACGACGAGATCGCCGACCGCCTCGTGGTCAGCCCGCACACGGTCAAGACTCACGTCAACCGCACGATGGCCAAACTCGGCGCCCATGACCGCGCGCAGCTGGTGGTGATCGCCTACGAGACCGGACTGGTGGTACCTCCATCGGCTGACAGGACGAGGTGACCTTGAACGTCCCGCGGATACGCTGCGGGCAGCGATGGTGCCGAATCGAAGTCGACGCGCCGGAGGCAGGGCCGATCTGGTCACTGCCGGCTCGGCTGTGGCCGTCGGGGCGTTCGGCTGGCTGGTCGCGCACACGCTGAACTTCTGGTTCATCGCGCACAGCCACCAGGGTGTACTGAGCTCCTCCGGGCGTCACGTCCATGAGGTGACCGCCGCCGCGGCCGTGGTCACGGGCGCGCTCGCCGCGGCGGCTTTGGTCGCGGCCCTGCTCGTCGGCGGATTCCGGCCCGCCTCGCGATCAGAGAACCGCAACACCGTTGCCCCGGCCACCGGCCTGTCCACGGTGGCGTTCCTGACTGCCGACGCCATCGAACACACTGTCCTCGGTCTGGAGAGCACCCCGCCGATCGTCATTGTCTTCGGCGCCCTGCTGCATGCGGCGTTCGGAGCGGGCACCTCTCTGTACTGGGTCCGGCTCACCGGCGGTGTCCGCATCCCGGTGGTGCGGCCGGTCCCGGAGCCGGCCGTCACTGCCCGGCCCCGGCCGCCTGCCCCGGACGACCGGCCGTGGCGGCGGTTGGTCTGGGCGTACGCCGTCGCCGGCCGCGCGCCGCCTGTCTGCTGAGGTCAGTTCACGTTCCTGGGTCCTCCCGCGCCACGCGTGGGAGCGGCGAACGCTGCGCTGTTTGACGTCCCCCACTCAACCGCGGCATCGCGGCCGCGGCATGGAGGCAGACATGCAAGACCTTTCCCTGGTACGCCGTACGAGCCTGACGGTCCGGCGGCGCGCGACAACACTGCACCGAGCCGTCGGTGAGTCCTACCGGGCCGGCGGCCTGCCCGCCGCCTTGGGCCAGACCGTACGGCTGCTCGGCGAACTGATCGCCCGGCCCGTACACCGATGGCAGGAGCAGCAGCTGGATCGGCGGATGAACCTGGACACGCGAGCCGATAACGGCACAGCGCGCCCGGCAGCGGCCACGTACGACGACGCGGTCGCCTACTCGCCGATCCCCATGCACCACTTCCGCGAACTGCTACGGGCGCTCCCGATCGAGCATCCGCGGGAGTTCACC
This sequence comes from Paractinoplanes brasiliensis, assembly GCF_004362215.1. Classification (NCBI taxonomy): domain Bacteria; kingdom Bacillati; phylum Actinomycetota; class Actinomycetes; order Micromonosporales; family Micromonosporaceae; genus Paractinoplanes; species Paractinoplanes brasiliensis. The sequence continues at coordinate 6,169,990 of NZ_SNWR01000001.1, read as the reverse complement.
TTGATCGACCTGGGTTGCGGCAAGGGCCGGACCCTGGTCCTGGCCGCCGAGCACGGCTTCGGCGCGGTGATCGGTGTCGAGCTCGACGACCGGCTCAGCCACATCGCCCGGGCCAACACAGCCGGCCTCCCGGCGGCAACCGTGCTCACCACCGACGCGGTGGACTACGCCTTCCCGGCCGATCCGAGCGTCGTCTTCCTGTTCAACCCGTTCGGCGCCGCGACACTGGCCTCGGTCGTGGCGAACCTGGAGGCATCGCTCAAGGCGACGCCGCGACGGCTGATCGTCGCCTACTTCAACCCGGTGCACCGCAGCGTCCTCGACGACAGCCCGGCATTTCGGCCGAGCGCGTCGGCGCGGCACTGGGTGATCTACGAGTCCGGTCGGCAAGCAGCCCGGTGATGAGGTATTCGCCGGCGCCGTCAACGGCACGGGCGCTCTGCGCGTCGAGGTCGCCCGGCCGGCCGCGGAAAGCGTCGTCGCACGCATCGTCGCGCTGGTCGAGCAGGCGAGCGCGACCAAGGCCAGGACGCAACGGTTCATCGAAAGGGTCGAACAGCGCTCGACGATCATCGTCGGCTTGAACGGGCTCCGCCTACTGCGCGACGGCGCCCGGCGGTCCACGCCCGAGTGAGCATCTCGCCGGCCACGTACTCTGGGGGCATGATGCGGGGCGGACGGTCGCGGTGGGCGCGTGTGCGTCCGCAGCGGCTGCCCGCCCTCGTGATGATCCTGCTGGCCCTGAGCGCCGGCGTGCTCGTGTCGGCCGGAAGCGCCCACCACACCACCGGAACGGCTGAGGCAACCACCGTGGCCGACGCTGCCGTCGTCCAAGCGCCCCTGGATCACGAGCACCACCACGGCAGCGAATGGACGCCCACTCCGAGCCATCGACTGCACCCTGTCGCCACGGTCGCTGCCGTCTCGGCTGCGCCTGCCCGGCCCGAGGCAGACGTCGTGCCGGTTGACGAATCCTTCGCGGCCGCCCCGCCACCGCTGGCACTCTCCGGCGTCTTGCGCGTGTAGCAGCGGGTTCGCCCCCGACTGCCCCCGCACGCGCCGCTCCTCGTGACCGGCGTCTGCCTCGCGTTCGCACCCGCTGGAGACGACGCTCCATGGATCCTCAACCCGTCCTGCGCAACACTCAGATCGCCGGTACCCCCGGAAACCTGCTCGCCTACGACCGCTGGGGCACGACCGGACGCCCGATCCTGCTCCTGCACGGCCTGCTCTTCGACCGCACCATGTGGTGGCCGGTCGCGGCCGAACTGGCCGGCCACTGCTCCGTCGTCGCCCCGGATCTGCCGGGCCACGGCCAGTCGCCGATCCGGGACGACTGCTCCATGGCCCGCATCGCCGATGACTTGGCCACCCTGGTGCAGAGCCTCGGCTCGACGCGCGCTCCCATCGTCGTCGGGCACGACGCGTCGGCCGGGCTGGCCCTCACCTTCGCCGACAGGTACGCCACCCATCGCGTGTTCGCCGTCGACGGGCCAACGGGTGCCGCAACCGTCGAGGAGGTGCCTACGGCCTTCCTCTCGTACGCCGAACCTCGCGAAGACCCCGCACTGCTCAAAACCTACGAGCACTGGCTCGCAGCTCCGCCTACGCAGCGCGCGGCACCCGCACGACTCCCGGCGACCCACCTGACCGACCCGGCCGCGTTCGCCACAAACTTGCGCGCCTACCTGTGACAGTTCAGGTCACCGCCCACTGCGTCTTCAGTAGAGGCGGACGTCGACGGATACATGAGCTGCCCGTAACGGCAGTCCTGCGCAATTGCCTTCACCAAGCTGTCGCCAAGGGACGTTTCTGCAGCTCCTTCGCAGTTACCGCGTTGTCGCAAACGTGAAGGTGCACATACGCTGGGTAAGATCCAGCATCCGCCTGCTTCACTTCGGGGATCGATCCGATGACCGAGCACCACCATGACCATGACCACGGGCATGACCACGACCATCAGCACGGCGACGGCTGGTGGCGCCGGGTGGGTCACCTGCTCACGCCGCACTCGCACGACAGCGCCGACAAGGTCGACTCCGCTCTCGAGGCCTCGCGCGAAGGCATGCGGGCCTTGTGGATCTCGCTGATCGGGCTCGGCGTCACCGCGGCGCTGCAGGCGCTGATCGTGGTGTTCTCCGGGTCGGTCGCCCTGCTCGGCGACACGCTGCACAACGTCGCCGACGCGCTGACCGCCGTACCGCTCGGCATCGCCTTCCTGCTCGGCCGGCGCGCCGCCACCCGGGCGTACACCTACGGCTTCGGCCGCGCCGAGGACCTCGCCGGCGTGTTCGTCGTGCTGGTCATCGCCGCCTCCGCCGTCACCGCCGCGTGGTTCGCCGTCGACCGGCTGCTGAATCCGCAGACCATGACGCACCTGCCCTGGGTCTTCGCGGCCGGCGTCATCGGCTTCATCGGCAACGAGGTGGTGGCCCGCTACCGGATCACCGTCGGCCGGCGCATCGGCTCCGCCGCCCTGGTCGCCGACGGACTGCACGCCCGCACCGACGGGTTCACCTCCCTTGCAGTCGTCCTGGCCGCCGCCGGCGCCTGGCTCGGCTGGGACTGGGCCGACCCGGTCGTCGGCCTCGCCATCACCGTCGCCATCGCCTTCGTGCTCAAGGACGCCGCCCGGGAGGTCTACCGCCGGCTGATGGACCGCGTCGACCCCGAGCTCGTGGACCGGGCCGAGCAAGCGCTCCGCGAGATCCCTGGCGTACGGGACGTGTCCGGCCTGCGGCTGCGCTGGATCGGGCATCGCATGCAGGCCGAGGCCGCCATCGTCGTTGACGCCCACCTGTCGCTGCTCGCCGCCCACGAGATCGCCGCCGACGCCGAACACCAACTCACCCATCGGGTGCCCCGCCTGACCGGCGCGACCGTGCACGTCGACCCGGACAGCCACCCCGGCGACGACTGCCACACCGGCCTTTCCCACCACCGCCGTGACCGCATGGCGGGTGCCGAACGCTGACCGGCGGCTCACCGTCGCCGGCGACGGCCCGACACCGTTCCGGAAGCTGATCCCGCCCAGGGTTGGACGCCGACCTGTATGCGCCAACACGCGCCGGGCGGGCACCGTGGCCTCCGTTACGCTGGTCGGCTGCTCCCCGACCTCGCTGCCTTGCGGTTCCGGCCCGTGCGTGGCGAGGGACGCACGGTCGGGCCGGAGGCTGCCGATGCGGGATGCCCGGCCTGCGAGTCGAGGTCGGCCCCGGGCGCGTCCAGCACGACCGCGGACGGATCTTCACGGCGGCCGGCTTTCTCCCGCGCCTGGCAGCGCAGCAGATGTCACAGCGGGAGCGGAGGCGCACCGCCGCAACGTCCGGCGATCCGGGCGACCGCTATCTTGCGCGATCCGGTGGCCAGGGGTGCGATGGCCTCGATCTGCGCGGTCGGGCCGATGTCGAACTGCGCGGCGGCGCGCTGACGCCGAGCGTCAGCGTCACGCGCATCGTGTCCGCCGCCCTGGAATGCCTCCGCCGCGAGCCGGACGCGACCATGGAGGACACCGCCAAGGCGGCCGGGGTGGGGCGGATGACGGTGTACGGGCATTTCCGGACCCGTCCTGAGCTGGTCGAGACCGCCCTCGGCGAGCCATTGCGGGCCGGCGAGCTGACACTCGGCGGTGTGGATCCGACCGGCGACGCGCGGCAGGCGATGAGTCGGCTGCCGGCTTCCAGCTGGGCATTGGTCGCCGAATCTGCGGCGGTGCTATCGGCGGCGCAGCGAGGGGCGCCTGTGGGAGTTGCACATCGGTGCCGCGGACCGGGTGGAGCAGCTGACAGGCCGGGGGCAGGGTGACGGCGTGCTCCGGATCGAACTGCCGGTCGGGTGGCTGGTCGCCGAGTAGCAGTCCGTAGGCCGGTAGTGCCCATGGTCCGGCGCGGGCGGCTCGTCTTGTTCTGCTGCTGGAAGCGGTGGCGTGGGTCAGGTCAGTGCTGCTGTCGGTCAGGAGCGTGGGCATGTTGATCGCCTCTTCTCGTGGCGGGTAGGCGGGTGGGGCCGGGGTGGGCCCGGTGCTCCGCCGGAGCCGGTCGGGTTCCGGCGGAGCGCTGGGACAGCACCCGGTGGTCATCGGGTGGCCGGCGCGTTTTCGGTCGGCGCGGTGGCGGGGGTGTTGTTGCCGTTGGTGAGGGTGATGACGGCGAGGATGGCGGCCGCCAGGGCGATGCCGGCGGCACCGAACAACGCTGCCGAGTAGCCGCTGGTGAGGGCAGCCGGCTCGCCCAGGGCGTCTGCGCCGTGGGCTGCGGCGAGGGCGGTCATGGCGGCCAGGCCGAGGGCGGAGCCGATCTGGTAGCTGGTGTTGACGATGCCGGAGGCGAGGCCGCCTTCCTCCGGGCGGGCGCTGGACAGCGCGGTGCCCAGCGACGGGATGAAGGCCAGCGCCATACCGAGGGCGGCGACCAGGGAGGCGGGCAGCACGTCGGTCAGGTAGCTGCCGGTCGGGCGGATCAGAGCGAGCCAGCCCAGACCGGCCGCCAGAACAGCGAGACCCGCGACCAGGGTGGTCTTCGTGCCGAACCGTCCGATGACCCGCGGAGCGAGGACGATCATGCCGACCATGATGAGAACGGTCATCGGTAGCAGTGCGGCGCCGCTGGGGAAGGCGCTGAAGCCGAGGACCTGCTGCAGGTAGAGGTTGAGGAAGAACCACATCGGAATCCATGCCGCGCCGAGCAGCAGCTGGGCGAGGTTCGCCGCCGTGAGGTTCCGGCCGGCGAAGATGCCCAACCGGATCAGCGGCTGACGACGACGCGCCTGAATGATCAGGAACGCGGCAAGCAGGATCGCGGATCCGGCGAGCATGAGCCAGGTCGAGGCGGAGTTCCAGCCGGCCTCCGGGGCGCGAACGATCGCGTAGACGGCCGCGGCCAGTCCACCGGTAACAGTAAGGGCGCCGGCCAGGTCGAGGCTGCCGGGCCGGTTGCCGCCGGCGGGCATGAGCGCCGGGGTGGCGATCAGGGCCAGAACGGCGATCGGGATGTTGAGGTAGAACACCCACGGCCAGCTGACGTACTCGGTGATGACGCCGCCGAGGAACACTCCGGCGGTGCCGCCGGCCGGTGCGGCCGCCCCGTACAGGGCGAGGGCTTTGGTGAGTTCGGCGGGCCGGTCACCGAAGAGCATCATCAGCAGGGTCAGCGCGGACGGGGCGATCAGGGCGGACCCGGCGCCCTGTACGGCGCGGGCGGCGAGTTCGAGTTCGACGGTGCCGGCCAGCCCGGCGGCAGCGGACCCGGCGAGCAGGACGGCCCAGCCGGTGGCGAAGATGCGGCGGGCGCCGTACAGGTCGGACAGGCGGCCGCCGAGCAGCAGCAGGCCGCCGAAGGCGACGACGTAGGCGTTGAAGACCCAGGACAGATTGCTCGGGGTGAAGCCGAGGTCGTTCTGCATCTTCGGCAGGGCGACGCCGATGATCGAGGTGTCCATGATGACCATGAATTGGGCAAGGGCGATGAGCGCGAGCGCCCACCACCGGTGCGGACTGCGGGACATGACCGAACCTCCTTAGTACCCCCAGGGGGTATGTGCTTGCGGCGCCATTGTTACCCCCCTGGGGTATACGAGGTCAAGGGAGTCCGTCGATTGACTTCCGCGTCACAGCGTTGGCGTGAGGATGTCGATGCAGTACGCACTGCAGACCGTGGCACTCGGGCTGCTCGACGACCATCTCGCGCACTGCGTCGTCGACGCGGCGAGAGACGGCGGACCCGACGCCGACGCCAAGCGGTCACGGTGACCAGCGCCGCGGCGCTCGACGATGACAGCGTGGCTGCGGCCGTCGCCACAGCCGGCTATCAGCTGGTGCGCTGACCGAAGACGTCACCGCGGCCGTGGCGGGAGGGCATGCTGTCCGCTCTCCCGCCACGTCACCTGGGCGGGCGCGGCACTGCCCAGGGCGTTTCCGTAGCCGAGACGGGTTGATACCGGTGCCGGGTATCTTGCACGGCATGAGTGAGGCGAAACCGGCCGGGCCGCACGGGTATTCGGCCGAGAAACAGGCGCTGATGGCTCGGCTGAAGCGGGTCGAGGGGCAGATCCGCGGGCTGCAGCGCATGGTCGACGAGGACACCTACTGCATCGACATCCTGACCCAGATCTCGGCGGCCAAGAGTGCCCTGCACGCGGTCGCCGTCGGCCTGCTCGAGGACCATCTGCGCCATTGCGTGGTCCATGCCGCAGCCGAAGGTGACGTGGACGCGAAGATCAAGGAGGCGAGCGCGGCGATAGCCCGGCTCGTGAAGTCCTGACCTGCGGGTGCAGTCCGGAGATGCCTGAGCCGGTCGCCCGTCGTCACCGGCCGGGCCCGATCCATTCCCGCAGCTGCTGCGCGGCCCGATCCGCGTCGACCGGCCCGATCGCGCGTTGCTGCCGCCTGCCCTCGTCGGGTGCAGTGAGGATCGGTACGGCCGTAGCCCGGACCGGGGTGCGCTGGTGGTGTAGTGACGCACGGAGCAGCTCTTGCGGGTCGGCTGCCGCCGCGGCCGGCGTCGATGCCGGCGGCCACGGCGACCAGTTCACGGAGCTGAGCCAGGTCGATGTTCGCCGCGGCGGCTTGGTCGACGAGGACGGCGATGCTCAGCCGGACGATGTCGCCGGGGGGGCTTCATGGCGGGTCTCGTGAAGTTGGTCGAGTGCGTTGACGCGCGCCGTGCTGCTGCTCTCGTACCGGGTGCCGCCGTTGTCGCCGAGGTAGGAGCGCTCGCTGATCCTCTCCGACAGGGATCCGGCGGCCGGATCGCGCCGGTAGGTGGTACTGGAGGTGGTGACCTGGTCGAGGTCGAGTTCGGCGTTGCTGGTGACCGTCGAACGGCCGGGGCCGAGCCCGGTGCTCACTGCTGCTGCGGGACCAGGTTCACCCGGCGCAGCAACTGGGCGTTGAGCGCGACCACAATCGTCGAGGCGCTCATCAGCACCGCGCCGACCGCCGGGCTCAACGTGATCCCGGCCCAGGCCAGCACACCGGCGGCGAGCGGAATGGCGACGATGTTGTAGCCGGCCGCCCACGCCAGGTTCTGGATCATCTTGCGGTAGGACGCCTTCGACAGCCGGATCACGCAGGTCACCGCCCGCGGGTCGGAGGAGGCCAGCACGACACCCGCCGACTCGATGGCCACGTCCGTACCCGCCCCGATCGCCAGACCGACGTCGGCCCGCGCCAGCGCCGGGGCGTCGTTGACACCGTCACCGACCATCGCGACCCGCAGGCCGCGGGCCTGGAGCTCGGCGACCGTACGGTCCTTGTCCGCCGGCAGGACCTCGGCGAACACCTCGTCGACACCGGCGCGGAAGCCCAGGTCAGCGGCGACGGCCTCGGCCACCGGCCGGGCATCCCCGGTGATCATCACGATCTTGCCGATTCCGGCACGGCGCAACTGCTCGATGGCCTGCCGGGCCTCCGGGCGCACCTCGTCCTCCAACGCGAACTCGCCGATCACCTCGGTCGCACCACCGTCGTCGTGCAAGCGCAGCAGATGCAGCACCGCCGCACCCCGCGCCGCCCACTGCCTGGCTGGCTCCTGCAAGCCACCAGGGACAACGGCGTCGAATTCGCGCAGTAGAGCCGGTCCACCGACGGCGTACGTGTGTCCGTCGACGCTCGCCTGGACGCCGCGCCCGGTCAGCGACCGGAACCCGGTCGCGTCGGCGTGCAGGCCTCGTTCGTGGGCGACGGCGGTCAACGCCCGGGCGAGCGGGTGTTCGCTGTCGGCTTCCACCGCGCCGGCGATGCGCAGCACGTCGTCGTCGGTGAACCCGTCGGCGGCGGCGGTGCCGGTCACGGTGTGCGCGCCCTTGGTCAAAGTGCCGGTCTTGTCGAACAGCACCGTGTCGATGGTGCGCATCCGCTCCAGCGCCAGCCGGTCCTTGACCAGGATGCCCGCCTTGGCCGACAACGCCGTCGACAGGGCGATCACCAGCGGAATCGCCAGGCCGAGCGCGTGCGGGCACGCAATCACCAGGACCGTCACCGTCCGGACAACCGCCTGGTCCAGATCGCCGAGCAGCCACCAGACCAGGAACGTCACCACCGCGGCCGCCGAGGCGATGTAGAACAGCATCGCCGCGAACCGGTCCGCCAGCACCTGCGCCCGGCCGCCGGCGGCCTGGGCCTGCGCGACCAGCCTGCCGATGCCCGCCAGAGCAGTGTTCTCCCCCACCGCCTCGACCTCGACGCGGATCGCCGAGTCGGTCGCGACCGTCCCGGCGACCACCCGGTCCCCCTCACCACGCGGCACCGGCCTCGACTCACCGGTGATCATCGACTCGTCGAGTTCGGCGGCGCCATCGACGATCCGGCCGTCCGCCGGCACCCGGGCACCGGAACGCACCAGCACGGTGTCACCGACGGCCAGATCGGCGACCTGCACCCGCTCGACACCGCCGCCGCTCACAAGGCGTTCGGCGTCGTCGGGCAGCAGCGCCGCCAGCGCGGACAGGGCTCCCTGCGCCTGGCCGATCGCCTTCATCTCCTGCCAGTGCCCGAGCAGCATGATGGTCACCAGCGCCGCCAGTTCCCACCAGAAATCCAGGTCGAAAAGGCCGAGACCGGTGGCCAGCGATGCCGTGTAGGCGACCGTGATCGCCATCGAGATCAGCATCATCATGCCCGGCGCCCGGTCGCGGACCTCGCTGACCGCGCCGGCCAGAAACGGCCAGCCGCCGTAGAAGAACACGACGGTACCCAGAACCGGGCCGACCCAGGCCATACCGGGGAAGTCGAGGCTGTAGCCGAACCAGTCCATGATCATGTGGCTGGTCAGCACGATCGGGACGGTCAGGGCGAGGCTGAGCCAGAACTTGCGGCGAAAGATCTCCGGGTCGTGACCGGCGTGCTTGTCATGGCCTTCGTGCCCATGACCGCCATGGGCTTCGGCACTGGGCCCGCGAGCGTGATGGTCGTGTCCGGCTGTCGTCTGATGGACGTTGTCGTGGGCGCCCGCATGGTCGAGAGCCGTGGCCGCCGCGTGGTGCTCGTGGCCGTGTTGACGGGTGTTGTCGCGTTCACTCCGGGTCGGCATTTCAACCACCTCCGACGCCGAACATATACCCCCCAGGGGTATGAAGCAAGGGCCGCGGCAGCCGAAGACCGCGCACGGCCAGGTGTCTTCGAAGGGTGTCGGCGACCGGGATGGTGACCGCTTCGAGGTGGAGGCCGTCACCGCTACCTCCCTGAGTGCCGACAACGATGTGTCCGCACCGGACCGACGGGACAAGGGAGGTGTCCAGAGACGGATCGACGACTCTGGCGCCCTGGCGGGTGAGCCTGCTGCGATGCTGGTCGCCACGAGAACCGATCGTTGGCGGGGACCGGGATGCATGGACTTGAGGACAAGTTCGACAGCGCGCTGCGCCGGATCCACTGGGCCTACCAGCGCCGGCTCTCCGGTGCGCCGGCCGGCCGGTTCCGCTCCGAGCTCCCGGTTCCGGACGACGGCCTGCTCAACGTGACCCTCCAGTACGACGGCGACCTGGCCACAATCGTTCCTCTGGGCTTCACGCCGATCGCCGAGGAGGGGCCGGGCCGGGCCACCGGAACGATCGACCTGGGAGCGGTCGACGCGCTGGTCGGCAGCGACCAGGTGATCTCCCTGCGGTTCGGCGAGCCGATGGCGCCGAGCCTGGACCTGAGCGTTCCGGACGTCCGCGCCAACGCGGTCTGGACGCTGGCCGGTGGTGTCTTCACCGGCACCACCGGCAAGGGCGTCCTGGTGGGGGTCGTCGACACCGGGATCGACTGGGGGCACAGGTTCTTCCTCAGCTCGACCGCTCCGCCGACGACCCGGATCCTGCGGATCTGGGACCCGGGCCTGGAGGTGGTCGGCGGCGAGAAGACACCGCTGGGCGCGGGCCTGGCCGGGGCGCCGGACTACGGCGTCGAATACCGGGACACGCACATCAACGACCGGCTCCGGGGCGTGGTGGGTGCGCCGGCGGTCCGGCATGTGGACTGTGTCGGGCACGGCACCCACTGCGCCTCGATCGCCGCCGGGGACGGGCGCGACGCGTTCACGTTCGTGGGGGTGGCGCCCGAGGCCGACATCATCATGGTCAAGCTCCTCGATCTGCAGCACCATCCCGACAGCCCGGTCCCGCCGTTCGCACCGCTGCCGTTCGACCAGATCTTCCGGGACGCGGTCGACTACCTGTTCAAGGTCGCCGACGACCTGGGCAGGCCCCTGGTGATCAGCATGAGCCTCGGCTCCGACGCCGGACCGCACGACGGCTTCACCGATCGCGAGGACTTCCTCACCCACACCTTCGATCCGGCGCTCACCGGCAAGGTCTGCGTGATCGCTGCCGGAAACGCCGGCGGCAAGCGGCAGCATGCCCGCATCGTCTTCCCGGCGGCGGCGACCGTCGACGTGCCGCTCGAGCTGTTCGACGACCGCGGCGCGAAGAAGCTGGAATACCGGGCCTGCGCCAACGTGCCCGGCACCCGCAGCGCCGGGGCTGCCGTCTGGTACCAGTCGGGCGGGGCGACCCTCACCGGCGCGATCCGGTTTCCGGCCACCGTGCCGTTCGTCGCCGGGCCGGCGCTGGGCGCGGTGCGCGTCACCGGCACCCATCTGGGCCGGGACTGGCAACTGACCAACGCCACCGAGACCCAGGTTCTGCGCAGCGGCGCGGGAAGCGTGGTACGCAACGAGTTCGAGTTCCTGATCGAGCCGCATCTCAACCGCCATGTGCTGGGTGCCTACACCCTGCGGCTGACCTCCTCCGGCCCGATGACGGTCCACCTGTGGTGCCGCAGCGGGCGCAGGGAGGGCATGAAGCTGGCCGACGCCGGGCAGCCGCCGGAGGTCCACGTCGAGGACGAGGCGCTGGTCGGTGACCCCGGCGGCGCCGGCAACACCATCACCGTGGCGGCCTACGACGCGGAGACCCAACCGACCGTGCCCATCACCACGTTCTCGTCCCGGGGTCTGCTGGCCGCCCACGGGGCGCTTCCGGTGGTGCAGCCGGACAAGCCCGACCTCGCCGCGCCCGGCAAGTCGGTCGACGCGGCGAAGAGCCGGTCGGCCGCGCCGTGGGGTCCGGCGCTCACCACCCCGAAGAACGGGACCAGCATGGCGACGCCGCACGTGGCCGGCGCGGTGGCCCTGATGCTGCAGAAGAAGCCGGCCCTCACCGTCGCCGACGCGCTGGCCACCCTGCGGGGGCAGGCGCGCACCGCGCCGCCGGTCACGCCCCAGGAGGCCGGCAGTGGCCGGCTGGATGTCAAGGACAGCTTCGACAACGTCCCGCCGTAAGCCACGAGGAGGCGTCATGGCCGACGAGACCGCCCAGATCATCCGGCTGGCGGCCTGGCTCGGTCGCGCCCTCGGCAGCGCCGACGCGCTCTTCGCCGACCTCGACACCGAGCAACTCGGGCTCACCCTGCCGCCCGCCGTTCTCGGCGACCCGGCCGTGGCGTCGAGGGCCGAGCAGTGCGCCGCCAAGAGCGTCGTGCTCCGCGACCGCAGCGACGCCCTCGCCGCGTCCGCGACGGCCGGCGACGAGACGGCGATGCCGGCCGCGTTCGTACGCCTGGGCGCCGCACTCGGCGAGTTCGCCGTGGCCCTGGCCGACCTGGTGACCAGTGTGCGGGCGGCGATCACCCCGGCCACGGTGCCCGATCCGGCCGAGCGCGCCGGCGCCGAGGACTTCGCGGCCGGCTTGGCCAAGGTGATGGCCGACTACGCCATCGGCGCGGCCATCACCGACGAGACCCCGACGCTGGGCCTGATCCTGCGGCTGCTGGGGCTGCTGGACTGGAGCGAGTCGCACGCCGACCCGGCCAACCCGCTCAGCCAGCGCCACGTGCGCCGGCGGCTTCAGCTGGACCGGTTCCAGGGCCTGGTCAACGAACCGGAGGCGCACCTGCGGGACACGCTCGGCTGGGGCGCGGCGGATTTCGATCCCCTCGACCTGTTCACCCTGATCACCGACCTGTTCCCGGACGAGTCCGACGTGTCGGCCGGTCTCGACGGCGGCGAGCCCTTCCTGCAGCTGGGCGCCTTCCGGTTGCAGCGCGACCCGGCCACTGTCCCGCCCGGGCTGACTCTGCTGTTCCTCGGCCGCCTCGGGGCCGCGCTCGACGAGCGGTTCGACGTGTTCGACGGCTGGGACATCGTCTTCCAGGCCTCAATGCGGCTGCTCGGCCAGATCCGCGGGGCGATCAGCCCACCGCTGAACGTGCGGCTGATACCGCCGGCCGAGATCGGCGGGGAGGTTCGGCTCTTCCTCGAGCGGCGGCTCGACGCGCGCCCGTTCGACCTGGTCGCCGGCAACGGCCTGGTCACCATGTCGGTGGACAACCTGGGCCTCGGCGTGGGGCTCGAGGCCGCCTGGAACCCCGCCGACGGCGCCGCCACCATCAATCCGCTGCTGTTCGCCAACCTCACCAAACTGAGCCTCAAGCTGGGCAGCGACGACGCGGACAGCTTCATCGGCTCGCTGTTGTCCGGCGCCGACGTCCAGGGCGAGTTCGACCTCGGGCTGGAGTGGAGCGGCGACCTCGGCATGCGGGTCACCGCCAGCGGCGGGATCGAGATCGCGTTACCGATCCACAAGAACCTCGGACCGGTCACCCTGGAGACGGTCTATCTGGCGCTGCGGATCCTCGCCGACGGCACCCTGGCATGGGAGACCTCGGCCGCTCTCACCGGGACGATCGGCCCGCTGTCGGCCGCGGTCGACCGGATCGGCGCGCAGCTGGATCTCCGGTTCGCCACCGGCGCCGACGCCGCCTTCGGGCCGTTCGACCTCGCCCTCGGCTTCAAGCCGCCGAACGGCATCGGCCTCGCGGTCGACGCCGGCGTGGTGAAGGGCGGCGGTTACCTCTACATCGACGCCGAGCGCGGCGAGTACGCCGGCGCCCTGGAGCTGGTGTTCAGCGGCTTCCTCACGTTGACCGCCGTCGGCATCATCACCACGAAGAACCCCGACGGCACCCCGGGCTTCTCGCTGCTGATGATCATCACGGCGCAGTTCGGCACGCCGTTCCAGCTGGGCTTCGGGTTCGTCCTGGTCGGGGTCGGCGGGCTGCTCGGCCTCAACCGGTCGATGAACCTGGACGCCCTGGCCGAGGGCGTGCGCAGCGGCGCGATCACCTCCGTGATGTTCCCCGAGAACGTCGTCGAGAACGCGCCCCGGATCATCAGCGACCTGCGCCGGTTCTTCCCCGCGCACGAGGGCACCTTCCTGATCGGCCCGATGGTCAAGCTGGGCTGGGGCACCCCGCCGCTGATCACCGCGAGCATCGGCATCATCATCGAGATCCCGGGCAACGTCGCGATCGTGGGCGTCCTGCGGGTGGTGCTGCCGACCGAGGAGGCCTCGGTCCTGCGGTTGCAGGTCAACCTGATCGGCGCCATCGAGTTCGACAAGCAACGCCTCTGGTTCTTCGCCGCCCTGTACGAGTCGCGGGTCGTGTTCATCACCCTGGAAGGCGAGATGGGCCTGCTGGTCGCCTGGGGCTCGGACGCCAACTTCGTGCTGTCCGTCGGTGGCTTCCATCCGCAGTTCAGCCCGCCGCCGCTGCCGTTCCCGAGCCCGCGCCGGCTGGCGTTCAGCATCCTCGACGAATCCTGGGGCCGCATCCGGGTCAGCGGCTACTTCGCGGTGACCTCGAACACCGTGCAGCTCGGGGCAAGCGTCGAACTCTTCTTCGGGCTCGACGAGGTCAGCGTGTCCGGTCACTTCGGCTTCGACGCGCTGTTCCAGTTCAACCCCTTCTACTTCGTCCTCGAGATCTCAGCGGGTGTCGAGCTCAAGGTCTTCGGCCTCGGGCTGTTCGGCATCTCCCTCAAGCTGAGCCTGGAAGGGCCGACGCCCTGGCATGCCAAGGGGTACGGCAAGCTCAGCCTGCTGTTCTTCTCGATCAAGGCGAACTTCGACTTCACCTGGGGCGAACAGCAGGACAGCGGGCTCCCGCCGATCGCGGTCCTGCCACCGCTCGCGGCCGAGCTGGCCAACCCGGGGAACTGGAAGGCGATCGCGCCCGGCGCCAGCACCGTCCTGGTGACGCTGCGCCCGCTGCCGGACAGCGACGCCCTCGTGCTGCACCCGCTCGGCTCGCTGCACGTGTCGCAGCGCTACGTGCCGCTGTCCATCACGTTGGACAAGGTGGGCACCCAGAAGCCGAGCGACGGCACCAAGTTCGAGGTGACGGCACTGGGCGGCCTCGCCCGCGTCGGCGACGCCGAGGAACCCTTCGCGATCGCCCAGTTCCAGGACTTCACCGACGCGCAGAAGCTGTCCAAACCGGCGTTCGAGAACCAGCGCTCCGGCCTCCAGCTCGCCCCGGCCGATCAGAGCATGGCCACCGGCCGGGCAGTCGAGCGCCACGTCCGCTACGAGACGGTGATCCTCGACCGCAACCGGCCGCGCGTCGTCATCGTGCTCTACGCGTTCCTCCAGGTGCTGTTCCGCCACTTCCTCGGCGGCGCGAGCGTGGCCCGTTCGCCGCTGTCACAGAACATCAAGACCCAGTTCGATCCGTACGCCGAGAAGATCGTCGTCGGCAAGGGAGGGTTCGTCGTCGCCTCCACCGTGGACAACACGCCGATCCATGAGGATGCGGTCTTCCCGAGTGCGGCGCGGGCCGAGGAGCACCTCGCCGCTCAGCTGGCCGCCGACCCCGGCCTGCGCGGGAATACGCACGTCATACCCATGGCCGAGGTGGCGGGGGCGGCATGACCGAGATCGGCGCCTACACGTTCCTGCCGTGGTTCCGGCAGGGCATCGCCAACAGCGTCGAGGCCGCCGACCTGGACCCGGCGGTCCGCACCCGGGCCACCGTCGACGTGCAGTTGCGGGTCACCGGCACGCCGGTGGTGGCGGGCACGACCGTGCAGCAGGACATCCAGCGCGACGTCGAGCTGTACGGCCCCGGCGACGTGATCGGCGTCGAGTCCCGGGCGATCGTCAAGGTCGAGCCGCGCGACTGGATCACCAATTTCGAGCCGAACTACCTGCCCTACATCGATTTCTACGACGAGGACTTCCCGTGGCGGTACACGCCAGCCGCCCCGCAGGCCGACAACAAGAGCCGCCTGCGCCCCTGGCTGGCGCTCGTGGTGCTGGCCGAGGATGAGTTCCGCGACGGCGCCGTCGGGATCGCCGGCCGGCCGCTGCCCTTCGTGGACATCGCCGATCCGGTGGTGTTCCCGCCGTCGGACGACCTGTGGGCGTGGGCGCACGTCCACGTCAACCAGCCGCTCGTGCCGGGCGAGGCGATCGTCGCCGGGGAGAACTCCGGACCTGTCCTGGACGGGCTGGCCACCATCCTGGCCACCAACCCGGATCTGGCGTACTCCCGGATCGTGTCGCCGCGGCTACTCGAGACCAACACGGCCTACCACGCCTTCCTGATGCCGGTCTTCGAGTCGGGGCGGCTGGCCGGGCTGGGCGCCGACCCGGCCGGCACCCCGTTCGCCACGCACGCGGCCTGGGACCCGTACCCGAACCCGGCCGACCGCCCGGACGCGACGTCCTACCCGTACTACCACCGCTGGTATTTCCGCACCGGGACGGTGGGCGACTTCGAATATCTGGTGCGGCTGCTCGAGCCCCGGCCGATGGACGTCCGGGTCGGCCGGCGAGACATCGACGTGCAGGCGCCGGGGAGCGACCTGCCCGGCATCACCGATCCGGCGCTGCACGGCGTGCTGCGTCTCGGCGGCGCCCTGCAGGTGCCGGCGGCCGCGCAGGACGAGGCCGAGCAGGAGAAGGCGGCGCTCTACGAGAACTGGGACGAGCCGCATCCGCACCCGTTCCAGACGCAGCTGGCCGCCTTCGTGAACCTGGCCGACGACTACGCCCGGATCGATCCGGCGACCGCGAAGGCGAACCCGGACCTGCCCGCCGCGATGCGGGCGGACGACGATCCGGATCCGCTGATGACGCCGCCGATCTACGGCCGCTGGCACGCCAAGACGCCGCGCCTGCTCACCGATGCCGACGGCTGGGTGCACGAGCTCAACCTCGACCCGCGGTTCCGCACCGCCGCGGGCTTCGGGACGGACGTGGTCCGGGCCAACCAGGAGGCGTACATGAACGCCGCCTGGGAACAGCTCGGCGACGTGCTGGCCGCGAACCGCGAGATCCGCCTCGCCCAGGTCGCGGTGCAGGTGAGCTGGACCTGGCACCAGACCATGGCGACCCTCGCCACCGCCAACCCGCAGCGGTTCCTCGGTCTCACCACCCCGGTCGACGGCCGCGTCCTGCTGCGCTCCGGCACCATCGAGGGCGGCCGGACCACCCGGTTGCACCAGGTGCGGACCAGCATCGTGCCGCGGGCGGCGAGCTCCGCGCCGATGCGCCGGATCCTCCGCCCGCGCGGCCGGACCGTGGAGCGGCTCGGCCTGCTGCCGGACGAGCTGGTCGGCCGGATCAACGACGGATCGGTCCAGCCGGCCCCGCCCAAGGTCACCCCGCCGAATCTGTCCACCGTGGATGATGTAGCCGGAGCTTTGCTGCCGCCGGTGCCCGGCTGGCTCATCGCCGCCCTGCGCCGCTCGCGGTGGCTGCTGTGGCTGCTCCTGCTGCTGGCCGTGATCGCGGTGGTGGCCGGCCTGTCCGGAGGCATCCTCGGCGGGCTGATCGGCATCCTGATCGCCGCCGGCCTGGCCGTCGCCGGGTGGTACCTGCGCCGGCTGGCCCGGCAGGTCGCGGCGGCGGACGCGGTGGGCCCGGCCGGGCAGACCCCGGAGGCGGTGGATCGGCTGCCGGCCCGGCCGGACTTCACCCTGCAGCCGGCCGGCAGCACCGATCAGCCGGCCGCCGGCGGAACGGATGCGACCGAGGCCGTACGGCTGAAGCAGGCGCTCCGGGAGGCGTACCGGCTGGTGCAGTCGAGCGCGGCCGTCGCGGTGGAACCGGCGCGCTCCCCGCTCGTGCTGGACACGATGGTGACCGGCACGCTGGCGGCACTGCACCCGGCGATCACCGTGCCGCGCCGGATCGCCGCCGCGCTCGAGCTGCCGACCCGGATCACCGGCGCCATGACCGGCGACCTGCAGACCGTCGATCAGGTCTTCGCCTACCCGCGGATCGACCTCCCGATGTACGCGCCGCTGGCGGCCATCTCCCCCGAGCTGCTGCTGCCGAACCTCGACCTGGTCGCGCAGAACAGCATCTCCTTGCTGGAGACCAACCAGCGGTTCATCGAGTCCTACCTGGTCGGGCTCAACCACGAGTTCGCCCGCGAGCTGCTCTGGCGGGAATACCTGACCGACCAGCGCGGCAGCTACTTCCGGCAGTTCTGGGACGCCGGCGGCCGGTACCGCCCGGACGGCGGCGACCCGGAGGCCCAACGCGAGAGCCTGCGCGACATCCCACCGCTGCACGAGTGGCCGACGACGTCACACCTGGGCGACCACGACAACCGCGCGCCGTCCGACCCGGCCCGGCAGGAGGTCGTCCTGGTCGTGCGCGGCGAGCTGCTCAAGAAGTATCCGACCGCGGTGATCTACGCGCACCGGGCCGAGTGGACGGTCGACGACGCCGGAGCGATCGACCGGTCGCAGCCGCGCCGGCTGGTCACGCTCAGCGCCGCCGAGGAGGCGGACCCGCCCCTCAGCAAGGTCAAGACGCCGCTGTACGAGGCGAAGGTCGACCCGGACATCTACTTCTTCGGCTTCGACCTGACCACCGCGGAGGCAGCCGGCGAGACCGAGGCGGACCCGGACGATCCGGGCTGGTTCTTCGTGATCAAGGAACGCCCCGGCGAGCCGCGCTTCGGTTTCGACATCGAGCAGGACGGCGGGGCGCCGAAAAGCTACTGGAACGACCTGTCGTGGGCGGACGTGCTGCCCGGCGGCGTGGCGGGCGACTTCCTGCGACCGGCGCCGGCGCCGGCGGTCGTCCTGGTGCCGCCGCCCGGCTCGTCCACGCCCGAACAGCAGGCGCAGCACGCCGAGGACGTGCAGGTCGGCTGGCACGAGGACGTCTCCGCCGCCGAGCTGGCCTACGTCATGTACCAGGTGCCGGTCCTGGTGGCCGTGCACGCGACCAGAATGCTTCCGGGGTGAGCCGGCGATGAGCCAGATCGACGACATCGGCGGACGGCTGACCGCGGCCCGCGCGCGGCTGGCGGAATGCGAGGCGCGGCTCTTCCGGGCGACCGAGGCGCGTGCCCGGGTCGCCACTCAGCGGCTGCGACTGCAACGGTCGTTCGACGAGAGCCGCGCCGCGGACCGCGAGCTGGCCGCGGCCCTGCGCGGCCGGGCAGCCGAGCTCGACACCGCCATCGCCGAGCAGCAGGTGCTCCGGGAGCAGGCGAGCGCGACGGTCGCCGAGCTGACCGCGGCGTTCGCGGCGTTCACCGACCCGCGGGAGAACCTCGGCGTGCGGGCGGCCGACCTGCCGTTCCTGATGTTCCCGCTGCGCCTGGAGACCCGGTTCACGAAGGCCGGCGGCGCCGACGAACTGCTGGTGCGGGTCTATCCGGACGACTGCCTGATCGACTCGTTCGAGGACACCCCCGCCGAGCCGGAGCTGATGGCGACGGATCGGTTCTGGGTCGACTGGTTCGCGGCCGGCGGGGACGAGTCGCTGCGCCGCGGCGCGTGGCAGGCCTTCGCCGCCGCCTCGGGACACGGCCGGGCGGCCTGGCTGCTCGGACAGCACGCCCCGCCGGCCGATGCGACCTTCCCGGTCCGTACGGACCCGAGCGACGTGTTCCTCGTGATCGTCGCGCTGCCCTCGGTGCCGGCCGCCGAACAACCCGCCGTCGCCGCCTACTGGGCCGCCGTCTGGCGGGCCGGCGCCGACCCGGCCGCCCGGCAGGCTGCCGACACGGCGCTGGACGACGCGGTGGGTGCGGGCCGGGCGGCCGAGCTGCGCGCGGGGACCGTGCCGCGGAACCTCGCGGCGCAGCCGATCGCGGGAGCCGACCGCGCCAAGGTCCGGGTCGAGGCCGGTTTCCTGGAACTGCCCGACCGCTCGGCCGCCGACGCGCAGCGGATGCCCTGGTCGCACCCGCCGACGGTGCGGTTGCTGCCGGAGCGGTTCGTGCTGCTGGCGTACCGCTCCGGGGTCAAGGTCGTCGACAAGCTCGGCGCCCTGATACCGCACCCGCTGGCCACCGGCGTCGACCCGCTCGCCGCCGGTGCCGATCAAACCAGTTCCGCGGACGGCGAGATCGTGCTCGGCGAGCCGATCCGCTGGCTGGCCGACTTCGAGGAGGCGGTCCGGATCGGGATGGGCTTCCGGATCACCGCTGACGACGTGGACGTCGCACCGGGCTTCGACGAGCTGCTGGTCCTGGGCGTACGGATGGCGGCCGACCCGGCTGCGTGCAAGGCGGGCGTCGAGGAGCTGTTCGCTCATCATCGCGACGGCACGGCCGGTTTCAGCGTGCTTCCGCAAGGCTCGGCCACCAACAACGTCGAGCAGGCCGGCTCGTCGTTCTCGGCGCGGGAAGACCCGGACGAGAGCTACGACCTGGTGCTGGGCGGCCTGCCGCCGCTCGCCCGGAGCGACGACTGGCTGACCCGGCCAGACGGGCAGTGGCTCGCCGAGATGCTCGGCGTCGACCTGGCCACCTTCGACCGGACGAGCGGCGCCCGGGGCCGCGACCAGGTCGAAGCGCGCGCCATGAACATCGCCCTGTGGCCTGCGACCTGGGGATACTTCCTCGAGACGATGCTCCGGCCGCTGCTCGGCGCCCACACCGTCGAGCTGGTCCGCTGGTTCTTCACCCACCTCGTGGTCGGCCGCGGCACGGTGCCGGCCATCCGGATCGGCGACCAGCCGTACGGGATCCTGCCGACCACGGCCCTCAGCCGGATCTCCCTGGCCGAGGTGCCGCCCGCCGCGGTGCTCGACCCGCCGCCCGGAGCCGGCGCCTTCGTGGCCCGGCTGGAACGTTTGCTGGCGCAGGTCCGCGAGGACTGGGAACCGCTGGTCGCCGCGGTGCCGACGGTGGACTCCCCGGGCGATCCGCATCAGTTGCTGCTCGACATCGTCGGGCTGCACGGCTCCTCGGTCGAGTTCCACCAGCGCTTCGCGGAGAGCCTCGAGGAGCTCACCAACCGGATGCGGCTGGACGGCTTCCTCGGACAGCTGATCGCCGCCCTGGTCGCGGTGAACTACCAGGCCACCGGCATGTCAGTGCTCGGCCGGCTCGGCCACGACGGCACCGAGATCCCCGAACTGCTGGAGAAGTTCTTCCTCGACGACGCGAACAAACTCATGGGTACGGTCGTCGACGACCCGCCGGTGTCGGAGACCGTTCCGGTGCGGCCCTCCACCGACGACGGCCGCAACTATCTGCGCTGGCTGATCGACGCGGCCCGGGAGTCCCTCGACGCGGTGCGCCGGCAGGAGGGGTTCACCGCCGGCAAGCCGCCGACCGCGCTGCTCTTCCTGATGCTGCGGCACGCCGTCGAACTGGGTTACTGGGACGCCTCGCTCCGCCTGTACGAGGAGGCCGGCGTGCTGTCCGCCGACCAGCTGGCGGTGGCCCGGCTGGACCCGAGCTTCGTGCACGTCGCCTCGCCCGGCGGCCTGGCCGAACGGGCCCGGCCGGCCCCGGAGCCCACGCTGTCCACCTCCGGCAAGCCGGTGCGGTTCGACCAGCGCAGCGAAAGCCGCTACGAGTTCCTCTACCGGCCGGCCAGCCGGATCACCGGCAGCGACGACCTGCTCGTGATGGACTACATCAGCCGCAACCTCGGCGAGCGGTCCGCCACCCGGCACCTCGACGCGCAGCTCGCGGCGCTGGAGGAACTCGCCGACGCACCGACCGCGCGGCTCGGACGGGCCTTCGGCGAACACGTCGACCTGTGCACCTACCGCCTGGACGCCTGGCGGAGCGGCCTGGTGAATTACCAGCTCGCGGCGATCCGCTACGGCGGCCGAGACGAGCAGAGCGTCCGGACCGGCCTGCACCTGGGCGCGTTCGGCTGGCTCAGCGGCGTGCGCCCGGAGGGCAAGGTGCTGACCGAGGTCGAGCTGCCGCCGGACCTCGATGCGATCTTCAATCCGCCGGGCCCGGTGCGGCCGCCGCTGGTGCGGGACAGCACCAACGGCGGCTTCATCCAGGCGCCGTCCATGAACCAGGCCACCACGGCCGCGATCCTGCGCAACGGGTTCCTGGCCAACGCCGCACCGGGCAACCCCGGAACCCTGGCGGTGAACCTCTCCGCCGAGCGGGTGCGCGCCGCGCTCGGTGCGATCGAGGGGATCCGGGCCGGGCAGCAACTCGGCGCGCTGCTCGGCTATCAGCTGGAACGCGGGCTGCACGACCGGCACGCCGACGCCGAGGTGGACCGGTTCATCTATCCGCTGCGCAAGGCTTTCCCGCTGGTCGCGGACCATCTCACCGACACCGTGTCGGACGACGCCGACGACATCGCGCTGGTCGAGGCGCGCAACGTGGTCGACGGGTTCGCGCTGGTCGACCAGATCAACCGCACCGGCGCGACAACGTACCCGTTCGGGGCCACGCTGCCATCGGCCACCGCCGCCGAGGCCGCCGTGCTCAACGACGAGGTCGCCAAGATCCGGGACCTCAACGACGCGGTTGCCGACCTGGCGCTCGCCGAGGGCGTCTTCCAGACCGTGCTCGGCAACAGCGACCGGGTCGCGTCCACCCTCGACGCCTACAGCCACGGAGACTTCCCACCCGAGCCGGCGGTGGTCGCCAACCCCCGCAGCGGCATCCACCTCACCCATCGGATGGGCCTGCACCTGGTGGCGGGTCTCGACCCGGACGTGTCGCCGAACGCGGTGCCGGTCACGCCGCGCTCCCGGGTGGAGCCCGCAGTGAACGCCTGGCTCGACGAGCATCTGCCGGCCCCGGCCGACGTTCTCTGCACCGCGACCTACGTCGACGCCACCGACGGGGTCACCCGGACCGTCGAGGTGACCCAGGCCGACCTCGGTCTGCAGCCGATCGACCTGCTCCACACCCTCAACCCGCAGTCCGACCAGGCGATGACCGGCCTCGACGACCTCGTTGTGCAGCACGTGCTGGCAACCGTGCCGGCTCGGTGGGACACGGCCGTCCAGGTCGACCACACGGCACGCGTCGTGGGCCGGCCCGCCTACTCGTTCTTCGAGGTCGGGGCGCTGATCGCGCCGCTGCGTACGCTCCTGCTCGCCGCCCGCCCGCTGACCGCGGCCGACATCTCGCTGCCGAACGAGACCTCGGCCGACCAGCCGGACGGCATCGTCGTCGACCCGGTCCGGCTCACCGGGCCGCTGGCCGGCCTGCGTGCGCTGGTGACGGCCGCCGGTGCGGGAGACGACCTGACCACGCTCGCCGCGGACCTCGCCGCGTTGCTGTCCGACCCGGTCACTCATCGCGCCGACCTTCTCGACGGCATCGACGGCTGGCTCGACCGGCTGCTCCCGCTCTACTCGGCGGCCGGGTTCTACGCCGTCCCGGGTGCCGGTTCCGGCTTCGCGTACGACTGGAAGGCCGCCCGGTTCGCCGAGGTCCTCGCGGCCGTCGGCACGGTCGTGGAGCGCTGGCGGGATCGGCTCGCCCGGTATGACGACCTGACCACCGTGCAGCTGCCGCTCGCCGGTTCCGACGACGAGCGGTTCGCCATCCTGCGCGCCGCCGAGGCGGAGATCGCCACCACGGCCACCGTTCCGCTGCCCGCCACCACGGCCGCCTACCTGGTCGCGCTCGCCACGGCCCGCCAGGCGTTCGCCGGCAAACTCGACGACCTCAACGCCATCACCACCGAGCCGGGCACGCCCGAACTCGCCGCGCTGCTGCAGCGGGTGGCGGCCGTTCAGCCGCTGGCCGCGTACGAAAGCATTGGTCTTGATCTTTCGGCGATCGAGAATGAGGTGATCCGGTTCGCCGGTGAGCTGCACGCCCGGATCACCCTGCTGGCGGACGGCATCACCAGCCGGGCAGACGGTGCGCAGGCCCTGCTCGACCAGGCGGCCGGCAGCTCCGGCCGGACAGCGGCCCAGCTCCATCTCGATGCGGCGAAGGTGCTGCTGGGCGACGACTTCCGGATGGTCTGGGAGTTCACCGCCTCGGCCGGGCAGGCGAGCGAGCTGGCGAAGGCCTACGCGGATCGCGCGCTGCTGCTGTCCTACCTCACCGACCCGGCACCGGCCGGGCTCGAGCTCGACCAGCCAGTGGACGACTGGTTCGCCGGCGTCGCCCGGGTCCGCGAGCCCGCCCGCGCGTGGGAGCTCGTGGTGGCGCTGACCGGCGCCTTCCGGAAGGCCGAGCCCGAACTGACCCCGATCCAGCTGCCCTACCACGCCGACGACCGCTGGCTGGGCCTCGACCATCCGGCCGACTACGCCTTCGACGGCGAGCGGCTGCTCTACACCGCGCACCACGCGCGACCGTACGACCCGGCGGCACGCCAGTGCGCGCTGCTGCTCGACGAGTGGACCGAGGTCATTCCCCGGCCGGCGGAGACCACCGGGCTCACCTTCCACTACGACCGGCCCAACTCGGAGCCGCCGCAGGTGCTGCTGCTGGTCACCAGCCCGCAGCCGGCCGAGTCGTGGCAGTGGGAGGACCTGGTCGACGGCGTACGCGAGGTGTTCGTCGAGGCCCGGTTGCGGGCGGTGGAGCCCAGCCGGCTGGACACGACCGAGTATGCGGCGCTGCTGCCCGCGACCCTGTCTGCGGTGACCCGCTACCCGATCACCATGATGCTCAATCTGGCGCTGAACAACGACCTGACGGCGGTTCTGGAGGGCGGCGATGGCTGAGATCGAGAACATGCGCGCCGCGCTGGACGAGCGGATCCTGCCGACCGTGACGCGCTGGAACCGGCTGGAAGGCCGGCCGCGGCTGGCCGACTTCGACCGCGCGCTGCGCGCCGAGGTGCGCGATCCGCTGTGGATGCTTGCCCGGCAGTGGCAGCTCGGCGAGCTGTTCGGCGACGATGCCGGATCGCCGGTCTTCGCCCAGGCGCACGTCGCCACCACCCGGCTCACCAAATACCGGGCCGGGGACCACGATGCGCGGGAGTTCCTGACCACGGTTCCGCTGGAGGCGCAGGTCGAGGCCCGTCCGGTGCCGTACCTGGCGGGCGGCGCGGTCCTCTCGCTCGACCTGCGGCTGCTCCTCGGCCGGCGCTGGCTCAAGCTCGTCCGGGCGGTGGGCGACTTCGACGACGAGTTCATCGACGGTTATCCGGTCGACCACCCCGACCCGGACGACCCGGCGGACGCCCTGATCGTCGCCCACCCGGAGGTCTGGCAGCAGGTGGCCGCGCTGGCCGGCCGGGTCATGGACGGCTACCTGCTGTACGACTACCTGCGCGCGGACGCGGCACACCACGCCTACGACGGCACGTCGATCGACGCGGCGGACTTCACCGTGGTCGACGAGCTGGCCGACCGGTTCCGCCGCTGGGCCGACACGCTGTTCTACCAGCCGCCGACCGGCGACGCCTGGCAGCCCGACCGCCTCGAATACCAGTTCGCGGTGTCCGCGCCGACTCCCGACGGCGAGCGGGTCTACCTGGCCGAGCAGTATTACCAGGGCCGGCTGGACTGGTACAACGTCGATGCCGCCCCGGCCGCGCCGCCGCTGTCCATCCCCGGCGACCCGCCGACCCCCGGGCCGCCCGAGCCGACCACGACCTCGTTCATCCCGGTCCAGGTGGTCTTCGACGGCATGCCGAACACCCGCTGGTGGGCATTCGAGGACCGGAAGACCAACTTCGGCGACATCCGCCCGGACACGACCGACCTCGCGAAGCTGCTGTTCATGGAGTTCGGCCTGGTGTACGCCAACGACTGGTACCTCGTGCCGCAGTCGCTGCCCGCGGGCAGCATCGCGCACGTCGCCGGGCTCGCGGTGACCAACGTGTTCGGGGAACGGTTCTGGATCGAACCGAGCGGGTCCGGCGCCGGCGACCAGTGGCAGCGCTGGTCGATGTTCACCAACGGCACCGACGACCTGGTGTTGCTGCCGACCGTCCCGAAGATCCAGGAGGGCAGACCCCTGGAGGAGGTGTGCCTGATCCGCGACGAGATGGCGAACATGGTGTGGGGAGTCGAGACGCGGGTGCCGTTGGCGACCGGCGGCAGCCGGCCCGGCGAGGAACTCGCCCGCGAGACGCTCGTCTTCCACCGCCGCATCCTCGACGCCGCGATCGCCGACGGCACCGTGGTGCCCCCGGCGGGCGACCCGCAGGCGCCGATTCGGTACCGGGTCATGGGCAGCGTGCCGGAGAACTGGATCCCGTTCATTCCGGTGCACGTCGACGGCGACAACCGGGAGATCCAGCTGCAGCGGGCCGCGATGCCGCGCATCCTGGACGGCGATCCCGCGCCGGCCCCGGTGCGGGTCCGGCCGCGCACGGTGCTGCTGCGCGAGGGCCTGGACGCCGCGCCGCCACGACCGTACTTCCTGCACGAGGAGGAGGTGCCGCGCAGCGGCGTCGCGGTGAGCCAGAGGTTCCAGCGCACCCGGTGGTACGACGGCCGGGTCGTCACCTGGGTGGGCGTGCACAAGCAGACCGCGCGGCGCACGCGCAGCAGCGGTCTGGGGTTCGACTACCTACAGGCCACGTGACCGGCCCGCACGGCTGGGACGCGTGGCAGCAGAACCTGATCGACTTCGCACCGCGGCTGTTCCGAGGAGATCAGACCCGCCTGAAGTCACCGGGCCGCCAGTGACTGCTCCCCGGCCAGCAGGGTCAGCGTGCGGGCCACCTCGCCGCGCACGGCCGCCCGGCCGGGGGCCAGGTATTTGCGCGGATCGGTGAGATCGGCGCGGGCGGCGAGCACCTCCCGCACCGCGCCGGTCATCGCCCGGTTCAGCAGCGTGCCCACGTTGACCTTGACGATGCCGTGCGCGACGGCGCGGCGCAGCCCGTCGTCCGGCACCCCCGAGGAGCCGTGCAGCACCAGCGGCACCGGCACCGCGGCGGCGAGCCGCTCGATCAGGCGGTCGTCGAGCACCGCGTCCCGGCTGGCCATGGCGTGCGCCGAGCCGACCGCCACGGCCAGCGCGTCGACGCCGGTGGCGGCCACGAAGCCGGCGGCCTCGGCCGGGTCGGTACGCACCCCGGGGGCGTGCACGCCGTCCTTGCCGCCGATCGCCCCCAGCTCCGCCTCGACCCAGCAGCCCGCCGCGTGGCACCGCTCGGTCACCGCCCGGGTGCGGGCCACGTTTTCGGCGTACGGCAGGGTGGCCGCGTCGAACATCACCGACGGCAGGCCCAGCTCGATCGCCTCGTCGATCAGCGTCTCGTCCTCGGCGTGGTCGAGGTGCACCACCACCGGCACGTCGGCCGTGCCGGCCATGCTGAGGCACGCCGCGGCGATCGGCGCCAGCGAGCCGTGGTAGCGCACGGCGTTCTGCGAGATCTGCAGGATCACCGGCAGCCCCGCGTCCTCGGCGCCGCCCACGACGGCCTCGGCGTGCTCGAGCGTGATCACGTTGAAGGCGCCGATGCCCCGCCCGCTGCCCCGCAGCTCCTCCACGATCGACGGCTTGGTCACGGCAGTTCCTCCACGGTGATGTCATCGCGCCAGCGGGCGCGGGCTTCCAGGTCGATGTCGCCGGCCACCGGCCGCAGCACACAGGCGGCGGCGGTCGCCACAGCGTCGGTCAGGGCGTCCGGCCAGGACGCCCGGGCGGTCAGCTGCAGGGCCAGGGCGGCGGCTGCCGCGTCGCCGGCCCCGGTCGGGTTGCCGTCCACGGTCTCCGCCGGGAGCGCGAGCCAGGCGCCCGGCGGCGTCACCGCCACCGCGCCCTGCTCGCCGAGCGTCACGACGACGGCCGCCGCACCGCCGTCGAGCAGGCGGCGCCCCCACCCGGCGACGTCCCGGGCCGACGGGACGGCCGCGCCGACCAGCTCGGCGAGCTCGTCCCGGTTGGGCATGAGCACCGCGCCGGCCCCGGCCGCGAGCCGCAGCGCCTCGCCGGAGACGTCGGCGATGGCCGGGACGCCCCGCGCGGCGGCGAGCGCCACCAGGCGGGCCGGCAGGTCGGCGGGCAGCCCCGGTGGGACGCTGCCGGAAACCACCAGGGCGTCCGCGCTCGCCAGCTCCTCGGCGACCGCGGCGGCCAGAGCCTCGGGAGTGCCGGGCGGCGCCGGGCTGCCCGGCTCCAGCAGGACGGTGGTCGACCCGTCCGCGCCGACCACGGCGATCGTGCGGCGGACCGCGTCGAACGCCGGGACCAGCCGGTAGGACAGCCCCAGCCGGTCGAGGCCGTCGCGGAACGGGTCGGGGGTGCGCAGCGCGGCCGGCGCCACGGCGACGGTGTCGCCGCCGAGCGCCCGCACCACAGCTGCCACATTGATGCCTTTGCCGCCGGCCCGCGACCGCACGGCCCCGACCCGCACGCTGCCGCCGGGGATGAGCGAGGCGACGTCGTAGGTGATGTCGATGGCCGGGTTCAGGGTGACGGTGACGACGCGGCTCACGACGCCATCAGCTCGGCGTTCTTCTCGGTGGTGTAGACCATCAGTGTCGAGCCGGCCAGCGCGAGCACGATGCCGGCGGTCTGGAAACCGGACGGGATGGTCTGGTAGACGACGAGCGACAGCGCGATGGTCAGCACCGGCGCGAGCGCGTTGGTGATCGGCGCGACCAGCGAGGCCTTGCCCCGGCTCATCGCCATCACCAGGAAGAGCGCGCCGACCGCGTTGAGCACCTGGGTCGCCGCGGTGAGCGCGGGCGCCTGCCACGGGAAGCCGGTCGGGAAGCCACCCATCATGATCAGCGCCACCGGGATGAGCACGATGCCGCTGATCGTCATCCAGCCGAAGGTGGTGGCGTCGTTGACGCCGGCCAGGGCCGCCTTGCGCATGTAGTACGCCTGCACTCCCCAGGCGACGCAGATCAGCACAGCCAGCAGCAGGTAGGGGCCGGTGGAGACGTCTTCGTCGCCGGGGGCGACGGAGAAGAGCACGATCGCGACCAGCGCGAGCACGACGCCGACGACGGCGAGGCGGGTGAGGCGCTCCTTCAGCGCGATCAGCGCCATCACCACGGTGATCGCCGGGGAGAGGGCGATGATCGGGAAAATGATGTACGCGGGCCCGATGGTCAGCGCCTTGAACAGCAGCAGCTGTCCGCCCGCCCCGGTGACGCCGATCAGCAGCCCGTAGAAGGCGGCGATCGGCCGGCGGTCGACGGTCGCGCCACGCAGGGCCGCCACCGCCGGGATGATCATCGTGATCGACCAGATGAGGTAGACCATCCCGTCGGGATAGCCGTACCTGCTGGTCGGCTGGCTGGAGAAGGCGCCCCAGACACCCCAGAAGAGAACCAGCAGCCCGGCGTACGGAATCCATCCGGTCCGGCGTGTCGCGGTGAGGGTGGTCATGCCGATATCCCTTCGAGGTGGAGGTGGTGCCCGGCGAGCCGGGCCGCGTAGATGGCGGCGCCGAGGTGCGGGGGGAACAGCGGGGTACGCAGCTCGTAGCGGTCGCCCAGGGCCGCGCGGAAGGCGGTGAGCAGGGGCGGGCAGGTGAACATCCCGCCGGAGTAGGACACCGGAACCGGCCCGGCGGGGAAGACGAGCGCCCGGGCCTGGGCGTCGACGAGCGCGGCGAGCTCGTGCCCGGCGTCGCGCAGGATCGCTGTGCAGGCCGCGTCGCCGGCCGCCGCGGCCTCGCTGACCAGCGGGCTGAGCGCGGCGATCCGGGCGCGGTCGCCCTTCCACCGGTTCAGCACGATGTCGACCACGTCGAGGTCGTCGGCGAGCCGCAGCTCCCGGCGGAGGATCGCGACGAGCGGGCCGCGAGGGAGGCGGCCGTCGCACATCCGGCTGAACGCGGCGAGCCCGCGGACGGCCACCCAGTAGCCGGACCCCTCGTCGCCGAAGAGCTCGCCCCAGCCGCCCGCCCTTGCCTGGCGGCGGCCGTTCTCCCCGTAGGCGATGGAGCCGGTGCCGGCCACGACGTTGATGCCGTCGGACCCGCCCAGCGACCCGGCCCAGCCGCAGATCATGTCGTTGCCGCAGCGGTGCCGGTCGTGCCCGAGGATCCCGCCGGGGATCGCGTCGAGCGCCGGGACGTCCCGGGCGACCTCGCCGTAGCAGGGGATGCCGAAGAACGCGTACGCGATCTCGGCGGGTCTGATGCCCGCAGCGGCGCAGACCTGCGCCACGCCGTCGGAAAGCAGTGGGGCGACGATGTCGATGCCGCTCATCAGGTAGTAGATGCTCGCGGTGCGGGCCTCGGCCACGACCGCGCCGTTCTCGTCGATCAGGCAGAACGCGGTCTTGCTGCCGCCGCCGTCCACGCCCAGGAACATGTCAGTCCTCGCCCTCGCCGAAGTGGTGGATGGTCACGCCCCGCACGACGCGGTTGACCTCGCCGGCCGGGAAGGGGTCGTCCGGGGTGTGGCCGCGGGCCAACGAGCAGGCCAGCGCAGTCAGCTGGGCGGTCAGCACGGCGGCGATCGCCCAGAGGGCGTCCGGGGTTCCGGGCGGGCGCGGCACGTTCCAGTGCGCGACCCCGCTCTCGTACGGCTCGTCGCCGATCACCACGACCCGGTCGGCGCCCAGCGACGTGACCAGCTCGCGTACCAGATCGAGGTCGTAGGCGCGCCGGTAGGCGTCGCCGGAGAGGAAGACAGCCGCGAGGGTGTCCGCGGTGAGTGCCGCCTTCGGCCCGTGCCGGAAGGCCAGTGTGGACTCGCCGAGCGCGAGGACGTCGCCGGCGGTCAGCTCCAGGCACTTCAGCGCGGCCTCGTGTGCGAGCCCTTTGAGGCCGCCGGAGCCGAGGTAGACGATCCGGTCGGGGGCGAGCGTGGTCACCGCCTTCTCGATGTCGGCGGCGTTGTCGAGCACCGTCTCCGCGGCGTTCGCGAGGGCGTCCACATCGGCGTCGCCGGCCAGGCTCAGATAGGCGGCGAGGACCATGCTGGTGAACGACGACGTCATGGCGAAGCCGCGGTCGTTGGTCGCGGGCGGCAGGTGGATCGCGGTGGCGTTCGCCGCGCCGGTGTAGCGGCGGCTCAGCGCGCCCTCGGCGTTGCAGGTGATCACCAGGTGGTGGGCCGGGTCGGCAAGCCGGTCGACCAGCTCGGCGGCGGCGACCGACTCGGGGCTGTTGCCGCTGCGGGCGAAGGAGACCAGCAGCATCGGGCGCCCGGGAACCGCGGCCGCCTCCGGGTCGGTGACGAGGTCGGTGGTCGGCACCGCCTCCACCGGCCGCCCGAGCCGTCGGGTGAGCTCTCCGGCCAGCAACTCGCCGGCGTAGGCCGAGGTGCCGGCTCCGGTCAGCACAATCCGGGTCCGCGGGTCGGCCAGGGCGGCGGCGAGAAGCCTGTCGATCTCACCGCGCGCGGCCGTGACGACGGCGCGGGTGGCGCGCCAGACGCTCGGCTGCTGCTCGATCTCCGCCTTGGTAAAGGCGCTGCTTGCCATGTGCTTACCTCAACTTTTGCTATCCGGTCTGGTTCTGGAAAGCTACTGGTATGCAACTGGGCTGTCAATGGGGCGTGCTGGTATGCTGCTGGTAGCGTTACGGCATGGAGACGCGCCCCCTTGTCGGTCCTGACGCGCTGCCCCTCTACCTCCGCCTCGCCGACCGCATCGAGGAGGACCTGCGCGCGGTGAACGGCGCCGACGGAGCCCGGCTGCCGTCCGAGCGGCAGCTCGCCGAGCGTTACGACGCCTCCCGCGTGACCATCCGCGCCGCCCTCGCCGAGCTGCGCGAACGCGGCCTGCTCGTCTCCCTGCCGGCCCGCGGGTGGGCGATCGCCGCCGCGCCGAAACCCCGCGGGGGGACGGGCACCGCGGGCCGCGTCCTCGGCTTCACCGACCTCGCCCAGCAGCGCGGGCTCACCATGCGCAGCCGGGTGCTGAGCTCGGGCGTGCGCCCGGCGACCGTGCGTGAGGCCGAGCTGCTCAACACGGTCGCCGGCGCCGACCTGTTCGAGATGTTCCGGCTGCGCTACCTCAACAACATGGTGATCGCGCTCGAGCACAACCGGCTGCCGCTCGCCGTCGCACCGGCGATGGCGACGACCGACTTCACCGTGCGCTCGCTCTACGACGTGCTGCGCGAGGCGTCACCCACCCAGCGGCCGCACTACGCCGACTACTCGGTCGAGGCGCGCATCGCCACCGACGACGAACGGGCCAAGCTGGAGATCACCGGCCCGGTGCCGATCCTGGCGGCCACGCAGCTGACCTTCAATCAGGAGGCGGCACCGATCGAGCTGACCATCCAGGCCTACCGCGGCGACAGGTACACGTTCCGCGCCTCGATCACGGATTGACGTGCTGGCGGGCGGGCGGTGAGCGGGCTGATCACCGCCGCCGTCGCCGTGCCGTGCTCGCCAAGGAGCGGCAGGAACAGGTCGTCGACGATCGAGCGGATGCGGGCGGCCGGCACCGGTTCGAGGTCCATATGAATGTCGTGGCGCACCAGGTCGAACGGCATGGCGAACACTGCGGAGGGCGTCCGCTCCAGGTCGATCTCACCGCGGCCGTGGGCGCGTCGGCAGACGGCTCGGGCAGACGGAAGGGCCTGGTCGTCGAGCCGGCCGGGAACGCCGGCCACGAACACCCGACGCGCCGGTGAGTCAGGTTGCCCGGCCCTGGTGGGCCGCGGCGAGGACGAGATAGACGGCGGCCGTCCAGGTGTACGCGCGGTCCCGCAGGCCGTCCCCCGTTTCGGCATCGAAGTTCTCGGCGAAGCCCGACGTCTCGCACAGTTCGCGGAAGCGGCTGCTGACATCGTCGGCGAACGCGTCATGGCCGGCCCGCCGCAGGCCGTCCTCGATCAGCAGGGTGGCGGGCGCCCAGATGGGACCGCGCCAGTAGCCGTCCGCGGTGTAGCGGGGCGAGTCGAGCGGCTCGGTGGCCAGGCCGTGCGGGGTGAGGTGGGCTTTGAGACCGGCGGCCAGCGTCGTCCGGATGTCGGCGGGCAGGTCGGCGCCAAGGGCGATCGGCATCAGCGCCAGCAAGCTGGTGCTGCTCGTTGTTTCGCCGGTCTCGGGGCTGTGGGCCACGAATCGGCTGCCGTCCCACAGGGTCGACAGCAGCGCGGTGGTCAGCTCCTCGGCGGTCACGGTCCAGTTCCCGGCGGCGCCGGTGTCACCGAGTTCGGTGGCGAGCGCGCTCAGCTCTCGAAGCTGCATGATCAGGAAGCAGGTGAGATCGGCTGTTTCCAGCAGGCGGCCGGTGTCGAAGGTGGTCGCGTTGTCCCACCCGCTGTCGTTGCCGTGCTGGTAGTGCGGAAGAGGTCGGCCGGGTGCGCGCCGCTGGGTCAGCCAGAACGTCGTCCAGTGACTCAGCCGCTGGTAGGTCTCGCTCAGCTGATCGCGGTCGAGCGGCTCCGCCAGCAGCCGGCGCAGGTGACCGAAGGCCCAGCCGTGGATGGGCGGTTTGACGAAGTTGTAGAGCACCTCGGAATGGGCCACGGAGTCCGGCAACGCGCCGGTCGGATCCTGGTGGTCGAACGGGATGTGGAACTGGTCCCAGGCCAGCCCCGGATCGCCCGCGGCGAGGGCCAGCGCGTTGAAGCAGTGGTCCCAGCTCCAGACCTTGTCCATCCAGTGCTTGGACATCAGGACGGCGGGACGGTGGAAGAACCCGCCGGGGGCGACGGTGGCCGACCACAGCACATAGGTGGCCAGTTCGGCGGCGGGGGTCCGGGCGTCGCGCCACGGGGCGACCGCCTCGAGGTAACGGCCGAACCTGTCGGCGGCGGTGCGGGCCACCTCGTCGAAGGACGCGGTGGAGCGGTACGGGTCGCGGCTGCTCGTGTACTCCTCGATGGCCACCTCCCAGGCCGCGTCGGCGGGCAGATCGACGTGGCGGTCGCCGGCGCCGAGCGATTCGGCTCCGGTCGCGGTGTGCGCGCTCCCGCCGAGCACGGTGAGCCGGTAGCGCCGCCCGGTCTCGTAGGAGGTGAACACGTACGACGCGGCGCGCGGGTCCCGGTACAGGTAGGTGCCGGAGAACGGCGTCAGCGTGGTCGCCGCCGCCGTGACGCGCAGGCCGAGGCCGACGCCGCGCAGGCGGACGGTGTCGGCGGACTCGTACGCCGCCTCGATGTCGCCGGCCGGGTGTTCCCATCGCAACCTCGTCGGGCCGGCGACGACCCGGGCCTCGGCACGGCCGCCGGCGTGGCGGGGCTCGAAGCGCAGGACCGGGTGCATGCCGGACTGGTGCGAGACCAGGTGCAGGTCTGCGGCGTAGGTCTTCTCCGCGATGACGGGGGAGATGTCGAACCAGGACCCCGGGTAGCTGAACGGGATGTCCTGGACGGAGAAGGTCGTGATCACGGACGGGCGCCTTTCGTGGGGAGCTGATCAGTCCTTGACGGCGCCGGCGGTGACGCCGGCGGCCACGTAGCGCTGCGCCAGGATGAGCAGCAGCGTCGCGGGGATCGAGGCGACCACGGCGGTGGCCATGATCGCGTTCCATTGCTGGTTGTTGTTGCCGATGTAGTGGTAGATGCCCAGCGTGATGGGCTGGTGGGCGCCGCCGCCGTCGAGGGTCGCGGCGAACACGAAGTCCGACCAGGCCCACAGGAAGGCGAACACGCTGACGGTGACGATCGCGTTGCGGCTGACCGGCAGGACCACCGAGACGAACGTCCGCCACCGTGAGGCGCCGTCGATCAGCGCGGCGTGGATCAGTTCGTCGGGGATGCCGGCCATGAAGGCTGCGAAGATCAGCACCCCGAACGGCACCGCGATGGTCGAGTCGGCCAGGATCAGGCCCGCGACCGAGTTCAGCAGGCCGGCGCGCAGGTAGACGGCGTAGAACCCCATCGCCATGATGATGCCGGGGATCATCTGGGCGATCAGCAGGACGAAACCCAGGACACCACCGCCGCGTGGACGCAGTTTGGCCAGCGCGTAGCCGGCTGGGGCGGCCAGCGCGAGCGTCACGGCCACGGTGCCGAACCCGACCAGGAGGCTGGTGCCCAGGTACGGCAGTTGCTGGTCGAGCACTGCCCGGTAGCCCTCCAGAGTGCCGTCGGAGGGGAACAGGTGCGGTGGGTCGGCGCGCATGTCGGTGTCCTTGGTGAAGGACACGTTGATCAGCCAGTAGACCGGGAACAGCATGACGGCCGTCAGCGCGAGGCCGGCCGCGGTCTTCCACGCCTTCCTCATCGTTGCTGCCCGCGTTGCACCCGGATGTACATCAGCCCGCATGCCAGCGCGATGACGATCAGCAGGTTCCCGACCGCCGCGCCGGGCCCGAACCGGGGTACCAGGCTGCCGAAGCCCAGCCGGTACGACCAGGTGGCCAGCGTGGTGGACGCGTCGGCCGGACCACCGCGGGTCATGATCCAGATGATGTCGAAGACCTTGAGCGTGTAGACGAGGCCGAGCAGGATCGTGATGGCCGACACCGGACGCAGCAGCGGGAACGTGACCCATCGGAAGCGCTGCCAGCCGGACGCGCCGTCCAGCTCCGCCGCCTCGTGAACCTCCGGTGGGACGGCTTGCAGGCCGCTGTAGAGCACGACCAGATTGAACGGGATGCCGATCCAGATGTTGGCGACGATCACGCTGACCAGCGCCCACCGCGGATCGGTCAGCCAGTTCACCTGCCCCGCCCCGAGTGCCCTCAACCCGGCGTTGACGACGCCGGACTCGCTGTTGAGCATCCAGGACCAACTCGATGCGGAGACGATCAGAGGCAACAGCCAGGGTACGAGAAACAGCGCGCGCAACGTGGCGGAGAGCGGGAAGTGCTGGCGGAAGAACAGAGCCAGGGCCATGCCGATCGCGAACTGGAACGCCAGGCAGACCACGGTGAAGACGACGGTGCGGGTCA
Organism: Paractinoplanes brasiliensis; assembly: GCF_004362215.1. NCBI lineage: Bacteria > Bacillati > Actinomycetota > Actinomycetes > Micromonosporales > Micromonosporaceae > Paractinoplanes > Paractinoplanes brasiliensis. The sequence continues at coordinate 6,135,291 of NZ_SNWR01000001.1, read as the reverse complement.
GCGCCGGCCAGAACGTGGGGTCGGCGACGACGGTGCGGTAGTTGTCCAGCCCGGTGAAGGGCGCCCCGCCGTGCACGAACGAGCGCACGGTGTAGGAGCGCAGGCTCAGGTCGAGGTTGCGGTAGAGCGGGTAGGCGTAGAACGCGCCGAGGTAGAGGACGACCGGCGCGGCGAACGCCCAGGCCTGCCATTGCTCCGCCCGGCGCCGGCGACGAGCGGCCGCGTCGTGCCGTTCTCCCGCCGGCGGCCGGGCCACGGCGGGAGAACGGTCGGTCACGGGTGTCGCCATGGTCACTTGGTGGCCGCGGCGGCCGACGCCTGGGCGGCTCTCAGCGCGTCCTGCGGCGATGCGCTCCCCGAGAGGGCTGCCTGGAACGCGCCCCACAGCGGCTCGGAGATCTTCGGATACTTCGTGCCGAGGTTGTCGCTCGTCCGTCCCTTGGCCGCCTCGACCGCCTCGACCCACACCTTCAGGTCCGGGTTCGCCGCCACCTGTTTGGCCTGCACGGCGTCGGTCGCGGCGACGTACGACAGCGTGGTGTCCGTGGTGTACGCGTTGTCGGAGCTGGTCAGGCAGCCGATGAGCCGGGCGCTGGTGGCGTACCGGGCGGTGTCGTCGCGCACCGGCGCGGTGACGAACTCGCCGCCGGTGGGTGCCGGCGCGGTTCCGCCAGTGGCGGCGGGGATGGGGATGATCCCGTACTCGAAGCCGGTCTTCTTGGCGTTGGCCAGCTGCCAGGTGCCGTTCTCGGCGAAGGCGTAGCCGCCACTGGCGAACTCCTGCCAGCTGGTGGTCTGCGTGTTGTTGATGACGGAGTTCGGGGCGTAGCCGTTCTTCAGCCAGTCGGTCCATAGGGTGAGGGCGGCGACGGCCTGCGGCGAGTCGAGCTGGGTGAGGCCGGCGCCGGAGCCCCAGAACCAGGGCAGGAACTGGAAGCTGCCCTCCTCGGTGCCGATCGCCGAGAAGGTGATGCCTTTCTTGCCGGCTGCCTTGACCTTGGCCAGCGCGGCGGTCAGGGACTCCCAGTCCGTGATCGTGCCGGGATCGACCCCGGCCGCGTCGAGAACCTTCTTGTTGTAGTAGAGCGCGAGGGTGTTGGCGCCGATCGGGACGCCATAGGTCTTGCCGTTGAGCTGTCCGGCGGCGAGCAGGTTGGGCTCGATCGCGGCGGTGTCGACCTTGGTGTCGTCGGTGGTGGTGAGCACGCCGGCCTCGGCCAGGGTGGAGACCACGGGGTTGTCCACGATCAGCACGTCCGGCGAGTCGCCCTGCTGGGCGGCCAGCAGGGCCTTGGTGGTCAGGTCGGTGGTGTCGAATCCGCTGCGCTTGACGGCGACGCCCGCGTCGGCGCCGCACTTGGTCAGCAGCTTGACCCAGTCGGACGAGGCGTCGAACTGCGGGTACGGATCCCAGACCGTGAATTCCTGGGCCGACGTTCCGGATGAGGGCGCCCCGGCGTCGGAGCAGGCGCCGCTGAGCGCGGTCAGGACCACGGCGAACAACGCGCAACAGGCTGCGCGGCGGCTGAGGGACGGGTTTCTCACGGCAACCATCTCCTGTATGCGACATCGCACGACGGGATTCGAATCGATTCGACCAGGTGCTGCGCCGACAGTAGGGCTCATTTCGAGGTCCGGTCAACACTCTTCTTGAGCGTTATTACCGCCTTTTGCAACATCCCGGTCATCTGGCGGACCCGCCGTTGACATCGGCGGATATCGCTGTCTAGCGTCAGCCGCGAACCGATTCGACATGCCGGAGACCCCGCTGTCCGGGTCGGCGCCGGGGTAGGTCAAGCTGCGAGGTCAGGGTGAGGAGGTACGCGTGAACATCGGGGAGATCGCCCGCCGGGCCGGCGTGTCGCGCAGCACCGTGTCCTATGCGCTGAGCGGACGCCGATCGGTGAGCGCCCAGACCAAACAGCGGATCCAAGCCGTGATCGACGAGCTCGGCTACCGGCCGAACGCCGCCGCCCGGGCGCTCAAGGAGGGCCGCACCCGCACCCTCGGGCTGGTCATCCCGCCGGCCAGCCTGCGCCTGACCGACATGCAGCTCGGGTTCGTCGCCAGCGTCGTCGAGGCGGCCGCCCACGCCGACCTGGACGTGCTGCTCTCCCCGTCCGGCGGTGACCACGACCGGTCGTTCGAGCGGTTGATCTCCGGCCGCCGGGTCGACGGGATCATCCTCATGGAGATCAGGCTGGAGGACGAACGGGTCACCCGGCTCCAGCAGGAAGGGCTCCCGTTCGTCACCATCGGTCACACCGCTCACCCGCAGGGCGTCTGCTGGGTCGACATCGACTACGCCGAACTGGTCGCCCGCAGCGTGCATCATCTCGCCGATCTCGGCCACCGCAGCATCGCCCTGCTCAACCGTTCCGCCGAACTGGTCGCGGCCGGCTACGGCCCGGCCCACCGCGCTCAGGCAGGCTTCGCCGAGGCAGTCGGCCGGCGGGGCCTGAGGGGGATCGAGCTGCCCTGCGCCGACGACCCCGCCGCCGGCGAGGAATGGTTCGAACAGCTGCGCGAACGCCATCCGGAAGTCACCGCCATCACCACCATCAACGAGGCGGCGCTGCCCGGCCTCCAACGCGGCATCGAGCGGCTCCACGTCGCCGTCCCGCGCGAGATGTCCATCGCCGGGGTCGCCGCCCGGCACTGGGCCGAAGGCTTCCGGCCCCAGCTCACCGCGGCCGACGTGCCCACCGGAGAAATGGGCGCCCACGCCGTCGAACTACTCCTCGAGCGGATCGCCGCGCCGACCGGCGCGCCGCGTCACCTGCTGCTCGCACCGCCCATCTCGTTGCGCGACAGCACCGGACCCGCCCGCACCGACTGAACCGTCCGCCCTCCCCCGGGACGAGCCGCCGGCTCCTCCCGCGATTCCCGCTGCCCTCGTCCCCCCCAACCGGAGGCGCCATGAAACCCGGATCCCCGCTCCGCACCAAAGTCGTCCGAACCCTGGCCGCTGTCCTGACCGGGCTGGGCGTCCTCGCCGCCCCGTCCCCGGCGCGCGCGGACGACCAGAGCATCAGCGTCAACTTCGCCGCCACCACCGCCACCCCCACCTACCGGGCGTCCGGCTGGATCTACGGCATGACCGAGAACGGCGCCGCGCCGCCGGACAACTTCTTCACCGACGTCAAATACCAGGCCATGCGGGCCGGCGGCGCGCAGCTGGCGGGCGGCGGCTGGGTCGGCGGCGGGTACGACCGCCGGTGGAACGCCACCCGCGCGCAGATGCTGCGGACCCAGGCCCTCGGCGGGAAGTTCATCCTGCTCGCCCACGATCTGTGGGGCGCCGACGGAGCCGCCATCGCCCGCTTCCCCGGCGACAACGGCGACTGGACCGACTACGACAACTTCCTCACCCGGGTGATCAACGATGTGAAGGCGACCGGTGTCCCGGTCCAGTGGGACATCTGGAACGAACCCAACATCACCCTGTTCTGGAACCGGCCCGCATCGCAGTACCTCGACCTGTGGCGGCGCACCTACCAGCGGCTGCGCGCCGACATGCCGGGCACCCTGATCGTCGGCCCGAGCTGCGCGTGCGTGCCGTCCACCGGCTACGCGTGGTGGACCCAGTACCTCGACTACGTCAAGGGCAACAACGTGGTGCCGGACATCGTCAGCTGGCACTCGCTGCCCGGCGACCCGGTCACCAACGTCGCCGCGGCCAACACCACCCTCGACTCCCGCGGCATCGCCCACCCCCGGCCTTACCAGATCAATGAGTACGGCGCCTCGAACGAGCAGAATCCCGGCGACGGCGCCTGGTACATCGCCCGGCTCGAACGGGCCGGCGCCGACGGGCTGCGCGCCAACTGGGCCAGCGGCGGCAACCTGCACAACGACCTGGGCAACCTGCTCACCCGCACCTCCGCCGGTCAGTACCAGCCAACGGGCGAGTGGTGGGTCTACCGCTTCTACGCCCAGCAGACCGGGACCGCCGTGGCCGGCACGGCGTCGGCCGGCTACGACTCCTACGCCACCAAGACCGACGGGAACGCCAAGGTCCTGATCGGCGGCGGCCGCACCACCGGCACGCTCACCGTCAACCTGCAAGGGCTGAACAGCACCGCCGGCGTCGTCACCGGCAACCAGGTCCGCATCCAGGTGCACCGCATCCCGTACAACAACGGCGGCGCGGTCGCCGGCCCGGCCACGGTCCAGGACCAGGTCGTCCCGCTCAACGGCAACACCGCCACCGTGGCCATCGCCAACAACGCCGTCAACGACGCGTACACGATCACGGTGCTGCCGCCCACCACCAGCGGGAGCTTCCAGAGCATCGCGGTGGCGCAACACAGCGGCCTCTGCCTCGACAACACCGACTCCCGCACCACCGACGGCAACCAGCAACAGCAGTTCACCTGCAACGGCGGCGCCCAGCAGCAGTGGAACTTCCGGCCGTCGGCCGGCGTCGCGGACACGTACACCGTCGTCAACCAGCAGAGCGGCAAGTGCCTGGACGTCAGCGGCGCATCCACCGCGGACGGCGCCGCCGTGATCCAGTGGACCTGCAACAGCGGCGCCCAGAATCAGCAGTTCACCCTGCGCCGGGTCAGCTACGCCGGCAACGACTCGCACGACCACCAGCTCGTCGCCCGGCACAGCGGCAAGTGCGTCGACGTCAGCACCGTCTCCACCGCCCCGCGCGCACCGATCCACCAATGGGCCTGCAACCCCACGAGCCAAGCGTCCCCGCTCAATCAGACCTGGCGCCTGCCCGGCCGATGACCCCCTGGAGCGTTCGTCATGGTTGACTCCCGACCCCGCAGATACCTCGTACCGCCGGCCGCGCTGAGCCTCCTTCTCGCCGTCGTGGCCGTCCCGGTCGCCGCTTCGGCCGCCATCGTGGGGACCGCGACTCGCATCGTCGGCGCGCAGTCCGGCCGCTGCCTCGACGTGCCCGGCTCCAGCGCCACCAACGGCACGCAGACCCAGCTCAACGACTGCACCTCGGCCGGAAACCAGTCCTGGACCCACACCACGACGAAACAACTGACCGTGTACGGCGCCAAGTGCCTGGACGCCTCCGGACGCGGCACCACGAACGGGACGGCGGTCGTCATCTGGGACTGCAACGGCCAGTCCAACCAGCAGTGGAACGTCAACGACGACGGCACGATCACCGGGGTGCAGTCCGGGCTGTGCCTCGACGCCAACGGTGCGGGCACGGCCAACGGCACCCGGATCATCCTGTGGGCCTGCAACGGCCAGGCGAACCAGCGATGGTCCCAGGTCACCGCGCCGACCGGCAGCGGCGGAACCTGCGACATCTACGCCGCCGGCGGAACGCCGTGCGTGGCGGCCCACAGCACGGTACGGGCGCTGTACGGCTCCTATCGCGGCAACCTCTACCAGGTGCGGCGCTCCGACAACCAGACCCGCAACATCGGCACGCTCAGCAGCGGGGCGGCCGACGCCGCGAGCCAGGACGCGTTCTGCGCCGGCACGACCTGTGTGGTGACCGTCGTCTACGACCAGTCGGGCCGCGGCAACGACCTGTGGTACCAGGGGTCGCCGGTCGTGCCCGGTTCGCCGCAGAGTTCCCCCGCCGTCGCCACGACCGAATCGCTGACCGTCGGCGGCGCCAAGGCGTACTCGCTCTACATCAAACCGGGCAACAGTTACTGGCGCGACGGGCACCTGACCGGTGTCCCGACCGGCAGCGCACCCGAGGGCATGTACATGGTCACCAGCGGCACCCACGTCAACAGCGGCTGCTGCTTCGACTACGGCAACAGCGAGACCACCCGCAAGGCCGACGCCGCCGGGGCCATGGACGCGATCTACTTCGGCACCAGTTGCTGGTTCGGCGGCTGCTCCGGGTCCGGGCCGTGGGTGCAGGCCGACCTCGAATGGGGTCTGTTCCCCGGCGGCAGCAGCACCTGGAACCCCAACCAGCGCGCGTTCACCAGCAAGTTCGTCACCGCGACGCTGAAGAACAACGGCACCTCCCGGTTCGCCATCAAGGGCAGCAACGCCCAGAGCGGAAGTCTCTTCACGCTGTGGGACGGGTCGCTGCCGCCCGGATACAGCCCGATGAAGAAGCAGGGGGCGATCGTGCTCGGCAGCGGCGGCGACTGCTGCAAACCGGACGGCGGCGCCAACCAGAGCGCCGGCACCTTCTACGAGGGCGCGATGGTCACCGGTTACCCGTCCGACGCGACCGAGAACGCGGTACAGGCCAACATCGTCGCGGCCGGCTACCGATAGGCGCCCTCCCGACGCTGCCTCCGCTGCCCGGCAAGGGACCCGATTCGTCCCCTTGCCGGGCAGTCTGCGGTGCCGGCACATCATCGTCGGCCTGATGAACCTCGCTGACCGAAACCTGGACCAGCGGCCAGTCCCGGCGCATCACGGTGGTGGCGGTCCGGCCCTCACCCCATTCCGTCGGCGCCCCGCCTTTCCTGCCAGGGCCGACGGTCCTTGAACCGCCAAGTGATCTCGGCCGGCAAGGCGGAGGTGCCGGGATGTGCTTCCCCAGGCATGCGCCAGTTCTGCGACGCGCTCGTCGACGAGGCTTTCGACCCGGCCCGACGAGTGGGTCGGCCCTGCCTGCGCCGGCGGATCGTCTGATAGACGGGTAGACAGACGCCGCGTCGGCAAGCGGTGCGGCCGCCTGGGAAGGCTGATGCGCGATGTCCAGCCGGCGGGGAGCAACGACGCCTTCGGCCGAAGTGCGACCGGATCGCATGGGAAGATTGCCGCGGTGGTGGGCCGCCGCCCTGAGCGTGCACCGCAACCTGGATCGGTGTCTGTCTCCGCTGGCCGTGTGGGCGGTTCGACGCAGCCGGGGCGGGGTCGCCCGGCCATGGCGGGTCGATGTTTTGGTGCTGACGACCACCGGGCGCCGGTCGGGCCGCCCGCGCAGCGTGGTGCTGCAGTTCTGGCCGGACGGCGAGGCCATGGTGGTGGTCGCCGCCAACGGCGGGTCAGCCACGCATCCTGCCTGGTACTTCAATGTGGTGGCGGAACCGCGGGCTCAGGTCGAGGTATGCGGACGGCAACTGGCCGTTCGCGCCGAACCGGTCACCGGCGAGCGGGCCGCGGACCTGTGGCGGCGCGTCGTTGACCGGGCACCGGGGTACGCGGCGTATGCGCGGGCAACCAGCCGGTCGATCCCCGTCCTACGGCTGACGCCCGAAAACGGTGCTGCGAGCGCTGAACACCCTTCGGACCTGTCGGTCTTGGCGGTGTCTGCGCCGGGTGCCGGGACGGCAGGCGAACCGTCGGCTCGCGGGCGGCCGGCTACGGCGACCGCGGTGATCCTCGCGCTGGCGTTCGTCGGGGTGACCGCAGTCGGCGGCGGCGCCGAGATGCTGTTCAACCCGAGGGGAAACAGCTACCTGAAGGCGCAGTGGCTCGATCATGTGCCGTTGGTCTCCGACTGGCGGGTTCCGGGCTTGGTGCTGGGTCTCGGTATCGGTGCCGGGTCGCTGCTGGCCGCTTGGGGCGTCCGGTGTCGGCCGCGCCGGCCGGGCGCGACCTGGCTGGAACGCGCCACGGGCCGGCACTGGTCCTGGGCGGCGACCGGTCTCGCCGGGATTGCTCTGCTCGGGTGGATCGCGCTGGAGGTGGCACTGATCCCCGACCGGTCGGTGCTCGAGGTCCTCTACGCGGTGCTGGCCGCCGCGCTGATCCTGTCCTGCGCGCACCCGTCTTTCCGCCGTTACCTGGCGGCCGCCCCGCCCACGCCGCGCCCGTAACCTCATCCTGTCGTCCCCGCAGGCACGGGGTTCTCCGAACGGCACCCGCTGGCCGTTCGCGCTGCTGTACTTCGCCGGCGCGACCGCGCTGGGCTTCGCCGCGGGCGGTGTCACCGCCCGCCTGGAGGATCGCGGCCTGCTGGCCGGTCAAGCCCGGTTGCCGGCCGCCGCCCAGGACGCGGACCGCGCCGCGGGAACCGGCGCCTGCGCCACGTCCGGCTGTTCCGGCGGTTCCCTGGCCGGCGCCGCCACACCGGCCGTGGTGACGGCGCCGGCCGTCATCCGGCGGCTGCGGCTGCCCCGGCTCGCGCGGCAGACCTGGCAGCTCGGCCGGCGTATCGGCCTCTACTTCCTCGCCTACAGCGCCGTCGGCTACCTGCTCATCGAGGCGCTGCCCACCCGAGGGCTCATCGACCTGCTCGGCGGCAACCCGCTGTGGGGTGTCCCCCTGGCCGCCCTGCTCGGCGTCCCGGTGTACCTCATCGCCCTGCTCGTCAGCGGCGCCGTCATGCTCGGCTGGACCGCCACCCTGACCCTGCCATGATCACCGACTGTGCCTGCTGACGGGCGTGCTCCGTCCGCGACGAAGGCCCCCGGCGGCGTGGCCTTTCGGCCGTGGCGACCGAGCGCGGGCGGTCGCAGGCTGAGGTCGTACCGGGCGATGCGCGTAACGACGATCCGGTCACGACGAAAGGATCCTCCGATGACAGCCTACGGTGGCGACATCCGCCAAGGGCCCGAGCGATACACACTGGACGCTGCACGATTCTGGGCCACCAGCCTCGCCACGGCGGTCGTGGCGGCGTTGGTCGCCGTCGTGGGCGTGCTCGTCGCCCGCGGCCTGTTCGATGTGCCGATCATGGCGCCCCGGGGTGACGGTGTCTGGGGCGACGCCAGCACGGTCACCTACGCGGCCGGCGCTGCGGTCTCCGCGCTGCTCGCGGCCGCACTGATGCACCTGCTCACGGTCGCCGTGGCCGAACCTCGGCGCTTCTTCGGCTGGATCATGGCCCTGCTGACGGTCATCGCGGTCGTCATGCCGCTGACCCTTGCCGGCCGGACCAGCTCGCAGATCGCCACCGCCCTGATCAACCTGGCGATCGGCGTCACCATCGCGACGACCGTGGACAGCGTGGCTCGGGCGACGCGACGACCGGGCGGCCCGGAACCGTACGACGGCGAGCTGACCAGATCCAGACCGCAGCGGCCGGCAAGGTCCTGATCGCCGCGCCCGCCGGATGCCGAGGGGCCGGGGAACGGCCCGAGCTGACGGCCCCGCAGGTGACCTCCGACCCTTCCGGACGGTGGTTCGCCGGCGTACTGGTGATGGTGACCGGCCGGGCGCGACGTACGGGCGTGGTGCCGCGCGACGGGGCAGGAACTGGCGGTCGCCGAACGCCGGGACGGCGACCACCGGTACCTGATCCGCAAGCGGCCCCGGCGTCGCACCGCCGACCTCCCGCCGGCCCTCCCCTACCGCGACGTCAGCAGTTCACGCCACCGCTCCTCGGTGTAGTGAAACGCCTTCGTCGAGACCAGAAACTCTGCCAGGGCCGCCAGGACCTCGCCCGGCGCCGTGATGTGCGGGTAGTGGCCGGCCCCCGCGATCTCCAGCAGCTGTGGCACGGTGAGCTGCTCCGCGACGGCGCGGTGATGGTAGCGGGGGATCACCCGGTCGTCGGTGCCCCAGGCCAGCAGCACGGGCAGGTCGGTCAGCAGCGCGAGGCTCTCGGTGGCGCTGACCGTCTGACCCCGCCAGTCGATCACGTTGCGGGCGGTACGCACGAACGTCCGCCGTTGCCGGGGGTCGATGAGCCGGTGCAGGTCCTCGGCCACCGGTCCGGAGTCGGGCCGGGCCAGGAACCGGGGCACCGCCCGGGTGACGCCCCGCAGGAAGCCGCGGGTGAAGGACTCGGGGAAGCGCGCCAGCACCGCCACCACGACTTTCGCGCCCGGCAGTGTGGCGGCCCGCAGCATCGGCGTCAGCTGTTGCCCCAGCCCACCGCTGCCGATCAGCGCGAGCCGCTCGGTGCGCTCCGGGAACTGGTAGGCGAACTGCAGGGCGATCCCCCCGCCGAGACTGTGGCCGACCAACGTCGCCGACCGCTGCCCCAGCGCGATCAGCAGGTTCCGCAGGACGACCGCGAAGGCGCCCAGGGAGTAGTCGCCGGCCGGCGGGTCCGACTCGCCGTGCCCGGGCAGGTCGGGGGCGATGACGGTGTGGGTGACGGCCAGCCCGTCCAAGATGCCGTTCCACGTCTGCCGGGTGCTGCCGAGCCCGTGCACCAGCAACAACGGCTCGCCGCGACCGGCCATGGTGTAGGCGACCTCCCGGCGGCCGATGCGGACGCGACCGTCGGTGCGGGCCGGGGCGAGCGGATCCAGCATCTGCGGCTCCCCCCTTTCCGCGTACGCGCCGCAATGCCACGCTCACACGCGGCCCGGGTGCACAGGCAGGGCCGGACGGACGTACCCCGGTCAACCATGGTCCCGAACGCCGGCCCCGACCTCGGAAGTCGTTGTCGGACCGATTCCTCCGTCGCGGCGCCGGGCTTCACCCGTCAGATCTCGGCGCCCAGGCCGGGTGAGCCTTGCCACGTCACGCATCTACGACTTGCATCTCACATCGGTGTCAGATTTTACGGTCGAGTCATGACTTCACTCTTCGACACCGTCTTGCTCGGCGGACTCCGCCTCCCCAACCGGGTCGTGATGGCTCCGATGACGCGCGTCCGATCCGACCGCGACGGCCTGGCGACCGCGTCGATGGCGACCTACTACGCCCAGCGGGCCGGCGCGGGCCTGATCATCAGCGAGGGTGTCCAACCCAGCCTGGTCGGGCAGTCCAACCCGCTGACGCCGGGGCTCTACACGCCTGCCCAGGTCGACTCGTGGCGGCAGGTGACCTCGGCCGTGCACGCCGGCGAAGGACGGATCTTCGCGCAGATCATGCACGCGGGACGGATCAGTCACCCGGACACGACCGGTCACCAACCAGTCGCGCCGTCCGCGGTCGCCGCACGCGAGGTCTACGTCTTCACCCCCACCGGACCGCAGCTCGCACCGACGCCGCGCGCGCTGTCGACCCACGAGGTGGCCGATGAAGCGCAGAGTTTCGCGGCAGCGGCGCGGCGCGCAGTGGAGGCCGGCTTCGACGGCGTGGAACTGCACGGCGCGAACGGATACCTGATCGGGCAGTTCCTCTCCGGCAACGCCAATCTGCGCACGGACCGCTACGGCGGGACCATCACCGGGCGTATCCGGTTCGCGGTGGAGGCGGTCGCGGCCACCGTCGATGCGATCGGCGCGGATCGCGTCGGCCTGCGATTGTCGCCGGGTGCGGGCATCGGGGACGCCATCGACACCGACATCGCCGAGATGTACGGGGCACTGCTCACCGAACTCGTCCGGCTCAGCCCGGCGTACGTGCACCTGGTGGGCAACGACGACGAGGTCCTGCTCGGACTGCGCCGCGCGTGGCCCGGCACGCTGATCGTCAACCCGTCGGCGGCGAACAGTCCCGTCCCGTCGGCCCGGCACGACGCCCAGCGCTGGCTGGCCCAAGGGGCGGACCTGGTCTCGTTCGGCCGCGCGTACCTCGCCAATCCCGACCTCGTGGAGCGATTCCGGGCAGATCTACCGCTGACGGAGGCCGATCCGGACACCTACTACGTCGGCGGCGACGACGGCTACCTCACTTACCCTACGTACGGCCCGGGCCCGATCGCCCCGGTGTCCGTCTGACGCAACCGTCGTATCCGGCGGCTGGACGGGTCCGCACCGACCCGCAGCGACCACCGACCGGACCCGCCAAGCGTAGGACGTGCCCGGCCGCTCCCGACTCCGATGCCGGCCGGCACCTTCGGAGCGCCGTCCGGGACGGCAGCCCGTCGTCTCGTCCACGGTACCGAGGCCCTATGGCGCGCTGATGGGGGGCGGATGCCCGTGGCGTGCCCGACCGGCCGAGGTTCTTGATGGGGCCATGAGTACGACCAAGGCTGACCACACCCAGGTGACCCAGCAACCACCGGTTCCCCCGCACAGAGCATGGGCGCTGCTCGTTCTCTGCGTATCGCTGCTGATCGTCACCCTCGACAACACCATCCTCAACGTCGCGCTGCCGACCCTGGTCCGCGACCTGCACGCCACCTCGAGCCAGCTGCAATGGGTCGTCGACGGCTACGCCCTGGTCTTCGGCGGCCTGCTACTGGTCGCCGGCAGTCTCGCCGACCGCTACGGACGCAAGCGCGCGGTCCTGCTCGGCCTTTGCCTGTTCGCCGTCGCCTCCGCGTGGGCGGCGTGGTCGTCCAGCGTGCACACGCTGATCGCCGCCCGCGCGAGCATGGGCGTCGGCGCGGCCCTGATCATGCCGGCCACGCTTTCCATCATCACCGACATGTTCCGCGAACCGGCTGCCCGGCAACGCGCGATCGGCGCGTGGGCTGCCACCAGCGGACTCGGCATCGCGATCGGCCCGATCGCGGCCGGCCTGCTGCTGGCCCACTTCTGGTGGGGCTCGGTCTTCCTCGTCAACGTTCCCATCGCCGCCCTCGGTTTCGCCTGCGCGCTGCTGCTGGTCCCGGACTCGCGGAACCCGGTCCCGCGGCGTGCCGACCCGGTCGGCGCCGCCCTGTCGATCGCGGGCCTCGGCCTGCTGCTGTGGGCGATCATCGAGGCACCGACGGACGGCTGGGGGTCGGGCCGCGTCCTCGGCGCCGGGCTCGGCGGCCTCGTGGTGCTGGCCTTGTTCGTCGTCTGGGAGAACGCGAGCTCGCATCCGATGCTGAGCCTGAGCTTCTTCCGCAGCCGCCGCTTCTCAGTCGCCACCTCCGCCGCCGGGCTGAACACGTTCGCACTGTTCGGCGCGATGTTCGTGCTCACCCAGTTCCTGCAGTTCACCCTCGGCTACTCGGCGCTGGCCGCCGGCGTGCGAATCCTGCCGGTGGCGTCAGTGCTCGCCGTGGCCGCACCCGCTTCGGCCCAGCTGGTCCGTCTGATCGGCACCAAGCTCGTCGTGGCGGCCGGGCTCACTGCCGTCGCCGGCGGCCTGTGGCAGCTGTCCACCGCCACAACCAACTCGTCGTACGGGGACGTACTGCCCGGAATGATCCTGCTCGGGCTCGGCGCCGGACTCGTCATGCCCGCCACCGCCGAATCCGTGATGGGCTCCCTGCCACCCGGCCGCACCGGCGTGGGGGCTGCCACCAACGGCACCTCCCTGCAAGTGGGCGGCGCCCTCGGCGTCGCCGTCGTCGGCAGCCTCCTCAACACCCGCTACCAGGACCAGATCAGCACCGCGCTGGCCCCGTACCACTTGCCGGGCGACGTTACCGCCACGGTCCACGGCTCGATCGGCGGCGCTCTTGAGGTCGCAGCCCGGCTCGGCGGTGAGGCCGGCCACCTGCTCACCGCCGCGGCCCGATCCGCCTTCATGGACGGCATGCATCTCGGCCTGCTCACCGCGGCCGGTGTCGCCGCCGCCGGCATTCTGCTCACGGCGATCGCCCTGCCCGCCCGGCCGCCCGAGAAACAAACGCCGGCGTCGACCGACCAGCACACGCTCGCGTCGCCCGCCCAGGCGCCCGAAGACCACACAGAGGATTGACGAGCTCTCGCCGGATGCTGTCGCAGAGAACACACCCGCTCGAGCTGTAACAGTTCAGGGCGTACGCCTGAGGGGTCGAGCGGCAGTGGCAGCTCGTCGTCGGGCCGGCCGGTTTGCGTGGCGGGGTTCAGGCCCGAGTCAGGGCCGGGTGGCCGGTACGGGCGCGGGTCTTCGACCTCAACGGCATCGGCGGTCTCCCGTCCAGCCCCGCCGAGGCTCCCACCGGCCTGAGCGGGTCCGGAACTGGCACTCAGACTCGGCGTACACACCGCCACCGGCCTGGCCGCCGCGGTGAAGCACCGCCTCGAACGCATGCAATACCGCACCCGTCTGATTGACGGCTGCCTCACCGGAACCGGTCTATCTCCGCCCTCACCAGCCAGACCCTGATCGCAAAGGATGTCTAGGTCCCGGTGCCCTCCCCGCGGCGAGGCGCGAGCGACAGGCGCACACCGGTCGCGGTCTCCTCGACCACGAACGTCTCGGTGCGACCCTGATCCGGCAACATCGCGTCGTACAGTTCGGTGTTGGCGATCTCGACCGTTCCGCCGGAGCGGCTGATGAGGACCGCGAGTACGGCACGGAGATTGACGTCGCTGAGATAGCGCACGGGCAGACCACCCCTTTTCCACCATGACCGTACAGCCGTTTCGGACGGCCGACGACCACCTGCAGGCAAACGACCTCATCCTCCACCGGACCATGCTTCCGTCGAATGTGACGAATATGGGTGGCTGCCGCCGGCGACCGACGACGTTCGCAACCTTTCGAACCCCCGTATTCGCTGACGACGACCCATCACCGGCGAGAAGCGGACCGCCGCGCCGATGTCCCCCGCATACCGCCGGCAAGGCGGCCACGGCGTCAGATGTGCAGCACGCGCATTACCCTGCTCCGCACGCGGCAAAGCATCACCGGACCGGTGCCGCCGGCGCCCTGCCCGCCGCGCTCGGAGTGCGGCTCCGGTGGTAGGCGTAGGCTGGTAGTTGTCGCTCCAGACTCCGGCGGCTTCAGCCCATCGACCACCGGTGATTCCAGGAAGCAGACAAAATGATCATATCCAAGGCAGCCGTCGTCGCTGTTCTGCGTGAGCGCGGCCAGCATGCCCGAGCCGATTTCGTCGACCGTGAATTGCCCGACCGCATCGACTCGGCCCGGCACAGCGGCCTGCTCGCGACGCTTCGTCTTGACCCGACCGTGTTGGAAGAGCTGGCCGGATCCGACTCCCCGTGAGGGTCGCCCTCCTGGGACCGGTGACCTGGCGAACTCCGCCGCGAGCCTACGGCCCCTGGGAACAGGTGACCGGCCTGCTCGAGTCCCCGGATCTTGCCCGCCTATCAGGCGAGCGACTCGTCGTTCGTGTCCATCTCGGACGCCGACCGCAGCCCCGACCTCGACTATGCCGTGACGGTGCACCACGGTGTCGACGCCGACGGGCTCCCGTTCAACCCGCGTCGCGGCGAGATCCTCGGCGGCGCCGCAGCCCGGCTGCACCCGATCGACTTCGACGAGCCGTTCGGTCTGTCGATCGTGGAATCCCTGATCTGCGGTACGCCGGTCATCGCCTATCCGCGCGGCGCCCTGCCCGACATCGTCGACGAGGGCATCACCGGTCGCCTTGTACGCGACATCGGCCAAGCTGTGGCGGCCGTCCACTCGATTCACACGGTTGACCGGGCCGGCTGCCGTTCGCAGGCCCGCGAACGCTTCGGCGCCGACCGGATGGTCGCCGGCTACCCAGCTGTCTACGAGAGGCTCATCGGCGACAGCCGTCGCTGAACCCGTACTGCTCTCTCGACCCGGCCGGCGTTCGACGCCGCGGGCCGATGACCGAAAGGCACATCATGACGATCAGGTACGGATTCCTCAGCACTCACCCACCCACCCGCTGCGGCCTGGCAACGTTCAACTCCGCACTCGTCGCGCATCTGGGCACGCCCGACTGCCCAGGCGGCGTCGTGCGCGTGGCGGCGAAGGGCGACGACCCGGTACCCGCGCCCGGGGTGGTGCACACCTGGAGGGCGACGACACCGGTCGGCTGGCGTGACACCGCCGAGGTGCTCAACACTTTCGACGTCGCCGTCATCCAGCACGAGTACGGCATCTACCCCGGCCGCGACGGCGGAGAAGTCTTGTCCGTGCTGCACCGGCTCACCGTGCCGAGCATCGTCGTTCTGCACACTGTGCTGACCCACCCCACCGAAAGTCAGAGGTCACTGCTCGAGGGGATTGTGGCTGCCGCCGGCGCGGTCGTCACCATCACCCGGGCCGCGTACGACCGGTTGCTTGCCGGCTATGCCGTCGACCCCGCGAAGATCTCCGTGATCCCGCACGGCGCCTCCGGCTACGCCGACGCCGTGGCACCTCGGCGTGCCGAGCCGCACCTGCTCACCTGGGGTCTGCTCGGACCCGGCAAGGGCATCGAGTGGGCGCTACGCGGCCTGGCACTGCTGCGGGACGTCGAGCCGGAGCCCGTCTACACGGTGGCCGGCCGGACCCACCCCAAGGTTGTTGAGCTGCACGGCGAAGCGTACCGGGCGAGTTTGCACCGGCTCGGGGCAACCCTCGGCATCGCGCACCGGGTGCGTTACGCGCCGGACTACCTCGACGACGCGGCGCTCGGGGCACTCGTGCGCTCCGCCGATGTCGTGGTGCTTCCCTACGACTCCACCGAGCAGGTCACCTCAGGCGTCCTGGTCGAGGCGGTGGCGGCCCGGATCCCGGTCGTCGCGACCCCGTTCCCGCACGCTGTGGAACTGCTCACCGACGGGCCCGGTCTGCTCGTGCCGCACAAGAAGCCGGTTGCCCTGGCCGCCGCGATCCGCCGAATCATCACCAAGCCCGCGCTGGCCGCGACTCTGCTCGAACGCAACGGCCACGCCGGGTCGACGCTGCGCTGGCCGGCCGTCGCGCAGCGATACCACGACCTGGCGACGACGCTGGTCGCCGCCGCCCGGCCGGCCGTCGCGGCCGGCCCGTGACCGTCAGGACGGCGACCTTCGCGCCGGCAGCCGGTCACGACATCTCCGGTCCCACCTTCGCCCACCTGGTGCGGCTCACCGATGACACCGGCCTCTTCGAGCATGCCCGCCACGCCACCGCCCGGCGCGAGCACGGCTACTGCACCGACGACGTCGCTCGCGGCCTCGTCGTCACCAGCCGCGAGGCCGCCCTGTCGACCGACGTGATCCGGCTCGCGGAGTGCTATCTGACCTTCCTCACCCACGCGCAGGACGCCCAGGGCGCCTTCCACAACCGGCTCGGGTTCCACCGGGCCTGGACCGATCAACCCGGTCTCGGCGACTGGTGGGGGCGCGCTCTGTGGGGCCTCGGCACCGCCGCCGCCCGCTGCCCGGTGCCGTGGATCCGTCAGGAAGCTCTTCTCGCCTTCACCCGGGGCGCCTCGTGCCGGACCGACGCCCCGCGAGCCATGTCCTTCGCCGCGCTCGGTGCGGCCGAGCTGCTCCGCACCGACCCCGGCAACGAGACAGCCGCGGAGCTTCTCGCCGATGCCGCTGCTGTCATCGGCCGTCCGGGTCTCGACCCGCACTGGCCGTGGCCGGAGGAACGCCTCAGCTACGCCAACGCCGCCCTCGCCGAAACCCTCATCGTCGCGGGCGACCTCCTCGACGACCCGGCGGCCCGGGCCGCCGGCCTGCGCATGCTGACCTGGCTGCTGCACATTCAGATCAGCGACGGCCACCTGTCGGTGCTCCCGTCGTCCGGCTGGCTCCGCGGCAACCCCAGGCTGCGTCACGACCAGCAACCGATCGAGGTGGCGGCGCTGGCCGACGCCTGCGCCACCGCCGCCGCGGTCACCGGCGACGCGAGCTGGCACGTCGGAACCCGCCGCTGCGTCGACTGGTTCCTCGGCGCCAACGACATCAACCAGATCATGTGGGACCCGGCGACCGGTGGCGGCTACGACGGGCTCACGCTGCACGGACCCAACCTGAACCAGGGCGCCGAGTCCACCCTCGCCCTGATCTCCACTCTCCAGCACCACACCGGTTGAGGCGCCGATCGCCGCTCGTGTGAGGGTTTGCCGAAGCAGGTCACGCCCAGGTCGACTTCACCATCTCCGACGACGACATGAACGAGCTCCGTGGCCTGCAGCCCGCGACTACGGCGACCACAGCGGCAAGCAGAACGGCTCGGCCGGCTCGGTGGGTCACATGCCGGCGATCAGGCGCTCCACCCGCTCGTCGTACGCCCGGAACGGGTCTTTGCACTGCACGGTGCGCTGAGCCTGGTCGTTGAGCTTGAGGTGCACCCAGTCGACGGTGAAGTCTCGCTGCTTCTCCTTCGCGGCCCGGATGAACTCGCCGCGGAGCCGGGCCCGGGTCGTCTGCGGCGGGACCTCCTTGGCCTCGAAGATCTGCAGGTCACCGACGACCCGGTCGACCTGCCGGCGCTTCTCCATCAGCGCGTACAGCCCGCGGCCCCGGCGGATGTCGTGGTACACCAGGTCGAGCTGGGCGATCCGCGGGTGGTTCATGGGGATCTGGTGTTTGGCCTGGTAGCGCTCGATCAGCTGGTACTTCGACACCCAGTCGATCTCCCGGGCTATCGGGTCGAGGTTGCCGCTCTCGATGGCATGCAGGACCCGGCCCCACAGCTCGATGATGCGTTTGGCGCTCGGGTCGCCATGACGCTCGACGAACTCGGTGGCCTTGGCCAAGTATTCCCGCTGCACCTCCAGCGCGGAGACCTCTTTGTTGTTGGCCAGGCGGACCTTGTGGCGGCCGGTGATGTCGTGGCTGATCTCGCGGATCGCGCGGATCGGATTCTCCAGAACAAGGTCCCGCATCCGGCACCGCAGATCAACTGGCGGGTGACCAGGAACGGGATCATGACGTCGGCGAGCCGGCCGAACTCGCCGTGCCGCGGCACGGAGTAGTTCTCGTGGCAGCCGTACGAGTTTCCGGCCGAGTCGGTGTTGTTCTTGAACAGGTAGATCTCGCCCGCTATGCCCTCGTCGTGCAGCCGCTTGTCCGCATCGACCATCAGACCCTCGAGGATGCGCTCGCCGGCCCGCTCGTGGGCGACCAGATCGGTGAGGGAATCACACTCCGGGGTGGCGTATTCGGGATGGGAGCCGACGTCGAGGTAGAGGCGGGCGCCGTTAGGGAGAAACACGTTGCTGGAGTGCCCCCAGGAGACCACGCGGCGGAACAGGTAGCGGGCCACCTCGTCCGGCGACAGTCGCCGTTGTCCACGACAGGTGCAGGTGATGCCGTACTCGGTTTCCAGTCCCACAATGCGTCGTTCCATGGCTGCTCCATCCGGTCACGTGCCGACGGGTTGTCGTGGACGAGCCCGAGCGGGCCGCTGGATGGCGCCGGACGCACGCCCGGCGAGAAACGAGCAGCACCAGGGACCAGGGCGTCGAGCGCCCAGCCGGATGAGGACGTCGCTCCACCGGAAAGGGGCCGTGCACCGCACGATCGCGGGGCCCGGATCAGAAGGGCGGAGCATCCTCGCCCATCAGCACCACTGTAAGGCCCCCCTTACCGTTCTTGAGGCCCTGCACCACGACCTTGCCGGTGCTGCCGTCGGGCAGTTCCAACGTGAAGGCCTTCCCGACGTCATCGGCGCCGATGTCGTCGGCGCTGTTCGCGGGCCGGAAGTCGCCGGCCCACGGCGGGATCCCGCCCTTGCGCCCGGGCTCGGCGAAGAGTGCGGCTGTGCCGGGAGTTCTGGTGCCGTCCGAGGAGATCAGTGTCGAGGCGCTGCGGTAGGTAGCCATGTGCCAGGACGCTATCCCGGATTGCGCTCGTCCGCCGATCTCAGAACCCCGCCATTCGCGAGGCCGACAAGCCGGCGGGTGGCCCACGCTCGCCCCGAGCGCCTTTGTCCGTGCCCTGGCCACGACGAGGCCCGCTGGGGCTGGTGTGATGATCCCCGCGGCGGGGCATCCTCTGTCAATGGACGATTCTTCCCCACAGGAGCGGCTCCGTAGCGAGATCGGGCGGGCTCGGCAGTTCGTCCGTCGTCTTGCCGAGACGGAGGAACGGGTGGCCGAGGTCGAGGAGCAGGTCGCGGCGACCAACGATCACCTGGCGGCCACCCGTGGTGACGCCAAGTACCGCGATCGAGCGGACCATGCCCGCCGGCAGGCTCAACAGGCGCGCGAGGTGGCGTCGGCGATCGGGCAAGGGGACGAACCGGCGGACCGACTGAACAACTCATGATCCGCCACCAGCGCCTGGTCATGCAGCTGCACAAAGTCACGCCCACGACAGACCTCAAGGAGTCGCCGGGTCTCCTCGTCGCTGAGGACCTCGACCAGCTCTTGACCTGCCGTCGGCCCGGCCACCTCGCCCATCGGCGACCGTCTGATCTCACCCTCAGCAACGAGCCCGCCGAAGAACTGCTGCAACGCTTTCGAAGCCGTGCCCTCAGTCGATCGGAGCGTAGATCACGACCCAGTGGCTGCTCTCGGTATCGTGCGGTCCGCGTGATCTTCCGCACGGCACCACCTCTCCCACAACAGCGAGAGGGACAGCCTGCCCGAACCGTCGTCGGAGCCGACGGATCACACGGCCGAGTTCAAAAGCGGGGCGCCGATCGACACGGTCGGGACACCAGCTCACCCAGCTCCGTCACAGCGTGGTCGAGCACGGCGGGCCCTCCCAGCTGCGCCGCTTCGTTGCGCACATGCTGCAGCTCGTCCTCGTCCACGATCTCCCCCACACGCACAAACGATCGCGTGCTGTACCGGGCGATCTCCGGGCTGATGGCGGCAGCCCCGGGTATGGCGTCGGCAACGACCAACAGGAGGGCCGCGGTTGACGTCCGGCCGGCCGAGGCGAGCAGCTCGGCCGCGTTGCGGGCGGTGGTCCACAGCTGGGTCGTCTGCCCGGTGCGCCGCCAGAACTCGATGAGGTAGGCGAAGCCGTCAGCCGCACCCGCCGCGTCCCCGGTCCGTGCCTGTGCCAGGGCCAGGGACACCCGCGCCACCCCCTCGACGAAGCTGCAGCCTACCGAGGCGGCCTCCCGGATCGCGGTCGAGTAGCACGTGATCGCCTGCGTCGGTGGCAGCAGCTCACCCTCGACATAGGCGACGAAGGCGCGGTGCGATCCGCATCGGGAGGTCGCTCGCGCCCGGTCCAGCAGCGAACGGGCCGTTGCGCGATCACCGTCGTAAGCTGCGGCGAGGGCGGCGGAGCCGACGAACGTCGCCTCGTCCGGGCTGGGTGTCACGGCGGCGCGCAGCCAGTGCTCGCGAGCCGTTCCGAAGTCCCCACGAAAGTGCGCGACGACCCCGCGCACACTCCAGCCGCGGATCTCGTCGCCCGCGTCGATCGCCTCGCCGGCAAGCCGTTCGGCCTCGCCCAACTGCCCGGTGAGACGCGCGGCTTCCGCCGCGGCGGCGAGTATGGCGGCGCGAGCGGGGTGACCGGCGATCGCCGGGTCGGCGGCGAGCTCCGTGCCCCAGGACCAGATTTCGGGTAGATCGCGCCACGTGGCGACCTGGTTCACGCCGAGCGTGATCGCCACCCGGTCGTCGAAGGACGCCAGGCCGCGGGCGGCGCGCAGATTGTCGAGCTCGGCCCGCAGCTTCCGATCGACAAGTGCCTCTTCCGCCCCCGGCATCCGGACGCCGATCTCCTCGGCGACGACGCGGCACCGGGACACGAACCGCGCGGATGCCTCGTCGCGCTCGGCCAGGCGCTCGATCTCGTCGTGGAGGAAGGCGCGGACGGTGAACAGCAGCCGGAAACGACCCACGACCGCATCCACGACCAGCAGTGACGCGTCCACGAGCCGGTGCAACAGGTCCACAGGGTCGTCGGGCAGCCCGACACCCAGTGCTTCCACCGTGGCGACGTCCACCCCGCCGACGAAGGGCGCGATCGCGCGCAGGAGCCACTGTTGGTCGGGCGTGAGCAGGCGGTACGACGACGCGATGGTCGCCCGCAAGGTCCGCTGTCGCTGGGCCTCCGGGCCATCGAGCCCGGTCGCGAGGTCGAGGGCCCGGTCCAGGCGGATGAGCACATCGCGCATCGGCATCAGTCCCACCTGTCTGGCGGCCAGCTCGATGCCGAGCGGCAGACCGTCGAGGCGTTGCAGGATCTCGACAAGATCGACCGCTTCCTGCGCGGCCAGCTCGTAGGACGGCCTGCGCCGCCGAGCGTGCTCCACGAAGGCGCGCACGCTCGGCATGCGACGCAACGCGCCGAGGTCGGCCGCATCGCGAGGTACCGGGAGTGGCTGCAGCCGCACGACGTACTCCCCCGGCACCTGCAGCGTCACACGCGAGGTGGCCAGTACCCGCACGCCCGGCGACAAGCGTCGGACGGCGACCACCAGATCGCGACAGGCGGCGGCGACGTGTTCACAGTTGTCCAGCACGAGGAAGAGCGACCGGTCCGCCAGAGCGGCTGCGATGTCAGCCGGGTGGACCTCGCCGGTCATCCGCAGCCCCAGCGTGGACGCCACCGCCTGGCACACGTGTTCGGCCCGGTCGACCACGGCCAGCGGCACGACCACCGCCTCGTCGGCGTCCGCCGCGATGTCGAGCCCCAACCGGGTCTTGCCGACCCCACCCGCACCGGTGAGAATCACCACCGCATGATCGGCAAGCAGTCGAAGCACTTCCTCGCGCTCGTGCTGCCGACCGACCATCGGACCGCTCGGCCTGGCGACACGCGCGGCGACCGCGGGCCGCCCGAGCGACCCGGCCGCCACCCGCTTCTCCACCTCGGCCAGCACGGGCGTCGGGTCCAGTCCCGTCTCGTCGGCCAGCCGGCGGCGGAACGCCCGGGCCGCCGTCATCGCCTCCGCTGCGCGGCCCTCGGCAGCCAGCGCGCGGATCTGCAGGAGCGCAGTCCGCTCACGCAGCGGAGCTGCAGTCGCCGCGGCCGCGGCGTCGACGGCGACATGCTCACCTGCGGCCAGGCGGCGCTCCAGGAATTCCTCGACCAGCTCCAGCTTCAACTCGCCGAGCCGGACCGCTTCATTCGCCAGCTCGGGCAGCGAGCGGAACTCCTCCAAGGCGGGCCCGCGCCACAGCGACAGCGCCGCCCCGGGGTCGTCAGTGGCGAGGCGTCGCACGGCATCGACATCGAGCTCCCACGGCTCCAGGTGAAGACGGTAGCCGTTGGCCCGCCGTTCCAGCCGCCCGGCCAGCCGACCGAGGTGGCCGCGTACACGGGAGATGTGGTTGTAAAGCGCCTGCACCGCGTTGTCGGGCGGATCGTCGGGCCACAACGCATCGATCAGCCGCTGGACTCCCACCGTCCGCCCGGCCTCGAGAGCGAGCAGCGCCAACAGGGCTCGCCGCAGGCTGCCGGGGACGTCGACGGTTCGGCCCTCGACCACGACGGCGAGCGGACCGAGGAGGTCGACGCGTAGCGGGAGTCGGGACCGGTCCATTCCCGCACTCTGCCGCAGAGCCACCGAGGAGTCACGTGGTTTGCGGCGGCGCGAAGGCCTCCTGTGACACCCAGGTCCGATAGCGATCCAGCCCCACCGCCTCGACCAGGCCGCCGGTCTGTGACCACTGGCGGAGCAGTGCCTCGACCTTGCGGTCGAGGAGCTCGTCCTCGAGCTCCAGCAGCAACGCGAGCTCGTCGTCGGCGCATACCCGTGGACGACCCAGTTCGAAGACGTTGAAGTTGTCGTCCAGGTCCGCGTCGAGCGGCTGGGAACGCGCGACGGGATGCAACAGCAGCGGTTTCTCGCGGGCGCCGGCGACGGCCCGGTCGGTCCACTCGCTCACCGCCCGGTGATCCGGGTGGCCCGTGAAGCCGTCCTGGCCGAAGGTGATCACCGTGTCGGGCCGGACGTCGTCGAGCAGACGGCCCAGCCGGTTTGCGGCCTCAGCCGGGTCGACCGAGGCGCAGGCGCCATCGTCGTACTCCAGCCAGTGGTGCTCGGTCACCCCGAGCACCGTCAGGGCGGCCTCCAACTCGATGGAGCGCACGTCTGCGTCGCCGCCGGCAGCGCCGCGGGTAGCCGTCACGCACACGACACGGTGACCCGCATCCGTCAGTGCCGCCGACAGCCCGCCGGCCAGATAGGTCTCGTCGTCCGGATGAGCCCACATCATCAGGACTGTTCCCAGATGCTTCATGGCCCGAGGATGCCCGCGACACCTGTCACGGCGCTGTCACCGTGGGGACAGGGCCGTGGGATCGGGCTCCTCCATGCTCGTCAACAGCGCAACCCGGCGCACCGACGAAAGGCATCAACGCATCATGACCGCACAGCTCGACGCACCCGTCCTGGACTCCGACAGGCTCGAGGAGTTCGCCGGCAAGGTCGCCGGCGACCAGGCGGCAGCGTACAACGCCGTCCTTGTCTACCTCGGCGACCGGCTCGGCATCTGGCGATCACTCGCGACGCTCGGTACGACCACCGTGGCCCAGCTCGCCGAGCATGCCGGCGTGGCTCCGCGATACCTTCAGGAGTGGCTGGCGGCCCAGGCCGCCAACGGCTACGTGACCTACAACGCCGCCGGAGACACGTTCCACCTGTCGCCCGAGGCCGCCTCCTGCCTGGCCGAGGAGGAGAGCCCCACCGCGATGATGTCCGGCTTCGAGCTCATCGCCGCGGTGTGGGCCGCCAGCGACAAGCTCGCGAACATCTACACGACCGGCGAAGGGCTCGGCTGGCACGAGCACGACCCCCGCCTGTTCACCGCCGTCGCTCGCTTCTACGGAACGATGTACCGCAACTCGATGCTCAGCGAGTGGTTCTCCGCGGTGGACGGTCTGATCGAGCAGCTCGAGACCGGCATCCGGGTCCTCGACGTCGGCTGCGGTTTGGGCGTCGCGACCATCCTCTTGGCGGAGGCGTTCCCGAACTCGACGTTCGTCGGCTTCGACTACCACGAGGACTCTGTCCGGCAGGCCGCTGCTGCGGCGACGGAGGCCGGCGTCTCCGACCGCGTGGAGTTCCTCGTCGGCGACGCGACATCCTACGACGGCACCTACGACCTCGTCCTCTTCTTCGACGCGGTGCACGACTTCGGCGACCCCGTCGGCGCCCTCGCGCACACCCGCAGCGTACTGGCAGCTGGTGGCCGGGTCGTGGCAATCGAACCCTATGCCGAGGACACGCTCGAGGCGAATCTGGCCAACCCGATCGCCCCCGTTTTCTACGTCGGCAGCTCAGCCCTGTGTGTCCCGCACAGCATCTCCGACGGCGGCGCGGCGTTCGGCGCCCAAGCCGGCCCAGCCCGCCTTGTCCAGGCGTTCCGCGACGCCGGCTTCACCTCCGCGAAGGTCGCCACCTCGACGATGACCAACCTCGTCATCGAGGCCCGTGCCTGACCCGGAGGGCTCACCGCCATCACCGGGTGGGTAACCGCACAACGACCCGGCCGAACAGGGCCCGATGCCACCGCAGGCATCTGACGACGGACCGACACGTTCGACCGCCGTCGAAGTCGAGAGCCTGCGGCGGCGGGAGCCCCTCAACGGCGGCACCGGTTTCTGCACAGTACGTTGGCGGGGCGGGCGCGCTCCTCAGTCCGGTGGAGTCGGGTGGCTGGAACGTCCGTTCTGGGCGACCAGGCGGATGACGGCGCTGCGGCTGGTGACGCCCAGCTTGGCCAGCATGTTGGAGACGTGTTTCTCAACGGTGCGCTCGCTCAGATGCAGGCGGCGGGCGATCTGGGCGTTGGTGTGGCCGTCGCCGACCAGGGCGGTGATCTCCTGCTCGCGCGGGGTCAGCGCACCGAGCCGGGCATCGTGCGGGCCGGCGGGCACGCGCGGCCGGTCGCCCAGCCGGCGCAGGGCGGACAGAGCCATGTCACGGATGCCGTGGGCGCCCCGTTCGCTCGTCACGGCCGCCGCGTGCCGGAGTTCATGCCTGGCTTCGTCGGGATGGCCGGTCGCGATCAGGGCCTGGCCGGCGAGAATCCGGCAGCGGGCCGACCACAACGGCGTCCCCGCCTCATCGCCGGCGCGGGCGCCGGCGAGGGCGACGGCGCCGCCGGTGTGGAAATCCTTGCGGGCGATGCGGAGAGTGGCGTCGATGTGGGCGATGATCGGAGCGTAGTAGCCGGTGCGACGCCCGCCAGTCTCCGCCGGCACTCGTTCGGCCCAGGTGGTGGCCTCGTCGAGGCGGCCCAGCGTCACCAGGGTGCGGACCACGACGTCGAGGCAGAGCAGCCGGTCGCCGGACCACAGGCCGGGATTGACCCAGCCGAAGGCGTCGAGGGCGGTGAGCGCGGCTGCCGGATCGCCCGCCGCCAACTGGGCGTCGGCGAGGGTGAAGCCGGCGGCGGAAGTCGGGTCCACGCCGAGGAAGCGGTGGGCGGCCTCGCCGTGGGCGATCGCGGCCTGGACGCGTCCGCGGGCCAGCTCCACCCGGCTGGCGACCAGCGCTCCCCACAGACCTAGGTGACGGTTGCCGGTGAGCCGGGCGTTGTCGAGCACTTCGTCGGCGGCGTCTGCGGCCGCCCGGAGGTCGCCGCGGATCTCGTCGGTGAAGGATCGCAGCACCAGGAAGGACGGGGCCAGCAGACCCTGGCCGGTGGCGCGGGCAAGGGCCAGGCCCCGGTCGGCGGCGGCGCGCGCGGCGACGACGTCGGTGGTGTAGAACTGGGCGACGCCGAGCCAGCCGAGCATCTGCAGGCGGGTCGCCAGACGCTCGTCCGGCAGGGCGGCCACGAGCCGGGCCGCGTCGGCAATTCGCGCGTCCACCGCAGCCAGGGCGGCGGGATCGTCGGCGCGCAGGGCGCAGTGGGCCGAGTCGGCGGCCTGCACGGCGGCGTCGGCGGTCAGCACATCGTCGCCGGCGAGCTGGGCGGTTCGGCGGGCTTCGTCGGCGAGGCTGACCGCGGCCGGATGGTCGCCGCGGGTGGCGCGGTCCCGGGCGAGGGCCAGGGTCAGCGTGGCATGTTGCCTGGATACACCGTCGCCGAGGGCCTGCAGTTCGGCGTGCAGCAACCGGCGCGCTGCCGCGGGGTTGCCGGTCCACAGGCCTTCAAGTTGGGCCAGGGCCTCGACGGTCTGGATCCGCGCCGGTGAGCCGTCGTTCGGGAGCAGACCCAGGATCTGCCGCAACACGTCCCGGGCGGCCAGCGCGTGGCCCGCCGAGGCGAGGGCCTGTCCGCGGGCCGTCAGCAACCGGAGCTGCTGCGCCGGTGCGTCGCCGAGGAGCCGGGACGCGGCCTCGTACCACGTCGCGGCGGTCGCCGGGGCGGTCGGGAGCACCTCGTCGGCGGCCCGAGTCAGCAGCTCGACCGCGTCGTGGTCGCCCGGGCGGGCCGACCGTTCGACGTGGTGCGCCCGCTGCGTCGGCGCCGACCCGCGTGCTCCCAGGGCCCGGGCGGCGCGGGCATGCGCGACGAGCCGCCAGCCGTCGCCGGACGCCTCGTAGACGGCCCGGCGCACCAGGGGGTGCCGGAAGCGGAACCGGCGCGGCGCCGAGGTGGGCCGGATCAGGTCGTGCTTCAGCAACATGTCGATGTCGGCCGGCACCGCCACGTCGTCGTCCGGCGAGCGCCCCGCCGCCACGGCGGCCACGTCCAGGTCGAACGGGTCGCCGGCCACGGCCGCGCCTTGGATCAACAGCCGCGAACGTACGGTAAGAGCACTTAACTCCGCAGTGAGCGCGGCGCGAACCGCCCGCGGCACCCCCGCGATGGCCGCGTCGGGGTCGCCGGGCGGTTCGTCGCCCGCCGCGCGTGCCAGCTCCTCAAGATAGAACGGGTTTCCGCCGCTCTGCCGGTAGAGCCGTTCCCGCGCGACCCGGTCCACCTCCGGCAACAAGGTGGCGACATCACCGGCCGACAGCGGGGCGAGGTCGACCAACTCGGCGGTACCGTTCCGGACGGCCTGGGCCAGCTCGCCCTCCAGGTCGGGGGCCCGGCCGGTGCGGGTCGCCATCGCGAGTAACACACCGGCCCGAGGCGGACGGTGCAGCAGGAGCGCGAGCACGTCCGTGGAGGCCGGGTCGGCCCACTGCACGTCGTCGAGGGCCAGCACGACGATCCGGTGGCGGGCCAGCCGTTCCAGCAGGGCCCGGATGGCGGCGGCGACCCGGTGCCGCTCGCCGGAGAACGGCACCGAGGGTGTTCCGAACGCGGGGATCGCGGCCGCCAGCGCGCTCGCGTGCTCCGGGTCCAGTCCGGCCAGGTCCCCGAGGGCGATGTCGAGGGCGTCGGCAAGCGGAGCGAAGGGCAGGTCGCGCTCCAGTTCGGCGGCCCGCCCGCTCAACAGCAGGGCGGCTTGGTCGCGGGCCTGCCCGGCCAGCTCCAGCAGCAGGCGCGACTTGCCGATGCCGGCCTCACCGCGTACGCCCAGGGCCCTGGCCTGGCCGCCACGCACCTGATCCAGCAGACGGCCGATGGTCCGAAGTTCGGCATCGCGCCCGACCAGCGATGTCATGCAGAGGACAGTACGCGGTACGAGTTGCGGGGCACGGTACGTGGCAACACCCATACCGTCCACTCGCGACAAGGGCCAGCCTGGAATCATGCCGTTCCAAGCCCTGCAAGGCCGTACCGTACTGCTCACCGGCGCGACCGGTGGACTCGGCCGGCGCATCGCCGACGCGCTGGCGCGATCCGGCGTTCACCTCGCTGTGTCCGGTCGCAACGAGGCCTCCCTGCGCGAGCTGGCCGAGCGCTACCGGCAGGTGCGAGACAACCACACGACGCTGACCGTGCTCGGCGGCTGCTGCGGCGCCAACACCGCGCACATCGACGCGATCAGCACCGCCCGCGTGGCCGGGGCCGGAGGATGAGCCGGGACCTGGCGACCCTGCCGCAGATCACCGCCGCCGGCCTCGCCGCGCTGACGCCCGAGGTCCGTGACTTCCTCGAGGGTGGCGCGGGCCGCGAGCGCACCCTGGCCCGCAACACAGCCGCCTTCGACGACTGGCAGCTACGGCCCCGGCTGATGCGCGGGCTGGGCGAGCCGTCACTGGCGACCCGGTTCATGGGCGTCGACCTCGACCTGCCGCTGCTGGCCGGGCCGCTCGGCGCCGACCGGCTGTTCCACCCGGACGGGCAGCAGGCGGTCGCCCGCGCCGCCGCCACGGCCGGCATCGCCAGCATGGCCCCCGAGGCCGGCTCGTTCTCCCTGGAGGACCTGTGCGCCGCGGCGCCGGCAGCGGTCCGGTTCGGCCAGCTGCACCCGACCGGCAGCCGGGACAGCTTTCTCCGCATGCTCGGCCGGTTCGAGGACGCCGGTTTCGACGCCATCGTCGTCACCTGCGACTGCCCGGTCGCCGGCTGGCGGGAACGCAACCGGCGCAACGGCTTCATCCCGCCGCAGGAGGTGGTGGGTGGCAACTATCCGAACGACAGCGAGACCTTCCAAAACCTGTTCTCGGCGGGCGGAACCGGCTGGGACTGGGTGACCCTCGGCCGCGCGATGCGGCACACCAGCCTGCCCTGGCTCGCCAAGGGCATCATGACCGAGCCGGACGCCCAAGCCGCCCTCGACGCCGGCGCCGCCGCGATCGGGGTGTCCAACCACGGCGGCCGCCAACTCGACGACCTCCCGGCTGCTCTCAACGCCCTCCCCGCGATCGCCGCCGCCGTAGGTGACCACGCCCAGATCTCCTTCGACGGTGGCGTGCGGCGCGGCTCCGACGTCGTGAAGGCACTCGCCCTCGGTGCCGACGTGGTCATCCTGGGCCGGCTCATCTTCCACGGCCTGGCCGCGGCCGGCGAATCCGGCGTCCTCGCCGTGCTGGAACTCCTCCGCGAGGAGATCAGCACCACGCTCACGCTGCTCGGGCACGGCGGCGTGGCAGACCTCGACGAGCAGGCTGTAGAAAATCGGGGCGTGTGACCGGTGCTGTCGCGGTGTTGCCGGTGCAGTGTTGATACCGGCACCTGGAGCACCTCGGCCAGTTCCCGCCACCGTGGGGCGCCACCGCCGTTCAGCTCCGCGAAGGTGGCCGCTGGATGGCTGAGCCACGTCATCCAGCCGCCTGGTGTCGCCCGAAGGGGTCAAACGCCGTGGGTCCAGAACTCCTCGGCCGAGCCCGTGAACGACGCTGGGTCGCCAGCGAGGAAGAACTTGTCCCACGTTGGTCCATCGGAGAGCTCCCAGTGCTCGACGGCTACGCCGTCCTTGAAGCGCCATGCGCCCATGCCGACGCGGGTCCATTTCCATTCGTCACGCGACGTGCGGAAAGTCCCATGGACGATGCCGTAGTGGTCGTCGGCCAAGATCTGGTCGAACTCGAGGGGTTCGACGTTGGCGTCGGCCAGACTCGCTCGCCGCTTCGTGTAACGGCGCATGAAGTCCATCCCCCCGGTCGCCGCCAGGCGAACGCCACCGGTGTGGATCACGAAGTCTGATGACATGCGCTCCATCACTTCCTTGACGCGCTCTTCCTGCCGCCGAATGCGTTCGTCCTCGCTCAGGCTGAGGTCGGAGGCAATCGCCGCGCCTCCCCGATACAGCTCGGCCAGCCACAGGGCGTTGGGGTGGGTGTCGGACAGCACGGGGGCTCCTCCCGGGTCGGTGAACTCCATCATCATAGCGCTATCTCATCTGAGAATATCGTATCGATCGGGTGGTTGTGAACGGGGTCATAAACGGCTAGAGTCGCCGTGATATGAGACGCGTCTCTTATTTGAGATTGGAATCCACAGTGTTCATCATTGCGGCAATGGACAGCGTGCGCATCACTCCGGCCTGGGAGCGTGTCGCAGAGGCGAAGTCCCGCCGCCTGAGGGAGGTGCCGGCGGCCAACGTCGGCGATGCGCTGCAGCGGATGACCGTCATGGACGGCGGCATCCGGCTGCTCACCGAGGGTCCCGCCCTGTTGGGAAACGCTCTGACGGTGGACGTCCGGTCGGGTGACAACCTGGCCATCCACCGGGCGCTCGACGAAGCCCGCCCGGGCGACGTCCTGGTCGTCAACGGCCACGGGGACATGACCCGTGCGCTGATAGGCGACCTCATCGGCGAGATCATGGTGAACACCGGCGTGGTCGGGGCGGTGATCGACGGCGCCGTCCGCGACGTCCAGGCGCTGTCCGGGATGAGCCTGGCCGTCTACGCGCGTGCGGTTACCCCGGCCGGACCCTTCAAGGAGGGACCTGGCGCCATCGGTGTCCCGGTGGCAGTCGGCGGCGTGGTCGTAGCCGCGGGTGATGTGCTCGTCGGCGACGCCGACGGTGTCGTCGTTGTTCCTCGGCACCGCGTCCAGGAGGTCGTGGACGCGGTCGACCGGATAGGCGAGAAGGAGAAGGAGCTCCGGCAGCGAATCCTCTCGGCGCGCACCAGCCGTCCGGCGGTGAACCGATGACCACCATGCCGCCCGCCTTCCGGATCACGGAGCTGCGCCGCTGCTCGCGACGCCCGGCCCTCACACCGGCGCCGGCGGGCGCCGTATCGCTGGCCATGGGTGAGCCCGATCTCCCAACGCCGGCGCCGGTGATCGAGGCCGCGATGACCGCTCTACGCCGCGGCGAGACCCACTACGCCGACCAGCGCGGACTGCGGCAGCTGCGAGCCGCGCTCGCTTCCAGGCTGCCGGCGCATCCGGGCCGGACGTGGGCCGCGGAGGACGTCGTGGTCACCCATGGCGCCACTGCGGCGCTGGCGGCCGTCGTGCTGGCGATGATCGGCCCCGGCGACCGCGTCGTCATACCGGAGCCTGCCTACTCGCTCTACGCCGACCTGGTCGTCCTTGCCGGGGGAACCGTGGATTTCGTCCCGCTTGCTCCGGACCTGCACTGGGACCTGGACGCGCTGGCCTCCGCGCTTCCCGGCGCCGCGATGATTATCTTCTCGAATCCGTCCAACCCGACCGGCATCGTGCACCGCGAGGATGAGCTCGAAGCCCTCGGAAAGCTCCTCGACGGCTCGGACACCCTGGTCGTCAGCGACGAGGCGTACCACCGGCTGGTCTACCCCGGGCATACGCAGACCTCCGCGCTGGAGATCGCCTCGCTGCGGGACCGGACGGCGTACGTGCAGACGTTCTCCAAGACGTACGCGATGACGGGCTGGCGGGTGGGGTACCTGGCGGGGCCGCGGGAGGTGGTGGACGCGGCGGCGCACGTGCACCGCACCTACAACGGCTCGGTGAACACGGCGGTCCAGCATGCGGCCCTCGCCGCGCTCGAGCTGCCCGACACCGTCGTCGATGCCATGGTCGACACGTACGGGCGGCGCCGCGCGACCGTATTGGCGAAGCTCTCCGACGTTCCCGGCGTGCACCTCGTCCCGCCGGAGGGTGCGTTCTACGGGTTCCTCCGCTACGACGCCGACCTGCCCTCCGAGGTGGTCGCCCGCGAGCTCGCTGAGCGGAAGGTGATGGTGCGGGCCGGCGTCGAGTACGGCCCGTCGGGCGAGGGGTACGTCCGGATCTCGTTCGCGGCATCCGACGACGACCTGCGCATCGGGTTGGACCGTATCGTCTCCCATCTCCGCGGTGCACGCGTCTGAAGGCGAGGTCAGATGCGGGTAATGTGTACCGCGCCGGCACACTCGGCCTCATCCGGGTCGCTGAGGGGGCGATATCCTTCGGCTGTTCTTGCACAGGGCGGAGGGGGCCGATGTCCGACCAGCAGGTCTCGCCACATGGGGGACGCAAGCTACGCAGTGACACTCGCCGCAACCATCGGCAGCTGCTGAAGGCCGTCGGTGAGCTTGCCCGGGAGGATCCCGATCAGCTCACCATGCAGGCCGTCGCATCCCGCGCGGAGATCGGGCCGGCCACCGCCTACCGCTACTACTCCTCGCTGGACGACGTGCTCGCGGCTTACGTGCTCAGCGTCGTCGAGCAGCTCCGCGACTTCAGCGCGACATCGACGGCGAAAGGGCGGCCGCTGTTCGACTCGGTCGTGAACAAGTGGGTGGATCTGCTGGCCGAGCACGGCCCGGCCTTGGTGCAGCTTCGGTCCCGGCTGGGCTACCTGGAGCGGCTCAGGAGCGGGAACGCGATCATCGTGGCCCTGCGGGATGCCTGGAGTGAGCCGGTGCGGGGGCTGCTCGACGACATCGGCCTCCCGGACACGATGGTCGAATACGCGCTGTTCCTGGCCAACATGATGTTCGATCCGCGGGAGATCCAGGACCTGCTGCGGCAGACGGAGATGTCGCGCCAGGAAATCATCACGCGGCTGACCGAGGCGTACGGCGGCGCCCTGCGCGGGTGGGCGCGCGCCGGCTGACGGCTGCCGGGCGATCGGCGGATGCCGGCCACGTTCGCAGGGTTCCGCCTCCCGGCCGAGGCGATCGAGGTGGCGATCCGGCGGTACCTGCGCTACGGGCTCTCCTACCGCGATGTCGAAGATCGCTCACCTCGGTGTGTCCAACGCGCCGGCTCGCCGACGATCCGATCGATCCGCACTACCGGGCGAGGCGACGACGGGACGTTGCTTCGACTCGAAGACCGACTGCCATGGTGGAGGCCGTCACCCCCCGTCGGTGCTGCCGTCGTGGTTGGCGCCGGCCAGCCCGGTCTGATACGCGATGACAACGAGTTGCGCGCGGTCGCGTGCCCCGAGCTTTGTCATGGCGCGCTGCACGTGGGCGCGGACGGTGAAGGGGCTGAGGTACATCCGGTCAGCGATCTCCAGGTTGGACAGGCCGGTTGCCACCAGAGCGACCATCTCGCGTTCGCGCGGGGT
Organism: Paractinoplanes brasiliensis; assembly: GCF_004362215.1. NCBI lineage: Bacteria > Bacillati > Actinomycetota > Actinomycetes > Micromonosporales > Micromonosporaceae > Paractinoplanes > Paractinoplanes brasiliensis. The sequence continues at coordinate 6,102,404 of NZ_SNWR01000001.1, read as the reverse complement.
GAGTGCGGCGAGTTGTTGCGGATGGCGTGGTGGGGTTTCGGCCGGTGTGGCGAGGAATCGGGCGACCAGAGAGCGGGTCGCGGCTGGGGACAAGAGGGTGTCGCCGGCGGCTACCGTGCGTACGGCGTTCAGCAGGTCCGGGGCCTCGATGCCCTTGCCGATGAAGCCGCTGGCCCCGGCGCGCAGGGCTTGAGCGATGTACTCGTCGGTCTCGTACGTGGTGAGAATCAGTACGCGGGTGGCACGCAGGTCCGGGTCGGCGCAGATCGTCAAGGTGGCGGTGAGGCCGTCCATGTCGGGCATCCGGATGTCCATGATCACGACGTCTGGGTGTAGCTCGCGGGTCAGGGCCACCGCCTGCCCGCCGTGGCTCGCCTCGCCAACCACGGTGATGTCGTCGGCGCTGTCGAGGAGGGTGCGGAAAGCACCGCGTAGCAGCGCCTGGTCATCGGCGAGGAGGACCCGGAGCGGCACCGCGCGTCCCTGACCTGGTGCGTCGTGGATCATCGGTCCTCACTTCCGGCTGCCGCCTCAGTCGTCCGTGCTGTGTTCTCAGCAGATCGAAGAGGCAGGTCGGCGGAGACCAGAAATCCTCCCTGAGGGCGCGCGCCCGCGGTGAGGGTTCCGCCGACCGCGGTCGCCCGTTCATGCATGCCGATCAGACCGTAACCGGGTGGGCGCCTCGGCGTAGCGGGGCCCTTGCCGTCGTCGGTGACGGTGATGCTCAAGTGATCCCTGTGCCAGCTGAGGCGTACCTGGGCGCTACCGGCGGGTGCATGCTTGGTCACGTTGGTCAGGGCTTCCTGGATGATGCGGTAGGCGGTGAGGTCCACTGCCGGTGGTAGCGGCCTGGCTGTGCCGTCCTCGTGCATCCACACTTCCAGGCCCGCGCGGCGGAAGGCGCTCAGCAGGGCGGGGACCTGCGACAGCCCGGGCGCCGGATCGATGGGTGCGGATGTGTCGTCGGGCTGGCGCAGCAGGCCGACGGTAGCCCGCAGGTCGTCCAGGGCGTTGCGGGTGGTCTTGACCAGTTCCTCCAGGCTGACGCGAGTCTGCTCTGGGCGGGTGTCGAAGAGGTGGGCGGCGACGGAGGCCTGCGCGTTGGCCAGGGTGATCTGGTGGGCTACCAGGTCGTGCAGTTCGCGGGCGATGCGGACCCGCTCCTCGGCGACCTTACGGCGGGCCTCGCTGTCCCGGGTTTCCTCGGCCCGGCGTGCCCGCTCCTGCACGACTGTCAGGTAGGCCCGCCGGTGCTGCGCCGAGCGGCCGAGCAGGGCGGCTATGAGCGGGGACGCGGCCACGGTCACCAGCCTGCTCGTGTCCTCCCACGAGAAGTCGGTCTCGAAGAACGGGGTGGGGGCGACCAGCAGCGCGGCCGACGGGAGCAGGATCACGACCGTCACCCGGAGTTCGCTGCGTACGGCGAGCGAGTAAGCGCTTATGAGTGCGGGGGCAATGACGAGTGGGCTGGGCAACAGGCCCAAGGGCGCCACAAGCATGCCGCACACGGTCGTGGCCGTCACGGTGGCCACGGGCAAGCGGTGCCGCGCCAGGAGCATCGCCGACGACACCGCGGCGATGAGGTAGGTCGGCGCCTGCGGCGGCGCCAGGGTGTCGTCGTCGTGCAGCAAACCTCCGAGCAGGCAGAGCACGAACGCCACCGCGACGACCGCCGCCTCCCGCCACCACCGCGTGCCGGGTCGCCTCGCCCGCGATGTCCACTCACGCGACACACGGTCAGGCTACGGGACGGCCACCCCCGGACACGGGCCATGCGTGTAGTGCATCTGCACCAGAAGCGGTTCCGGTCTGGTCCGCGCGCACCAGGCGGAGACGGTGTGGCCAAACGATGTGCGGCGCCGCCGTGGACGACAGGGTGGTTACTGAATCGTCCGGCACCGGGTCGGACGGCTGTCCGGCGGGAAGAATGTTGGATAACACCGGAGACACGACTGATGCGGTGCGGCTGACGGCTGTGCGCAAGGTCTACGGACGGCGCGACAACCAGGTGGTGGCGCTCGATGGCGTGACGACGCGGTTCGTTCGAGGAACGTTTACGGCGATCATGGGGCCTTCGGGCTCCGGCAAAAGCACTCTGCTGCAGTGCGCGGCCGGGTTGGATCAGCCGACGTCGGGTTCGGTTCTGATCGAGGAGCATGAGCTCAGCGAGATGAACGAGAGCGAGTTGACGAAGCTGCGGCGGGACCGGATCGGCTTCGTCTTCCAGGCGTTCAACCTGCTGCCGGTCCTGACCGTACGGCAGAACGTGACGTTGCCGCTGCGGCTCGCCGGCCGCAAGCCGGCTCAGGGCCGGGTTTCGAACATCCTGGAACAGGTTGGCCTGGCTGATCGAAGCAACCACCGTCCGGCGGAGCTGTCCGGTGGGCAGCAGCAGCGGGTCGCCATCGCTCGGGCGTTGGTCAGTGACCCCGCGGTCATCTTCGCGGACGAGCCGACCGGCGCGCTGGACACCAGGACCGCACGCGACATTCTCACGCTGCTGCGGGAGGCATCGCAGACGGCCGGCCAGACGATCGTGATGGTGACCCACGATCCGGTCGCCGCGTCGTACGCCGATCGCGTCCTGTTTCTGGCCGACGGGCGCCTGGCCGGTGAGCTGCGCTCGCCGACACCTCAATCCGTGGCCGACCGGATGACCCACCTGGGTGCGTTCGCCAACGAAGGCCCTCTCCCGCGGTTGGCCACGAGCCGGGGAGGGCAGCGCTGATGCTGGCGTTCGCATTGCGCACCCTGCGGTTTCGCGCGGGCATGTTCGTGGCGGCGTTTTTGGCCATGTTCTTCGCGGCTGCCATCATGATGGCTTGTGGCGGCCTGATCGAGACCAGCATTCGTACAGATGTTCCTCCCCGACAGCTTGCCTCGGCCGACGTCGTCGTCGCCGGCGACCAGGAGTACCACGACTCCGGTGGCGACCCCGACGAACCTCCGATCCTGCCCGAGCGGGTCCGTATCGAGGCGGGGCTGGCGGACACGATCGCGGCGCTGCCTGGTGTGCGAAAGACCGAGAGATTCGTCTTCGAGGGTGTCCCGCGGGCGGGCACGGTCGACGCGATCGGTGTGGTGGCCGATCCCGGAGTGGACATCAGCGAGCTCCGGAAGCGGATCGACGCCGAGTTGGATGCCACGACCGTCACCCTGGTCGGTGACCAACGGGGGCAGGCCGAACTGCGCGAGGCCAGGGAGAGCGGCGTCACGGTGATGGGCCTGGCCGGAATCCTCACCGCCTTCGCGATCCTGGTGTCCATCTTCGGGGTGGCTTCCATGCTCGCCCTCTCGATCGCCCAGCGCCAGCAGGACCTGGCGCTGCTGCGAGCCGTGGGCGCGACACCCCGCCAACTGCGCCGGCTGATCCTTCGCGAGACGCTGCTGCTGTCCCTACTAGCCACCGCACTAGCCTCCTTCCCGGGCCGGTTCCTGGGCGAGTTCGTGTTCGAGCAGCTCGCCGAGCGCGGGATCGCCGCGGACGGCGTGGCCTTCCACCAGGGCTGGATCCCCACCGTGGCCGCCATGGCGGTGGCGATCCTCGCGGCCGTGGCCGGCGCCTTGGGTGCCGGCAGAAGGGCGTCGCGCGTCAAGCCGACCCAGGCGCTCGCGGAGGTCTCTGTCGAAGGCAAGCTGATCGGCGCCGGACGCTTGCTGCTGGCGGTGATCGTCCTCGCCGGTGGGATGGCCCTGACCATCGTGACAATCGCCGTGATGAGTGGACCGCTCTCGCCGGCCACCGCCGCGCCCGCCGTGATCCTGCTCGCTATCGGGTTCGCGTTGCTGGCACCCGTGCTGACGAAGGTCACGACCTTTGCCGTGCAGTGGCCCGTGCGCGCGTTGGGTGGCGTGACCGGCCAGCTCGCTGTGCTCAACGCACGTGGGCGCAGCGGCCGGCTGGCGGCCGTCATGGGGCCGGTCATCCTGCTCACCGCGGTGTCGACCGGGATGCTGTACCTCCAGGCGACGAGCGACGAGGCTGATCGGCGAAGTTTCGCGGACAACCTGGTCGCCGACGCTGTGGTGACCACTCAGGACCGCCTCGACGCGGGCCTGCTGGAACGGATCAGCGATCTGCCGAGCGTCGCCGGCGCCTCGGAGCACATCGACAGTGTCGGCTTCATCGAGAGTCCGAAGGACCGCTCGCCGATGAACGAGGGCTGGACCCTGCAGGGCGTCACCGCCGCCGGCGCCGACGCCATCACGCCAGTCAAGGTCACCGCGGGCCGCATCTCCGACCTGCACGACGAAACGATCGCGATCGAGGACCAGCACGCCGACAAGCTCGGCGTCGACGTCGGCGACACGATCAAACTGCGGATGGGCGACAACACCCCTCTCGACCTGCGAGTAGCCGCGCTGTTCTCCGCCCCGGACGACTACAACACCCTGTTGCTCCCCGCCGACACCCTGGCCGCCCACACCACCGAGGGACATGCGACGCGCATCCTGGTCAATTCTGACGGGAACATCACCCCCGAGCAGTTGGTGGCGGAGCTGACCAAGGTGACCTCCGCCGAGGCGGGACTGGCAGTGACTGGCCGCGACGTCCTGTTGACGGAGTTTGACGAGCAGAAGAAGACCGCCAACTTCGCGATCTACATCATGGTGCTCATGATCGCGGGGTACGCGGCGATCACGGTGATCAACACCTTGGTGTCGAGCACGGCGGCGAGGCGGCGGGAGTTCGGGCTGCAGCGGCTCGCCGGCTCGACTCGTGGCCAGGTGATGCGGATGGTCGGCCTGGAGGGCGCGATCCTGGCCGCCGGCGGCATCGCGCTGGGCACCGCTGCCGTGACCGGGATCCTCGTGCCGGTCAGCCTCAAGCGCCTCGGCTCCGCCCTACCGGCCGGGTCCCCGTGGATCTACCTGTCGACAGCCACACTCGCCGCGCTGCTGACGCTCGGAGCCATGCTCCTGCCCGCATGGCAGGTGACGCGTAACCGGCCGGCCGAGGCGGCACTCGCCCTCGAATAGCCCTCGGTGGAGCGGTTCGTATCAGCGATCTCTGCGCCCGAACGCCATGTGGCTTTTGGTCTCTCTGATCTGAGGTATATATCGCATTTGAGACCGGGCTCAATACATTTATCGCCGCCGCGACGGGCAGCGCGCTGATGGCTTCGGGCTGAGATCGCGCGGCATCGGCGAAGACTCGCTGCCTGGAACCCAGCCGCTCATCCGGTGCTCTCGCCTCTGCCGCGCACACCTTTCCCAGACGGGCGACCGTGTTGCCCACAGGCGATCCGCCTCCGCCCTGCGGTTCGGCTTTCTCGCAAGGCATATATGATAGGACCATCTCAAATAAGGTCGACTCTTCACTACGTGACAAGGAGTCAGCAGTGGCTAGGACAACAGGCAGACCGCGGCACGGCGGACCGGCCGGCGCCATACAGGGGCGCCATCTTGATGGAGCAACGGATTCCCGACGCCCGACTGCGTTCGATCGAGGGTGGGTGACACGCGATCGCGCCGGAGTTCCCGCACACGATCGCCCTCTGGGTGCGCGAGTTCCTCGAAATGGCCTCGCGGTGAGCAGCGCGACGCAGGCCCACGGCCGGCGGGCCTTGATGTCAGGCGCGCGCGGGCGATGACCGACGTCGCCCGCGAGGTCGCGGACCGGATGGCCGAGGCAGCCCAGGCGTGGCTGGACTCCTTGGACGCGGACCAGCGCACGGTGGCGGTCGGGCCGGCGCCGAGCGCCGGCGGCGTGGCCGAGGCCGAACGTACCCGCTGGTTCTACACGCCCACCGATCACGGCGGGCTCACCTTCCACCAGCAGCACCCCGTCCAGCACCGGCTGGTGATGCGGCTTGTCGCGAGCGGGCTTTCCGAAGCCGGGTACACCACCGTCGCCACCGTGCTCGGCCTGGAGAACGTACTCGACCGCGTCGAGGGCTTCTCGGTGCACTGGGGCCGGGAGCGCACCCGCGACCCGGGCATGTACTACCTGCGGGTCTTCGGCGAGCCCGGCGGAACCCAACCGTGGGGATGGCGGTTCGGCGGCCACCACGTCTCGCTCAACTACCTCGTGGTCGACGGGCGCGTCGTCGCGACCACGCCGTGCTTCCTCGGCGCCGACCCGGCCGTTTCCCCGCTCCTGGGCGGAGCGACGCTGCGTCCGCTGGGAACGGCCGAGGACCTGGCCCGCGAGCTGGTCCGCTCCCTGCGCCCCGACCCCGCCCACGCGGTGCTGCTGGCGCGCGCCCCGAACGACATTGTGGCGGGCAACAGCACCCGGATCGGCGGCCGCGTGGTGAAGCGCCGCGAACTCTGGCGCCCGGGCCCGCACGTGCCGGACCGTGCCGACGAACCGGCCACCGGCCTCGCCGGTGCGGACCAGCGGGCGCTGGCCCTCACCCCTACGCCCAAGGGCGTGCCGGGCGCCGAGCTCGACGCCGCTCAGCGCGAGCTGCTGCGGGCACTGCTCGGCACCTACCTCGACCGCGTGCCGGGCGGGATATCGCCACTGCCCCGTTACAACGACCCGAAGGCGCTGGACGCTGTGCACCTCGCCTGGGCCGGCTCGACCACGGCGGGCCAGCCGCACTACTACCGCCTGCAGGGCCCGCGGCTCCTCATCGAGTGGACCAACGTCCATCGCGGGGTCAACCACGCGCACGCGGTGTGGCGGGACCCGGAGACAGACTTCGGCGGCGACGTCCTGGCCGCCCATCACGCCGCCCACCACGCGCGATGAGGAACGGGAGGTGACGGACATGGCCGACAAGACCCGGCCCACGCTGAGGGGATCGTTCGGCATGTGCGCGTCGACGCACTGGCTGGCCTCCGCCACGGCCCAGTCCGTGCTGGAGCGGGGCGGCAATGCGTTCGACGCGGCGACCGCCGGCGCCTTCGTGCTGCACGTGGCCGAACCCCATCTCAACGGGCCGGGCGGCGATCTCGTCGCCGTCTTCGCAACGGCGGCGGGAACGTCCCCGCTGGTGCTGGCCGGACAGGGCCACGCTCCGCGGGCAGCGACGATAGAGCACTTCCGGGCCGAAGGACTCGACCATGTCCCGGGCGCGGGCGCCCTGGCCGCCGCAGTCCCGGGCGCCGTCGACTCCTGGCTGTGGCTGCTCGCCGAGTTCGGTACCTGGGAGCTCACCGACATCCTGGCCTACGCGATCGACTACGCGGAGCGTGGAGTTCCGGTCGTACCCCCATTGGCACGCGTCCTGGCCACGGTCGAGGATCTTTTCCGGACGCACTGGCCGACGTCGTACGCGCTGTGGATGCCCGAAGGGCGAGTCCCGCAACCGCACGATACTGTCGTCAACCCGGTCTACGCACGGACCCTGCGCCGGCTTTGCGCAGAGGGCGCCGGCGGCACCCGGACTGCCCGCATCGACGCCGCCCGGCGCGCCTGGCGAACCGGCTTCGTGGCCACCGCCGTGGCCGAGTTCGCGGCGACGCCACATCGGCACTCCTCGGGCACCGACCACGCCGGCGTGCTCAGCGCCGCCGACTTCGCCGACTTCACGCCGTCGGTCGAGCCCCCGGTCACCGCGGAGTTCCGGGGTGTCACGGTGGCGAAGGCGGGTCTGTGGTCCCAGGGTCCCGTGCTGCTGCAGGCCCTCACCATTCTCGACCACTTCGACGACGCACAGATCGATCCGTCGACCGCCGGAGGAGTCCACACGATCATCGAGGCTTTGAAGCTGGCGATGGCCGACCGGGAGGCGTACTACGGGCATCGGGATCCGGCGGACGCGGAGGCCGTGGCGCACCGGCTGCTGTCCTCCCGGTACAGCAAGGAGCGCGCCGGCCTGATCGGCCCGGGTGCATCGACCGCGTTCCGGCCCGGTGACATCGGCATCACACCGTACGCTCCGCCGTTGATCGCCCGGCAGCCCTCGGTCCGGGCCGAGGGCGTGGGCGAACCGACCGTGCAGCAGACCGGCGAGACCCGCGGCGACACCTGTCACATCGACATCGTCGACCGCTGGGGCAACATCATCTCCGCCACGCCGTCGGGCGGGTGGCTGCAGTCCTCCCCGGCGGTGCCGGAACTCGGTTTCGCACTCGGCACGCGGCTCCAGATGACATGGCTGGACCCGGCCGCCCCGACGCGCCTGGCCCCGGGTCGGCGGCCGCGGACGACCCTGTCGCCGACGCTGCTGCTGCGCGACGGCAGTCCCGTCGCCGCGCTCGGCACACCGGGCGGCGACCAGCAGGACCAATGGCAACTGCTCTACCTCGTACGCACCCTCGCCCTGGGGATGGACCCGCAGGAGGCGATCGACGCGCCCGCGTTCCACACCACCGCGATGCCGAGCTCGTTCTGGCCGCGGACCTGGACACCGGGCGGGCTGGTGATCGAGGAGCGAGCGGGCCGAGCGGTCATCGACGCACTGCGCGACCGCGGCCACGACGTGACCGTCTCCGGACCGTGGAGCCTCGGCCGGCTGTCCGTGGTCACCCGCGATCCGCACAGCGGCCTCCTGCAGGCGGCGGCGAACCCACGCGGCGCCCAGGGTTACGCGGCGGGCCGATGAGACGGCTCGTCACGCCGGTGGGCCTGATGCTCGCCCTCACCTTCGCCACCGGCATCGTCGACGCGGTCGGATACCTGAGCCTGGACAAGGTGTTCGCCGGCAACATGACCGGCAACGTGGTCATCCTCGGCATGGCAGCCACCGGCACGACGGATCTGCCCGTGCTCGGACCGGTCCTGGCGCTGGTGTTCTTCCTGGTCGGCGCTGCCGTGGCCGGGCGCGTGCTGCGCCTCGCCGGCCCCGGCTGGAGCCGCCGATGCACGGGCCTGCTCAGTGTCGTGGGAGTGGTTCTGGCCGGCACGGCGCTCGGCCTGGCCTTGCTCGGGGCGGGCACCCCGGCCGCCCGCGCGACGATGGCGTTGTTGCTGGCACTGGCCATGGGCGTACAGGCGGCGACAGCACGCCACCTGGCCGTCAAGGACGTCACCACCGTGGTTGTCACGTCCACGCTGACCAGCCTCGCGGCGGACTCGCGGCTGGGCGGCGGCCGCGGCCAACCGGCACTGCGCCGAGGCGCCGCCGTCACTCTCATCGCCCTCGGAGCGGTCGCCGGCGCGGCGCTGAGCCAGCTGCACGAAGGCCTCGCGGTCGCCGCCGCAGCGCTGGTCGCGCTGGCGGTGACCGTCCTCGGCCACGCCTCCGCCGGCCACCCGGCCGGCACGACCGGGCCGGCTGTCCCGGGCCTCGCCGCGATCACGGCCGACATCCCTCGAAAGAAGGCAGGACGTCCATGACCGCACCCGCGGCTCCTCCGATTCGCACCGTCGGCAACTCCGCCGTCGCTGCCGTAGGTATCCTGGCCGGCGCCCTCGGCACGCTCGAATCGGTGGTGTCACCGACGCTCCCGCTGTTGCAGCGCGAGCTCGGGATCGACCCCGCCCAGGGCGCACTGCTGAGCATCGCGATGCTCATCACCGGCGCCCTCACCGCGCCCATCGCCGGCGTCCTCGGCGACCGCCACGGCGGGAAACGGGTGATGATCTGGCTGATGGTGGTGGTGACGGCCGGCGGCCTGGTGTCCTCACTCGCGCCGAACCTCCCGGTGCTGCTGGCCGGACAGGCCCTGGAGGGCGCGATGGTGGGCGCGATGCCGCTCTCCTTCATCCTGATGCGCAAGCTCCTCCCGGCCGACCGGTCCCCGGTGGCCATCGGCGTGGTCAGCGGATTCTTCGTCGGCGGCGGCATGCTGGGGACGCTGATCGCCGGTCCCATCGCCGAAGGGCTGTCGCGGCGCTGGATGTTCGCGATCCCGACCATGGCGATCGTCGCGGCGACCGTACTCGTCCACCGGCTGTTGCCGGGCGATCAACCGAGCCGGACCGACGCCAGGATCGACTGGCCCGGCATGCTGCTGCTGAGCGGCATCGTGCTGACCTTCATGGCCGGGCTCGCGACGGCGCCCGACATGGGCTCCCAGCCCCTCCTGCTCATCGGCGTCGTCGTGCTCCTGGCCATCTTCGTGACCGGCTGGGTTGCCGTCGAACGCCGCACGGCCACGCCGATGTTCGACCTGCGCCTGCTGGCCCGGCCGGCGATCTGGCGCTCCTATGTGGTCACCTTCGCCACCTGCGTCGGCGCCGCGCTGTCGATCTACCTGGTTACGCAGCTGTTCGCGGTGTCCGGCGACGGGTACGGCTTCGGAGCCAGTCCCACCGACATCGGGCGCTACCTGTTGCCCGCCGCCGCGATGGCGGCGATCAGCGGACCCCTGGGCGGGCTCGGGGTGCGGCGCTTCGGCTCGACCGCCGTGGTCGCCGCCGGCATCGTGCTCATGACAGCCGGCCTGATCGGCATGGCTCTCGTCCACACCGAGGTCTGGCATCTGGTCGTCGGCAAGGCGCTGATCAGCCTGGCCAACGGCGCCTGCATCACGGCGCTGGTCATCAAGACCGCCACCTCGGTCGACCAGGGCAACACCGGCACCGCCACCAGCATGGTCCTGGTCATCCGGGTGCTCGGCTTCGCCACCGGCGCACAGATCGGCGGCGCCGTCCTCACCGCCGGGACTCCGGCCGGGTCTGACATCCCGGCCGAGTCGGCTTACGTCACCGCCCTGGTCATCGCCGGCGTCGTGACGACACTGTCCCTGCTAGCCCTCCGTACCATGAGCAAAGGAGCCAGAAATTGATTTCTGCTGAGCCGACCAGCAGCACCAGCACCACGCCGAAACGCACGGTGCTGATATCCGGAGCCAGCGTCGCGGGGCCCGCCCTCGCGTTCTGGCTGAACCGTTGCGGGTACGCGGTCACGGTGGTGGAGAAGGCGGGCACGGTCCGCAGCGGTGGTTATCCCATCGACGTCCGCGGCACCGCGCTGGAGGTCGTCCGCCGGATGGGCCTCCTCGATCGCCTGCAGGAGGCGCACATCGACGTGCGCCGGTTGACCTTCCTGGACGGCGACGGCAGCGAGGTGGTCTCGCTGCACCCGCATGCCGTCACCGGCGGTGTCGGGGGACGAGATCTGGAGGTGCGGCGGGGAGATCTCACCGACGCCCTCTACGCCGCGGTCCGGGACGATGTGGAGTTCCTGTTCGGCGACTCCATCGACACCCTCGACGACCACGCCCACGGCGTCGACGTCACCTTCCGCGGACGCGGCCGGCGAACCTTCGACGTCGTGGTCGGGGCCGACGGTGTGCACTCACACACCCGGCAGTTGGTCCTCGGCCCCGAACAACAGTTCCACCGCTACCTCGGCTACTGCTTCGCCGTGTTCACCATGCCCAACACCTTCGGGCTCCGCGACGAGACTGTGATGTGGAACAGCCCCGGCCGGGCCGCCGCGCTCTACGCCGCCGGCGACGGCGACGTGCACGCCTTCCTGAACTTCGCCCGGACGGAACCACCGTTCGAGGCCTTCTCCGACCCGAACATCCAGCGGAAGCTGCTCACCTCGGTCTTCGCCGAGGCCGGATGGGAGGTCCCCGGCATGCTGGCCGCCATGCACAAGGCCGACGACTTGTTCTTCGACGGGGTCAGCCAGATCCACCTGCCCCGCTGGTCCAGCGGCCGGGTGGCCTTGCTGGGCGATGCGGCGTACGCGCCCTCGTTCCTCACCGGGCAGGGCACCAGCCTCGCGCTCGTGGGCGCCTACATGCTCGCCGCTTCCCTGGCCGACCGGGATCACGCCGCCGGCTTCGCCGCCTACGAGCGCGACACCCGTGACTTCGTAACGGCGAACCAAGGGCTGGCCGGCCGGGGCGGCGCCACCCTCTTCCCGACCACCGACGAGGAACTGCAGCAGCGCAACAACCGACTGCGCAGTCTCAGCGTCATGCCCCCCGCGGGCGGACGACCGGCGCATTCGGCGCTCACGCTGCCCAAGGCCATGCCCTGAGCCCCAAATCCACCGGCGCGGTCGCCGGTGTTGCCTCCGCCCTTGTGCCATTCGTGGGCGAAGTCGTGCCGCCACCGGTGCGCGTGCGTATCCGTCACGCCAGCGGCAGCACCACGACGCTTGAGCATCAGCTTGATGCCATTGGGCGACAGCGGCTTTCCGCCCTTCTCCGCCATCCACCGCTGCGGCACGTCGGCGTCA